>CAKUYM010000052.1 GCA_934716785.1 uncultured Bacteroides sp. | reverse complement strand
GTCCATCAGCACATTTACATATCCGGTTTTCACCACATGTACCCCATAGCTTTGATAAAAAGCGAAAGCCTTATCGAGCTGGTTCTCATAATTCCGGGTAGCCGCCGCCGTTTCGTGATGCCCTATCAGTTCCACCCCTTTCGCTTTGGCATAATCCGTAATGGCCTTTATGTCGAAATCGGGATAAGGTTGGGTGAAGTCCAATGAATCGCCATGTTTCATCCAGTTGCCTTCCCAGCCCTTGTTCCATCCTTCCACCAAAACTCCCGACATGCCATTGGCTGCCGCAAAGTCGATATACTCTTTCGTATGAGCCGTAGTAGCCGCATGCTTGGGACCGTAATACCAAGTGCCCTTTCCTAAATGCATCTCCCACCAAATGCCGATATACTTGCCCGGCTTAATCCAAGACGTATCCTTTATCTTGCAAGGCTCGTTCAAATTCAACATAATGTGTGATGTAACCAGATCGCCCGGTTTGTCGGCTATCACCATTGTGCGCCAAGGAGTGACAAACGGCGCCTTTACATAGGCCGCTACTCCATTGGACCAAGGTACCAAAGAAGCACACAACGTAGCCGAATCTTTCACCGTGAGGTTCATTTTGGGAAAATCTGTCAAGTTTGCCTCATGTATAGACAGATATTTTCCATCGGCTGTTTCCATTGTAAGCGGAGTGCGTACCGTATCTAATTGGCTTATAGGCGACAGCTTGGCCAATTGCTCATAGTAAGGATCGGAAGCGGTAATCCACCATGCTTTATGCACACGCGGCATTTTAAATTCTGTCTGTTCCTTCAGTATGACTAACGAATCCAACCCATCCTGTGCGGGGAACTCATACCTGTATCCCAATCCGTCATTGAACAGCCGAAACACAATGTTTACCTTTCTGTTACCGTCTGCTTCCTTCAAATATACTTTCAATTCATTATAATGATTTCTCACCAATCGGCTCTCGCCCCAAGGCTGCTCCCATGTTTCATCGAAAGAAGCGTGCTCGGTTTTATTCACCACAAATCGATTCAAGCTATCTCCACCCGCCAATAAGAATCCTAATTTAGACGGCAGCAAAATGGCAGTTTTTCCCTTTTCTACAGATTCTACAGAGTAAGTTATCACTTGATTGTCCGCATTCACGTTCAGCCGAATATTCCCATCCGGCGAACACACGGACAGTTCCTTTTCTTCTCCGCAAGAAAAGAGACAGAGAGACGCCAATACACAGAATAGCATCCATCTGCTACATTTATTATTTAAGTTTACCATATGTAATCACTTCTTTTTATTTTCTAACTCTTGCACATATTTCCGTCCGCAATGGTCAGTCACCTCCACACGGATTTTTGAATTTTCCAACTGTGGAACGGCATAAAACAGATGTTCCGTCACATCGGCTCCGATATATTTGTGCTTAAACGTGGCGTTAAACCTCTCGCAGTAATTGGCTATGGAGGGGTCGTATCCGGAAATCTGCTTCATATCGCCACGCTCGATACCATTCTCAAACCATTTTACGTTCCAAGTAGAATCGTAATTCCAGATATTTGCCAATATGGCATCCGGCTTCTTTCGGAATGCTCCTACAGGATATAGCTGGAACTGATAATCCCTTTCCCGACCTACGCATTTGTAATACCAAGATACGTCACCGCCTTTAAATTCATACACCGCATATCCGCCGGGAGTGCCGTCGCACGCCCAAGGCGCTTGCCAAAAGAGTGTAGACAGCGGAGCGTGCACATGCTCGTATAAATTATCGGCCAATACATAGTTTTCGTTATAATGTTCGTGTCCGGACATGATATGCACATTGTATGGCTTCAGCAGTTCGTATAGCGCCGCACGGTTGTTCATCACTTTCATGGTAGATTCCTTTCCCCATTCTTTCCGTCTGGCTTCTCTGGAAAAAGTAGGTATATGCGTGGCCACCACCACGGTAGAACCGGGCCGCACTTGCTTCAAATCTTGTTCCAACCACCGGAACTGCTTTTCGGTGAGATACCCCACATACAGATAGCTCTTTCCGATGAAAAAGATATCATCCAGCACTACATAATGAACTTTTCCGCGATTAAACGAATAGTAGGTAGGTCCGAAATGAGACTGGTAAGTAGTGCGAGCGGACTCATTGGTTCGCCCGCCCAAATCCATATCATGGTTTCCTATCACATAAAAGAAAGGAATCTCGGCATGCGAAACGGCCTCTATCATCGGAGCAAAAAAATCAGGTTTCCTTTTGATATCGCCTATAATATCACCACATACTATTCCGTATGCCGGCAGTTGATTATAATGTTTCTTAAGGAGTTCTTTCACATCAGTAGATGCCTTTTCCACTTCATCCATTTCCTCATCGAAATATACTTGAGGGTCGGCCCACACTACCAACACATGGTTCTCATCGCTCTGTTCCGAACGTTCCAACTGAAAATCCAATCTGTTCCGGTTTTTCTTCTGTACGGGAACCCGCTTGTAAAAAGCCGGTGTCCGATCATCCGACATCGGCACTTTATAACCGTCCGGAAGAGTCAGATATACGAAATTTGCCTCCTCGTCCGAATGTATCACGTAATTTCCTTTCTTGTCCGTCAGAACGATTTGCTTGCCATCGGTCACAGGCACATTCGGAATGCCTTTGCCGGCAACCGCTACCGTTCCATAATAGTCTACGAGTGCCGCATCGCATTCGGTCCATCCTCCTACGCCCAGCAATCCTAAAAACAAGGACAATTTAATAATTCCTCTGTTCATAAGTTTTCCTGTTTTATTCTATCGGAGTAAATATGGCAGCCCATCCCCCGCCTTTCGCCATAGAAAGAGACAAGACATCGCCTTTAGAAACTATTTTCTTTTCCACACAAAAATCCGAAGCATGGACATTAGCATTCATGCCATCGCGGAATATCTGCACTTGATACCGCTTAGAATCACTTAGGAAATCGAGCTTGACAGGGATGGTTCGCTCCGACCAGTCTGTCAGTCCGGCCAGATACCAATTGCCGCCACTCCGACGCGCCATCACCAAAAATTGCTCTATCCGAGCCTCTATGGCTTTCGTTTCATCCCAAACCGTAGGTATCCGGGAGATGAAAGAGACATAATCGGGAGCCGTATAATAATTGGACGGAGAATCGGCCAGCATCTGGAGCGGACTTTCATAAAGAATGTACAATGCCGCTTGATGGGCGCGAGTGCCCAAGCTTATGGGGTGGACAAAATTTATATAAAAATCGTCAGCCGTAGCATTTCCTACAGCTCCGGGCGTATAATCCATGGGACCGGCCGCCATCCGGGTAAACGGTAATATCAAATCGTGAACCGGGTTAATGTCTCTCGAATCCTTGTCGTGCTCCAATCCCAACACACCCTCGAACGTCATTACATTAGGATATCTCTTTTGCAATCCGGAAGGTTTGAAAGCCCCGTGAAAATCGACGAGCAACTTATGTTTCATGGCTGTGCGGGCTACACGCTCGTAAAAATTAACCATATACTGATCCGAACGTTGCATGAAATCGACCTTTATTCCCTTAATGCCCCACTCTTCATACAATGCCAATATTTCATCCATATCCCTATCGAGCGGATTCCACAATGTCCAAAGTACCAGCCCCACATTCTTTTCTTTTCCATAACGCACCAGCTCTTTCATATCCAATGCCGGTATGGGCTGTTTGATATTCCAAGTATCTGCAGACCACCCTTCATCAAGCAACACATATTCCAGCCCATACTTGGATGCAAAGTCGATAAAGTATTTATAGGTTTCCGTGTTTACTCCGGCTTTAAAGTCTACTCCATATACATTCAACGTACTCCACCAATCCCAAGATATCTTTCCGGGCTTTATCCAAGAAGTATCTTCTATCACGGAAGGAGAGGCCAACTGATAAGGCAGATTGTTTTCCACCACTCCCTTGTCGTCTTTGTCGATCATCAGCAACCGCCAAGGATACGTCCGTGTGCCATCCGTTTCGGCTATGTAACTTGCCTTTTCCAATAAGACCTCATCCCTGTCCGCTCCCTCTTTCAGTTTACTCTTCAATACTACAGGAGGAAATTCTCCCAAGAGCGTGCCGCTTCCATTACCGGCCAAGAACAAATTAGGATAATCACACAGTTCCGATTCCATCAGCACCACCCTGTTTTGAGCCGGAGTTTGCAAATAGATGGGCAAATAACCTTTCTGCTCCTTGGTCAGAGCAGACAACGGCAATTTATCGAACTTAGCTTCGCAATGAGTGATATATTCCTGATTTTTCTCACGAGGCCAATAAGCTTCGCATCCCTGAATCAGATCCAGACTCACAGTTTCGCTTTTTACACGGACCTTTTCTTTCTTGAAGTCTGTTTCGAACCGATAGGCCGCTCCATTGTCGTAAACCCTAAAAGTCACCGCATAATCTCCCCTACACTGTAACTTCAACTGGTTATAATAATCACGAATAACCTTTTGCTTGGTAGGAACCACCGCAACTTGCCTTTCGTCTACCGCCTTACGATATACTTTTTCTACTTTCGGCCGTTCGCCCAACGGTGTATCCATGCCCTCTATTTCCATCGATAGCACACTGGGAGCCAATATGCGTTCCGCCCCATATTGCACACTCCACCGCAACTGCTTAT
Source organism: uncultured Bacteroides sp. (assembly GCA_934716785.1). Lineage (GTDB taxonomy): Bacteria > Bacteroidota > Bacteroidia > Bacteroidales > Bacteroidaceae > Bacteroides. Next base: position 13,592 of record CAKUYM010000052.1, on the reverse strand, counting down.
CAGCAGAAACCGTTACTTTTATTTTTCCGTCGGGTGAAGATACGATATAGTCCTTGGCCAACCCGTAAGAACAAGTCAGCCCCAACATGCCCAATAAAAACAATGCTTTCTTCATCATTCAGCCCTTTCTATTCCTTCTTTTATTCCATCCCATGTATTGAAATTAATCACATGCGACAGTTCGAATACCATCACTCCGTCCGTATTCTTCAAGCAAAGGTAAACCGCATCCGATATCTCGTTTTTCGTTTTCTGCGAATAAGCTGCAAACGACCCATATACCTTGCAATCTCCTTGGATGTAATTGGAATAGTTTTTCACAAAGTGCTCTACAGACCATTCAGACCCCGGACTGTCTTTCTCCCAAACCGCATCGGCATAGGCACCGGTAATAAACACGTCCAGCTGATTAGCAAATCCCGTATTATGATAATTGCTCGTGTAAGCAGAACCGGACGGAACATACTTATCGCTCGCCCAATTTTGCCCCACAGAATACCGGGAAGTCCAATGCGCAGAAGCCCATAGGTGAATTTCCAACTTAGGATTGATGGCTTTCGCCTTGTCATGGATATTGCTAATCAAGTTCTTCACCACCATCGAACGGAATTCAATCCATTTGGCAAATAATTTTCCCGGAGCCCCCGAAGCGGTAAGGATATCGGTCCGGCTATTCACCTTTTCACCGCTATAAGCCTCGAATGCCTTTATCGTTTCATCACCGAATCCATACCAAGCACCTCCGTCGCTATTATACCATCGGCAATAATCCAAAGAAATACCTTTCAGCTTGGGATACTTCCTTACTATTTCCTGAACCACCGACAACACAAACTCTTGCACATCCGTCAAGCAGGGGTTCAGCATGGCGGCATCTACATTGGTATTATCTTTTATATCTTCCAAGTTTCCATTCTTCATCGCCACTTGGGTCTTTCCATTCCACTTGGCCTCATCGTCATAAATCAAACCTTGCTTATATCTGGTAGCTCCGTATCCCAAGGTAGAGATGGAAGCGATGACATCCACTCCGAGTCGTTCGCCCTCCGACAACCAATATCCTAAATAATCCCAATCACGCTTCACCGTTTCATCGCCCCACTTCTCCAACTTAGGAAGAATATCACTGTCGTACAAAGCGTAGCCTATACCCGGTTTGACATCTACATAGACTTCATTCAACCCCACGCTCTTTATCTTCTCCAGATACATCGTTATAGCTTCTTTGGTAGATAAACGGCTAAAATTGGCATGTGCATCTATCCACATAGCCTTAGGCTTGGATTCTACATCTTCCTTGCCACCAGGAGTGAGCGGTATATCCGGATTGTAATCTCGCACATTATCTTTTCCTTCGCCACTGCAAGCCATAAAGAGGCTCAAAAAGGTACATAATAAAACTTTTCGCATCATAAAATCTTACTAATTTAATAAAAAAGGCAATTGCATTCCGCCCATTTACAGAAAGCAATTGCCTCTTTCTTTTCTGTTATTTATTCAAAACAAGTCATCTTATAAGTATACAGTCCCAAACGGCCGAACCACACAGACAGATAGGCTTCTTCCTTATCGGCATTCCAATACCAATCTACCCATCCGCCATAGCACCAAGCGCGATTTACAGATGCTGCAATATTCAGGTTCTCGTGAGCCAAGCTCTGCAAATCGGAACTCAACACGGCTGCCGCATGCCACCAAGCGCTTCCACTTGTTACCACGCAATATGTCTTGCCATTGATAGGCAGAGCTGATACTACAGGAGCACGTCCACCTGTGCGTGCAGTGGAGAAGCCGGTCCCTACCCACCACGTTTGCAAGGTATTCTGCCAGAAGTTAGGCATCACGCTCAACGTAGAACCGGAGAACGTATTGATATAAGCATGGATACTGTTGGCTGCATTGGCTTTGCCTTCCGTATCGCCTACCACATAATTGGGCTGGTCGGAATCATCCAACGGAGATATCATCTGGAAGCCTACACAGTCGGAGCTCGAATATCCCGTTTTAATGGTAGAATAGGTAGAAGCCAGCTGCCCGTTCGTAATCTGCACCCGATAATGGGCACCTTCCGCACTGCGAGGAGCCAAGGCTGTAACCCAGGCCTTAGTAGTCACATCACCTGCCACTTGGAAGTTATTCGACAGGTCACTGGTAGATGGAGCTAAGTTAACGTCCACCGTGCCCAATGAAACGGGAGCATCCGTAGGCTTGTTCCAATAGAACAATTCTGTTTTTCCATCCGTCACCACAGCCGCCACACAATGGCCCACATAGTCGGAAGTAACCATCATGATATTGGCCATCGGTATAGACCCGATGTTCAGTGTTCCGGTGCTTTCCAAGGTAGTCTTATCCACCACCCTTATGCCATATTCCGAATTGCCTGCCGCTATATATCCTCTGGACAAGAGTACGATATAATCGCCGCAATAAGCATGATACATCTGAAGGTCGCCAAACTGCAAGGATGGCAAATTAAAATTACCGACAGTGCCCGGATACCCCAATTCGGCAAAACTTTTCTTTGCACCTATCTCGGCATAACTGAACCCCGAACCGTAAGGAAGCTTATCGGAGATAGTCCAAGTCACAGTGTACACATGCGTATTAGACCCATCCTCCGATGTCACCGTATACTTCACTCCGCCTTCTTGGGCAAAGTTCTGAGGCTCATCCGGATCGGGAGAAACCGTAGCTCCCTTGGAGAGATAAAATTTAGGGGTGGCAGCTTTCAGTTCTTCTGCCGCATCCAAGTACGGAGAAACCTTTATCTTTATATCGTCCTGCTCTATGGAAGAATTAAACACAGTACCGCTTGTACCTGTCACCTTGAATGATATCAGGATATCGGCTTCCTTGCCAAGCTTCTCACTCAGACTTTCTTCACAGGAGCCCAACAAAAGACAGCAGCCCATCACCGCACTCCATATTATATTAGAAGCAATGTTTTTCATCTTTGCACTACAATTTAATTTAAACATTCTTTATTCGTATTCGCCTCTTACACGATAGTTGCGTACCGTTCCTACTCCAGATTTCACAGATATAATGATGCCCTCGCCCGTAATATCATGCTTACCTGTCAGTGACGGAGTAATGAACTCATCGTAAGTCACAGTGGCCACCAAATAAACGCTGGTTAAATCGACCTCGTCTTTCAACGATACAGGAACCTTAAAGACAATCAATCCGTATCCGCCTTCTATATCTTCTTTTGTAATGTCGGCTACTTCTTTTCCGTCTTTATTATATTCTGTAATTTCACCTCTATACTCCCCACCGGTATGGGAAGCCTTGCATATCATCTGAGATATGGTGTTTGCCGTATGCACAAATTCATCATCCGCCTTTTCGCAACTCTGCAATAAAGCAGAAGCCAAGACCCAGCCAAACACTAATATTCCAATCTTATAAAAAACTTTCATATTCAATTATTATTTTGAGCATTAAGGCCCTTGTTACCAATATAAGTTATTCTCACAAAGCTTATTATTAGCCGTTTCGGAAGTAGGCAATGAAAAATAATAATACTTTTCGAGGAAGATACGAGGAGTGCCTCCGTCACATTCTACTTTCTCGTAAGATAAAGTACCGTCATCGGCTTTAGTTATCTTCACCCCATGAGCATTTTGACCATTGATAGTTTTTTCCGCCAACTTCCATCGGCGCAAGTCCCAATATCTCAAACCTTCTCCGGCCAGTTCTACGCAACGTTCCTTTCTCAATAAAGTCATAAAGCTTTCTTTATCGGGAGCATCGACCAATGTCTTGGCAGGCAATCCTACCCGATTGCGCACTTCGTTAAGCGCATCCAAAGCATTTTGCCCTTTCGCCGCATAATCCAGCTCGGCATAAGCTTCAGCCTTATTCAGCAGCACTTCGGCATATCGTAATACGGCATCATACTGCCAACTGTGATCATTGACAAAGCCGGTATTCGATTCTTGCAAATACTTACGAAGATAATATCCCGTGCATGTATGTCCGTTCGTAGAACCGCTTTGAGTATATGCCTGGAAACCATCGGCTCCGCCCACATACGATTCAATCGTTCTATTTCCCCAAGTACATCCGTTATATAATATGGTTGCCTTGAAACGGGGCTCACGGTCTGTATACGGATCGGCATGAGAAGCCGAATACGTATTCCAATCGAAGTTTGTTCCATCTTTAAATTCATACATGTCGGCCAGTTCAGCAGTAGGCACATGCTCTGCATAGCAATTGGTGGTATAAACCGCTCCGTCTCCGAACGGACGGTTGTACAAGTCGTAATTATGCGTCAAGCTGCCTTTTTGATAATAGAGGGCAAACAATATTTCTTTCGAATTGTCTTGTCCGCCATCTACTTGAAACACTTTTGCATAATCGGAAGCCAACGCTCCACCCAATTCTTTCACCTTATCGGCAGCATCGATGGCCACTTGCCATTGCTTGGCCGAAACAGCCATTCTGCTAATCAAGCCATAGGCAGTCATTTTGGTAGCACGCCCGTTCCAATCGGAAGACCAACTTTCGGGAAGATGTTCGGCCGCCCATTGCAATTCAGAAATAACGTAATTCCAACTATCAGCCTCCGAACTTCTGGCACGATTTACATCTTCTTCATACGAGCCATCGTCTACGCCATTGACGCCCGATGTTTCGGTACGGAGAATCACTCCGCCATATACCCTTATCAACCGATAATAGCTGAAAGCCCGGCACAGTCTGACTTCCGCCCGACGGATATCGCACCACTCCTCGCCGAACTTGCTGCCATAACGAGTGATATCGTCGAGCAACACATTGGCTCTGCGGATTCGGCCATACACATCGCTCCAGCATTCGAAAGCCCCGGCGGAACCTGTACTGAAAGCGCTGACTTGCAGTAAAGCCTTGTTATAAGAATGGTTATACGTATCCCACGATGTGGATTTCATCAAATCGGAATAACTGTCATAGTAGCAAGCCCTGCTATTGGCCACTTGCGAAACGTCCGAAAATGTTTTATACGAAGCAGTCACATACATATCGGCAGCACTCTCCGAATCCCACACGGCTACATCCGATAAGTTCTTTGTATCATTCAAGTCGAGCACGTCGCAAGATACAACACTAAGGCTTATGGCCGCTCCTACTAATATTTTAAATGCATTGAATTTCATATTCTTTTCTCCTAATTTAAATTTATTAGAATGTTACGTTCATGCCCAAACTCCAAGTAGCCTGCTGAGGATAATATCCATTACTTACCGAGGGGCTTTCAGGGTCTACATATTTAAAGTGACTCAGTGTCCATACATTGGTTCCTGCCAAATAAACGTTGACTCTTGAGAATGGAGTTCTTTTCAAGACCGAAGCAGGCAAAGTGTATCCGATATTCAAATTCTTCAAACGAAGATATTCACCGTTAACGACCCACCAAGTAGAACGCCATGCATTGTTTCCGTTGGCAATGGTAGACAAACGCGGATATTTTGCATTCGGGTTCTCCGGAGTCCACGCATCTTCGATCAAGTAGCGCGGTGAGTTTCCATTCGTTCCGAACGAACTGGTATAAGAGGTAGCAGCCGTTACGCCGGTGTCATAAACACCGGAGAGCTCATAGTCGCAATGTGTTACTCCCTGCCAAAGTGCCGTCAGGTAGAAATTCTTCCAGTTTAGCTCCATATTCAGAGAGAAGTTTATTTCCGGCACGCCTCCATATCCTATCTTCACATAATCGTAAGTAGAATTTATCAATCCGTCGCCATTGATATCCTTGTATTTCAAATCACCCAAACGTATCATTCCGGAAGGAGCAGCCGGATAGTTGTCTATTTCTTCCTGAGTCTGGAACAGGCCGGTTGCTTCGAAACCATACCGAGCGTTCATTGATTCGCCCAACTGAGCACGGTAGTTAGGATAGTTGTCCGTGACAGCTTTTGCCAAGACTTTGTTTCGTGCAAAGGAGAAGTTTCCGGTCAAGCTATAATTCCAATCCTTATTAATGCGGTTATGGTGCTTCAAGGTCAATTCAAAACCTTTATTACTTACCTTTCCTGAATTTTGATAACTCGGGTAATATCCACCCAATGACGTGGGATAACTACCGCTCCTGCTTTCCAAAATATCTTTGGTCAGCTGATAGAATACATCCAATTCCACTCCCAGCTTTTGTCCGAACAGATTGAAATCAAGACCTAAGTTCCAGCTCTTGGTGGTAGACCAAGTAAGGTTTCTATAAATATATGCATTCGAAGAATAGAATTGAGAAACCGGAGCATCTCCAAAGATCATACTGTTCTGCGCCACAGAGAAAGTGGAGTTATACAGATAAGGAGTCACATTGTCATTACCGGACTCTCCGTAGCTGGCACGAATCTTAAAGTAATCTACAAAAGGAAGAGCTTTCTTAAAGAATTGCTCTTCGCTGATAACCCAACCCAGCGATACTGACGGGAAGAATCCCCAACGGTTTTCGGGAGCAAATACATAAGAACCGTCCCGACGGAAAGCCACTTCGGCCAAATATTTTTGATTGTAAGCGTAATTCAAACGTCCTGCATAAGAAGCTTGTCCCGTATAGCCATGCGAGCCGCTGACCGGCCTCTCTTTAAATACCGTACCTAAGGATAAGTCCACCGGATCATCGCTATAATATCCGTATTTAGTACCTGTCATGGTATTGGAATATGCCTTTTGCGCTTCATAGAAAAACAAGACTCCTACATGGTGCTTGCCGAAATCGCGAGTGTAATCTACTTGCGGGCGAACCAACCAATTATCACCGAATGAAGAAGATTTAGAATAACTTCCACCCTCTGTAAAGCCGCTTGCACCGGCTATGCCCTCATCAAAGCTATTATTGATATAGTATAGCTTATAATAACTACTATAATCTGAATCGAATGTGTGATTATAATTATAAGCACCAAAGAAAGATGCTTTCAAGCCTTTCAGTACATCTGTGAGACCGGAGAAATCGTATTCCAACTTATAATTCGAATCGAACACATAACGCGTCTGGTCTATATATCCCGAATTCATCAGAGCGGCATAGCCGTTTACCCGATAGGTGGAACCTTGCCAAGCCGTAGGCATCCCCTTATACTCTGATTTGATAATTGGAATAGAATTGATGGCCTGGCGAACGGGGTTGAACTCTCCCTGATTGTCGATAGCCGTGCCCGGCCAGTCTCTGTCGGAACGATATCCGGCCAGATTGACAATGAAGCGCAAATTCTTTGCTACTTGCACATCCAAGTTGGTACGTACATTGTAACGAGTAAAGCTGGTATTCTTCATCGTTCCTTCTTGATTCATATAACCGACACTGGCAAAATATTTTACTCTTTCCGTGCCTCCTGAAGCCGAAAGGTTATGCTGGTGAGTGATGCCCGTGCGGAATATCATATCCAACCAATCGGTTTCTCCCCAAATACTGTTAGGATCGTTGCTCATCACCTTGTTTTGGATGTCTGCCGTCCACAACGGAGTCAATCCGTCCATCTCACGAGCCTTGTTATGCCAATACATATATTCGCTGGCATTCAACAGTTCGGGCATAGCCGTATTTCGTGTAAAGGTTACAGAGCCATCATAAGAAATTTTGGCAGGCCCCTCAGCGCCCGATTTGGTAGTAATCAAGATTACACCGTTGGCGCCTTGCACACCATAAATAGATGCCGCTGCATCTTTCAATACAGAAATGCTTTCAATATCGTTAGGGTTCACATAATCCATAGGCCGAGACACCCCGTCTACGATAACCATAGGACCATTGCCGGAAAACGAATTAAGTCCACGCACGTACATCGTGGTTCCATCCGAGCCTGGTTTTCCCGAAGACTGAATGCTGGTGAGTCCGGACACCTTACCTGTCAATAAGTTTGATACATTCTGCATGGGTGCTTTCAACAGCTCTTTCGAAAGGACTGTGGTTACAGAACCGGTAAGGTGACCTTTCTTCTGTGTACCATAGCCCACTACTACAACTTCATCCAAGACCTGTTGATCTTCAACTAATGTTATGGACAGGGCCGTCTGGTTCCCGACTTTCACTTCCTTTGTCTGATAGCCAATATAAGATACCTCCAATACGGCTCCCGGAAATACATTCAACGAAAACTTCGCATCCAAATCAGACACTGTTCCATTAGAAGTTCCTTTTTCCTTTACAGTAGCGCCGATGATCAATTCACCATTCTCGCTCTTCACTACACCTGTTACTTTAGACTTTTTCGCATTGGCAGGGGTATTGGGACGTTGTCCTTTCTGTACTATTATATTTTTACCTTTTACCTCATAATCAACGTCCTGCCCGTATAAAATCTGCTCGATAGCCTCATTCAACTGTTTAGCCTCTACATTGACGATTTTCTTTGTATCCAAATCTCCTACTTTATATACGAAAAAGTATCCGCTTTTATTTTTCAATTGCGTCATTGCCTCTTTCACTGAAACATTATTCATTTTCAATGAAACAGCTTGTGCCAGCATTGTTATGTTAAGGCAAAAGAGAGCCACGACCATAAATATGGCCTTCTTCCTATAATTCATAAAATAAACAAATATTTGATTAAGACTTAAATAACTCGTTTTAAAAGAGAAGTTTTTGCTAACTTTGCATACTCTCTTTTGAAAACATGTTCACGCTTGAAAGTTGTTGAAGAAGAGATCCGGTAGCCGGGAGATGTTCGAGATCTTCCGGCTTTTTATCATATTCTCTTCTTACCAATCAGCTAAATGCTATTCCGTATTCTTTTCTTTGCTCATATTCTTCAGTTTTTTTAAGGTTAAACAATCATAATATCATATCATCTCTGGTAACCGGTTAATAGATTGTTATGGTACGTTCTTCAATCTTATATCGTATCTCTTCGGTTGACGCCAAGGCATCAAGCACTTCCTGTATGTTTTGCTCTCGACGAACAAAATTACCATAGAAGCGGAAGTTATTTAAAGAGTCATTGGCTATGTGAATCTTTACATTATAGCTGCGTTCCAACTCTTTTGTTATATCCGGCAGAAGTTCCTCGTCGAAAAACAGATAGCCGTCCGTCCATTGGGAAGCATTGGATGCCGTTACCGACTCTACCGTCATCAGCCCGTTCGACTTATTTAGCACGGCCCTTTCGTCAGGCACAAGGAATGCTGCTTTTTCGTTTTTCAATTTATTATTTAATTCTACTTTCCCTTCTAATAACGAGACTACGACTTCACGGTCTTCGGGGTAGTCACGGAAATTGAATTTTGTTCCCAACACACGCAGCTGCAAGTCTTTTGTCTTCACATAGAAAGGTATTTTTTCATTTCGTTCAACTTCAAAATATCCTTCTCCCTCCAGTGCCACCACACGATTATCGAATCCGAAGCCTTGCGAATAGGTCATCCGTGAACCGGCATTCAGCCATACCAATGTGCCGTCCGGCAGATAAAGCTTGGTTTTCGAGCCCAAAGGGGCTTCTACCGAAATATCCGCGAAAGTTTCTTTCACGTTCACCTCGCCCCGCCAATATGAAAGAAATCCCACTGCAATTATCACTGCTACAACTGCCGCATAGCGCCACAAAGCCGACAAACTGAATTCTCGTGGTAAGGATTTCTGCTCCTTCTTCCGACTGTGGACGCGTTCTCTGAAACTCTCGAAAGCCTTGTCTTTATCATATACAGATTCCGCTTCACGGCTCACTGCCGAAAACCACACTTCACGTTTCCGAATAAAGTATGCTTCGTTTTCAGCCGATGCAGCCATCCAGACTTTCAATTCAGTCAGTTCTTTCTCATCCAAGCTTCCGGTCAGGTAGTCGGCAATCAATTCGTCAATATGTATATTTTCTTCTTCCATATTTTTGCTTTCTATAAAGGAGACAGTATTTTTTTAATTAAGGGTAGTCAAATAATAAATTATTTTTGTTTTTATCCGAAGAAAAATAAAAATAAAGCAACTAAATACTTACCTAAGTTCTTTTGCAGTGCTGCCAATGCATTCTTTATATGATATTTTACAGTATTAATAGAGATTCCCAAGTCTTGAGATATTTCTTCGTATGATTTTCCTTCAAAACGACTTTTATTGAAAACACGACGGCATTCATCGGGAAGTTTGTCGATGGCTTTATATATTTCCTCTTCCAATTCACGTTCCAATAACATTCCCAACGGATGCGAATCTGTCAATACGACTTTATCATCCGATATCTCATCAGGCATCAAAGCCGAAAACGCGATTTCTCTCCTTTCATACTCAGAATTAAGATAGTTGATGCAACGGTTGCGAACAGCTCTCAGCAAATAACTGCGAATAGAAACGGATATCTCCAACGACTCGCGAATCTCCCATAAATGAAAAATAGTATCTCCGACAATGGTTTCTGCCAGAAAAGAGTCTTTCACATAGCCATTGGCGACATGGCATAATAGAGCATAATGATGGGCATAGATATATTGATAGGCATCTTCATTGCCTGATTTCAACTGCTCTACTATTAAAGTCTCAGTATGCTGCTCCATGGATATATTAGTCAAGTTAATGGCACAAATGTAGAGAATTTGTTGCAAACGACCTAATGTATCAAGAGTTCCAAAAGCGTCTTGATAAAAAAACGTACTTTGTTTTAACTATTTTCATCAGACTGATGTTAATAATATGTTACATTAGGTTATGCCGACTTATATCTTTTGTTATATAGCTTTATGTTGCAACTCAATACAATCGAAAATGAATGAGCATTTTTTTACTGTTGATTTGCATTAGTAACACAAACTTTCAATTTTTAAGTTTCACCGCTTTCACCTTAGAGGTTAAACGCTGTAGATAAGACGATTACGGGTGAAGGCAGTCACTGAAATAAGGTGAACCCCTTCGTTTTCGCTTTCACCTATGAAATTTTCCCATATCGGCTGTTGAAAATATAGTTCTATCGTATCTCTATTGTGTCCATATAGATTTAATATGATAGGGATATAGTTCCAATATATTGAATACATAAATATGACAACTCAAGTATTAATAAATGAAACTCAGGACATTAACAGCTAACAACTAAGGTATTAATAGCTGACAGTTCATCTATTAATACCTGACAATGGATTTGCTATAAGCATATTTTCATTAGCTATAATGATATACAGATTAGCTATAATAATATCCGGATATGCTATAATGATATTTGTTTTAGCTCAAGGAATATTTTGAGTAAGCGTCTCCTGTAAGCGTCTCCGCAAAATCAGGGTGAAACCGAAAATGCCGGTTTCACCCTGATTTCACCCCTCCCCTTCACCCGCTATTGCCTTATTCATCGGCATTCCGAGAGTAGGTGAAACCGGTGAAGGGCAATTATCTTAATAGTGGTATTTATGATACTATTTATCAAGAAAGAGGGTCGTTACACTATATATCTACCAATGAGTAATTTATAGCCGTATAAAAATAGAATGAAATATTGTCTATGAAAAGATTCCTATGTTTCTTATAGAGTTTGTATGCGTATTCCCATGAAGATGATTATCTTTGAATCATTACAAATAGAAGAAAGATGATGGACGGAATATTGCGTAAACTTCCGATAGGAATACAGACTTTTGCAGAGATTCGCAAAGAGAATTATCTCTATGTAGATAAAACCGCTTTTGTGTGGCAAATGGCTAACACAGGCAAACCTTATTTTCTGAACCGTCCTCGTCGTTTCGGCAAGAGTCTTCTTCTCTCTACTTTTGAAGCCTATTTTGAAGGAAAGAAAGAATTGTTTGAAGGGCTAATTATATCCGACTTGGAAAAAGAGTGGAAAAGGCATCCTGTATTGCACTTGGATTTGAATGCGGAAAAATATGATTCTCCTCAGGCATTGGTTGAAATTCTTAGCAGACAGCTGACCCAATGGGAACAAAAATACGGCAAAGGAGAGGATGAGGAAACTCTGTCGGGACGCTTTTCCGGCGTAATCCGCCGTGCCAGCGAACAGTCCGGCTGCGGAACAGTAGTGCTTGTCGATGAATATGACAAACCATTATTGCAGGCATTAGACAATGACGCTTTACTGGATGATTATCGTAAGACATTGAAAGCTTTCTATGGCGTGTTGAAAAGTACCGACCGCTATCTTCGCTTTGTTTTCCTTACCGGTGTGACCAAGTTTGCGCAAGTCAGTGTATTCAGTGATTTGAACCAGTTGAATGATATCAGTATGAAACCCCAGTATGCCACGGTTTGTGGTATTACACGACAGGAGTTGGAGGATACTTTTATGCCGGAACTGAATCAGTTGGCAGAAACGAATGGACTGACTTATGAAGAAACATTAAATAAAATGACGGCTTTATATGACGGCTATCATTTTTGTGAGTTCACAGAGGGGGTATTCAATCCGTTCAACGTACTTAATGTTTTTGATGGGTATAAGTTTAGCAACTATTGGTTCCAAACGGGCACTCCTACTTTTTTGGTTGAATTGCTCAAAAAGAGTGAGTATGATTTGCGAATATTGATTGATGGAGTAGAGGCTGCCGCTTCCTCCTTTACAGAATACAGAGTGGAGGCCAATAATCCTATTCCGCTGATTTATCAGAGTGGGTATTTGACAATAAAAGACTATGATAAGCGTTTCGGGAACTATCTATTGGAGTTTCCCAATGATGAAGTACGATATGGATTTATGGATTTCTTGGTTCCTTATTATACATCAGTGGTAGATGACGAGCGTGGGTTCTACATTAGTAAATTTGTACGTGAATTGGAGAACGGCGATATCGACGCTTTCCTTACTCGCCTGCAAGCTTTCTTTGCAGATTTTCCATATGAACTGAATGAAAAGACCGAACGCCATTATCAGGTTGTCTTCTATTTAGTATTCAAATTGATGGGGCAATTCACCGGAGCAGAGGTGCTTAGCGCCCGTGGACGAGCTGATGCCGTAGTGAAAACTCCAAAGTATATTTATGTATTTGAGTTTAAACTGAATGGAACCGCCGAACAAGCTTTGCAGCAGATTGATGAAAAAGGATATTTGATTCCTTATCAAGCTGATGGACGCGAGTTGGTCAAGGCAGGAGTGGAATTCAGCGCGGAAAAAAGGAATATAGGGCGGTGGCTGTATTAACTCATTCAATTTTAAATCAGAATTTCTCCATAAGAGGCTATCCTATCAATTACACCCGTAAAAGGAGGAGAGAAACGTAGCTGTCGCAAAATTTGCGACAACTGCCCAATTATCCCAAGCGGGTCTAACCACCGGAAATGAAAGGATAGTAAAGTGATGTAATATCACTAATTTACAGCATATTATACATGAAAACCGATTTTGGATTAGTTTGTTATTCTTTCCTAAATTAGCGGATTGTTACCTCACTTTTATATCGTTTTTGTCCCTCGTCATATCACCTTTGTATCGAAAATTAAACACCTGATAATCAATAACAAAAACAACATCAGAAAAGAAAGGAAATTAAATGAGACCAAGGCAAACCGCATCAGTATTCTTCTTGTCAGTGAATTGTCAAGATTGGGACGCAATGCATTTGAGGTTCTTGCCTCTGTCAAAGAAATTATTGACCGTGGCATCAACCTCTACATACAAAAGGAACAACTTACATTATTGGACGATGAAGGACATCCGTCCCTCTTTGCCCCG
>CAKUYM010000051.1 GCA_934716785.1 uncultured Bacteroides sp. | reverse complement strand
TAATTGAATAAGCCTGCTTGTCTTCATCTTCTCCACACGAAAAGAATATAGCGCAAGCCACAGCCATAAATAAAAAACTCAATCGTTTCATGTTTTTCAAATTTTGTTGATTAATAAATTTATTACTAAATGATTTAATGCTACCAACAAACTATTTTGTTTCACTAAGGTGATGAATTGTCCTCATTTATTCATATTTATATTGAGGTGATAACTCACTTTCGATTCCCGTCAGCGTTTGCGAGACCCCGGACTGCGAATCTGAAAACAAAAGGAAAAGAGTGTTGATTAAGGGTTCTTGTACTTTAATTCAATAGAAATATATATTCCATAGGCTATTCTTTTAAGTTTAACAACACTAATAATACAAACAAGATTTCCAAAAGGGACAGGGTAATCAAACTTTTTTTTCATTTTTCCGAATTCTGTTAAAATGAGAAGAGAATAATGCTTGAAAGACAAAAAAAATGAATCGGAAATTAGGTTTTACCGGCTATCTTATTATATATTTGCAGCAAAATGAAAAAACACTGAATCTCTAAGTAATGAAATTTTCTTTTTCCACACAGACCAAGGAACGGGCTTTCAAGCAACTCTACGAGGAGTACTATGCTCCATTCTGCCTATATGCCAAGAGGTTTGTCGACGACAAGGAGACACGCGAAGATATTGTTTCGGATGTATTCACTTCATTATGGGATAAGATGGATACGGATTCTTTCGATCTGCAATCAGACACGGCATTAGGCTATATCAAGATGTGCGTAAAAAACAGTTGTCTGAATTATCTGAAACATCAGGAGTATGAGTGGAGTTATGTTGAAAACATACAAAAAAAGGCTCCCATTTACGAAGCAGAGCCGGATAGCGTATATACACTCGATGAATTATACAGAATGCTGTACGAAACATTGAACAAACTTCCTGAAAGTTATCGCACGGTATTCATCAAAAGTTTCTTTGAAGGCAAAACGCATGCAGAGATTGCGGAAGAGATGAACCTTAGCGTAAAATCCATCAACCGGTACAAGCAGAAAACAATGGAACTTTTACGGGATGAACTGAAGGACTATATGCCACTGCTTCTCTTATTCTTCTTTCGCACCTAATTTGATTCGCTCCTGTGCAGCTCACTCATTATCTATGCAAAAACGATATTATTACTATAAGGGGCATAATAAACAATGCTACAGAACGATATCTATAGAAAAAGAACTATCTTTGCTATATAATTGTTTTAATGAACAAAAATCATAGAAGAAAATGGGAGCAGTGAAAGGAATTCCTTATGGCATGTCCAATTTTACGGATGTAATAGAGCAGAATCGTTATTATGTGGATAAAACGATGTACATTCCTATGTTGGAAGATCAAGCGAACTATTTAATTTTTATCCGTCCGCGTCGTTTCGGGAAAAGTTTGCTCCTGAGTATGTTGCGTGCCTACTACGACCTTTCATCCAAAAACAAATTTCAGCAACTATTCGGCAATCTTTGGATTGGACAACAGCCCACCCCTTTGCAGGGAACTTATCAAATGCTCTATCTTGACTTCTCCAAAATAGGGGGGAATATAGACGAACTACCGCAAAGGTTCGATTCTTATAGTGCAGTGCAACTTGACGGTTTTCTAAACCGATACCGGGATTATTACACAGACGAATTCATATCACGCTTCAGTGCTGCCGAAAAAGGTATTGACAAACTGCATATATTGGATGCAGAGGCACGCCGTTTGGGCTATCCCCTATACCTTATTATTGATGAATACGACAACTTTACCAATATTGTACTCAATGAACAAGGAAACAAAATTTATCATGACATTACACATGCCAGCGGATTCTACCGAGATGCTTTCAAGAATTATAAAGGCATGTTCGACCGTATCTTTATGATAGGCGTAAGTCCCGTCACACTGGACGACCTGACAAGCGGATTCAATATCGGATGGAATATCAGCACCAACCCGTTATTCAATCAAATGCTCGGTTTTTCAGAAGAAGATGTACGTACAATGTTCCACTATTATCAGGAAGCCGGGCAATTGGATGGCAACATCGAAGAAATGATTCAGGAGATGAAGCCGTGGTATGACAATTACTGTTTTGCAGAAGAGAGTTTGGAAAGAGACCTCAATATATTCAATTGTGTCATGGTGCTTTATTATTTACGCAACCGAATGCAACTGGGAATATCTCCTGAGCAAATGGTAGATCCCAACACCCGTACGGATTACAGTAAGATGAAAAAACTTATCCAACTCGACCGCCTTGACGGAGATCGCAAAGGGGTGCTCAGGCGCATTGTCGAAGAGGGACAAATACTGACTGAGCTATTCAACTCTTTCTCTGCAGACCAAATCACGAAACCGGAAATATTCCCCAGTCTGCTTTTCTATTACGGAATGCTGACTATCATCGGGAAACGTGGTGACCGTACTCTGTTAGGAATTCCCAATAACAATGTCCGCAAGCAGTATTATGAATATCTGCTGGAAGAATATCAATCTAAAAATGAGATAAATTTCAATCATTTGAAAGACCTTTATGACGATATGGCTTTCGACGGTCGGTGGCAACCGGCATTGGAGTTCATCGCCAAAGCATATAAAGAGAACTCTTCCGTACGCAGCAATATTGAAGGCGAACGTAATATACAAGGCTTTCTCACTGCCTATCTCAGCATAAATTCCTATTACCTGACCGCACCGGAAATCGAGTTAAGCCACGGTTTCTGCGATATGTTCCTCATGCCCGATTTGCAACGCTACCCCGAAGTGAATCACAGCTACATTCTTGAATTAAAATACTTGCCTAAAGATAAGTTTAAGATGCAAGCTGCCGAACAATGGGAAGAAGCTATCAATCAAATTCATAAGTATACGGCTGATTCGAAAGTACGCCAATTATGCCAGCACACGCAACTCCATTGCATCGTTATGCAATTCTGCGGATGGGAATTGACACGAATAGAAGAAGTATAACGACTACAATCGTTTCTCCGCTAAAGCCAAAGCGCGGCATTTGGCACGGTCTATTTTACCATTCCCCGTTTGAGGAATTAAATCCACCACCCGAATATATTTAGGGCGATCATAAGGTGGCAGTATCTCCTGCATTTTATTTTTCAGTTCTTCCATATCCAACCTGCCTGCGAGCAATAAAGTCACCGCCTGCCCCAACCGAGGATCCGGAAGCGAAGTGATGACAAACGGTACAGGAATGACTGGACGAAGCAGCTTCTCCACCTCTTCTGCCTGAATCTTGATTCCACCGCTATTGATAACATTATCTTTTCGCCCTAAAATAGCGAAGCTGCCATCGGGATAGATACGGGCAATATCATTGGTCTGCAAAATATCATCACAGACAAGAGGAGCTTCAATAACTAATGTATTTTCGGGAGACAAGGACAATTTGACTGAAGAAAAAGGATAGTAATGCTCGGACGCCGAATTTCCATTTAAGCGACGCAGCGCTATATGGGATAATGTCTCCGTCATGCCATAAGTGGAATAGGCCGCTATCGGAAGAGATTTTATCTCAGCTTCCAAAGCCTTATCTACCGCCCCGCCACCTATAATTAGAATCTCCGTTTGCTTCAACTGCTCTTTCTCTTCGGGCACATGAAAGGTGTTATAAACCTGCAAAGGTACCATCGCCGCAAACCTCAACGGCTCTTTTATATCAGAAAGAGGATGGCCGGAAGCAGGACGCACTATCAGATTCAAGCCTGCTACCAAAGAGCGTACTACCACCATCATGGCTCCGATATAGCGGAGATTCATGCATAATAGAGCTGTTTGCCCCGCTTGCAGATTCAGAAATTCGCAAGTCAGACGTGCGCTCTGCATCATCCGGTCTTTGCGCACCACCAGTTCTTTCGGTGCTCCCGTAGAGCCGGAGGTATGAACCGTGATGAAAGGAGAATCCTTGAACCATTCGTTCAGAAAAAGGAATAAGTCACGAATGGCAGGGGGATACGACTCCACTCCCGCTGCCACGCACCTGCTTATATCATCGGGAGCATACTCTTTCCCCTCAAGCAGCAAATGTTGTCTTTGTCGGTCGAATATCATCGGATAACTTCACAAGTAACATTACTTACAAAACCACAAGCAGTCTTTCCTTATTTCGAGCGGCATCTCCACGTTGTCGGTAAAGAGCTGTCCCGTGCCCAAGCCTTGCGGTAGCGGATTATCGAAAGTGGCACACCATTGTGCAATGGCATTCAGACCGATATTGGATTCCAAGGCAGACGTAATCCACCAGCCTATCTGCTGTTTCTCGGCTTCGCTGATCCATTCGTTACCTCCAGCAATCCCACCGTGAAGAGAGGGCTTGAGAATGATATATTGGGGACGGATGGCTTCCAGCAACTTTCCTTTCTCTTCCGGAGTGTTGCAACCTATCAGTTCCTCGTCCAAAGCTATCGGCAAGGGAGATTCGGAAGTCAGGCGTGCCATCTCTTCCCATTGTCCGGCGCGGATAGGCTGTTCGATGGAATGCAAATCCAGTTCGGAGAGACGTTTCAGTTTTTCCATGGCATCGGCAGGAGAGAAAGCGCCGTTGGCATCCACGCGCAGTTCTATCTCCTTGGAAGAAAAATGAGCACGGATATGACGGAGCAAAGCCAACTCCTCTTCGAAGTTGATGGCGCCAATCTTCAGTTTGATGCAACGGAACCCTGTCTCCATCTTCTTCTCTATTTGAGAAAGCATTTTATCAAAATCTCCCATCCAGATAAGACCGTTTATCGGAATCCCCGCTTCTCCACGGGAAAAAGCCGTGTCCCACAGTTCCCACTTTCCTGTGTTATAGTGGCGTAGAGCCGTCTCCAGCCCGAAAAGAACAGACGGATACTTGCGTAGAGCGTCAACGTCTATTTCCCCACCTTGCCTTTCCACTTCCCGACAGGCATCTTTCAATATATCTTCATAATCGGGAAGATCATCGCAACTAAGTCCGGGCAGAGGAGCACACTCCCCTATTCCCACCCTGCCGGGAAAATCGGGAGAAGTCAGATGGAGATACCAGACTTTCCTTACGGTATATATTCCCCGCGAAGTGCCTGCCGGTTGCTTGAAATGGAGCAACCGGGGAATGATTTCAATCTTGCAGTCCATGATAAATAATTTTCCAATACACTAATATACCAGTATGTTAATCACCCCATATGCCACCCTATCTTACCTATCTTATTTATGGAAACCGGGGTTATTTATGGGAACTTATTTTAAGTTATGGGAATTTGGGATACTGCTTGAAGTTCGGTTTTCGTTTCTCCAAGAATGCATTCTTGCCTTCCTGCGCTTCGTCAGTCAGGTAATAAAGCAAGGTAGCATCGCCCGCCAATTCTTGGATACCCGCCTGACCGTCCAGTTCGGCATTCAGCCCGGCTTTTATCATACGCAAGGCCAACGGGCTGAGCTGCATCATCTCTTCCGCCCATTGCACGTATTCGTCTTCCAGTTGTTCCAAGGGGACTACTTTATTGACCAAGCCCATATCCAACGCTTCCTGTGCATTGTACTTCCGGCAGAGAAACCAAATCTCCCGCGCCTTCTTCTGACCGACGACACGTGCCAGATAAGACGCACCGAATCCGGCATCAAAGCTGCCCACACGCGGACCAGTCTGACCGAAGATAGCATTCTCCGATGCGATAGACAAGTCGCATACCACATGAAGTACGTGCCCGCCGCCTATGGCAAATCCGTTCACAGCGGCAATCACCGGTTTCGGGATACTGCGGATTTGCTTTTGCACATCCAGTACGCTGAGACGGGGAACCCCGTCCTTGCCGATATAACCGCCACGTCCTTTCACATTCTGGTCGCCGCCCGAACAGAAAGCCTTATCCCCGGCTCCGGTGATAACAATCACGTCTATGTCCGCCTCTTCGCGGCAGATGCGCAGTGCGTCACTCATCTCGGCAGTAGTAGTCGGGGTGAATGCGTTGCGATAACGCTCACGATTAATAGTGATACGGGCTATTCCATTATAGTAATCAAAGAGAATATCATCGTATTCTCTGATAGTGGTCCACTCTCTTTGTGTCGACATAATCTATTTTTGTTTTAGTTGATGATAATAATTCTTCAGTATACGCGCGTCTTTGTTCTTGTTGGTAAACACTTCCAAGAGCACAGGGTGCTCCTTCACTTCCGGTTGAGTGAAAACCTGCATGGCTTCGGCCAGTTCCTCCTCATTTTCTGCTTGCAGGTAAAGGAATCCGCGTTCTTCCGCCCACCCTTTGGCGGTCGTCTTATGAACGGCAGCGATAAACTTATGAGAAGTGCCCGACATGTCCAGTCCCGGCAAGGTATGGAAAATCTCCCCACCGCCGTTATTCAGCAAAAGGATACGCAAATTGGGACGCACATTCACGTTCCACAGTGCGTTCATATCGTAAAAGAAACTCAAGTCGCCGATAGCTATGAAGTTCAACTTATCGGAAGCCGCCGCATAGCCGACAGCCGT
The DNA here is from genome assembly GCA_934716785.1 of uncultured Bacteroides sp. GTDB lineage: Bacteria > Bacteroidota > Bacteroidia > Bacteroidales > Bacteroidaceae > Bacteroides. The sequence continues at coordinate 11,906 of CAKUYM010000051.1, read as the reverse complement.
AGAAAGCGAACCTTCAATGCCACTCGTGCCTCGGTTACAACAGACCTCAACCGTGGACGGAATGGAGTATAGCTGTGCATAACGGACGGCCGAACTATTCGCCAGATGCAAGGCGCATGACTCCGGCAATCTCTTTATCAACGCACCGACAGCCGCCATTTCCGAATAAGCAAACTCCGGTTCGGGAATGGTCTTGCAATAATTCTCCCACACGCGGGGATATTCGGGCGTGCGATTGTCCAGCAGACTGGCTATCTTCTCCAAAAACTCGAACGGATCCATCTCAATCACAGTAGTCAGCGAGCCGTAGAGGTCTACCACCTCACCGTCCGGTGATATGTGCCAATGCTCTTTGGGCGGATGCCGGCGAAGGAACTTTTTCAGCCGTTTGGAGACGACGTGTCCGCCATAGGTAATCAGCAGTTCGGGGACCATCTGGTCAACTTTCTCATCGGGCATGGCGTAAAGCGCCGCATCGAAGTTCTTCACCGGTATGCCGGGAACAGTCTGATTGCCGATATGCTCGGTCAGCCACGCAAAGTGTTTATATAATAATTTGGTGTGTCTCTTTTCAAACAAATAGATAAGATTCATCTGACCGATGATAATCATCCGCTTCTGATACTTGTTCATCCGGTCCACCAAGTCGTTATAGTCACGGTCATATACATTCAGACCTTGATAGCGGGTGATGACACGAACTTCGGGCAGCGTCTCCGTCGTAAACTGGAACAAGGGTTCGGAAATCGGGACATTGATATGCACCGGTCCTTTTCCGTGATGGTTCGTTTCCAATAAGGCTTCGTTTATCAGACGGTTGCAGTACCATTCATCTTCGTCCGTATGGATTTCGGGAAGGTTGACCGACTTCTTGACCAGTGTTTGAAACACGCCCGGTTGGGGAAGCGTCTGTCCGTCCATTTGCCCGATCCAAGCAGCGGGACGGTCGGCAGAGATGACAACCAAAGGCACATGCTGATAAAAAGCCTCCGCCACGGCAGGATGAAGATTCAACAAAGCCGTACCGGAAGTGCAGCAGATGGCGGCAGGCCTACCACCATTCAACGCAAGGCCGATGGCAAAATACCCCGCACTCCGTTCGTCGGTCACCGCATAGCAGGTGAAATCCGGATGATTGGACAAAGTATGCACGATAGGAATGTTACGGCTTCCGGGACACAATACAACCTTGGTAATCCCGTACGCCCGAAGCAACGCAACCAGTTGGAGTATGTTCTTCTTGTCTGTATACATGATGGTCAGTGATTTGTGAATGATTTGTGAGTTAGTTGGTGATTAATAAATTAATAATCTATAAGCCGTTTCATGGTTTGCAGTTTCTTTTCCGTTTCCAGCCATTCGTCGTCCAGCTCGGAAGAGGGCAGCAACCCGCCGCCGGCATAGAGCGTCAACCGGTCGTCTTCAATATGCATGCAACGCAGATTCACGTACAGGTCGGTCCTCCCGTTGGGGTCGAGCCAACCGATGAATCCGGAATAATAACGGCGATCGTAACCTTCATTTTCCAATATGAAGCGATAGGCCTCTTCCTTCGGCAGTCCGCATACGGCAGGCGTGGGATGCAGCACTTTCAGAAGATCGCCCAAGCTGCCGTTATCTTTCAGAGAGAAACGGAAATCTGTTTTCAGGTGCGACAATGCTCCCGCATAGGCGGGATAAGGCCCGTTCTCCGTAGAATGAATGCCCAATGAGAGAAGCTGGCGGCGGATATACGATGTCACATAGTCCTGTTCTTTCCGGTTCTTTTCATCCCACACCTGCGGCAATCTCCCGTCCTGCAAAGGCTGCGTTCCCGCCAATGCCACTGTGCTCCATTCGTTCTTTTCGCCCGATAAGATGATTTCGGGGGTGCTACCCAGCCAGATTCCCGTTTGAGGAGTATAGCACAGGTATATATAGGAATGAATATAGCGTTTGCAAGCCGCCCGGAAAACGGCCGAGGGAGAGAAATCCGGCCTCTGCCCGACAGTGAGTTGGCGTGAAAGCACTAATTTGTCGAATGTCTCATCGCGTAAGGCATCTATAAAGTTCCGGAAACAGGCGGCATACTTTTCCGTACAGGCATGCGAGAAAGTCTCCTGCCCTTGCTGCCGGCGAGCGTCTTCCTGTTCTTCGTCCATGCTCTCGTCAATCGGCAGCGGCTGTCCCCATTGGTCCGGTTGTATCAGTACAATAGGAGACGCCTTACCCACCCGAAACGGAGCGATGACAAATCCCCGCTGCCCGTTCAAGTCCTTAAGGTCATAAAATAAACGGACAGCCCCCTCCGCCTGTGTCAGCAGACGAGAGGTGCTCTCTCCGGGAATACGGTAAACGGCAAACGGTTGTTTCTTCCGGATGAATGTATCAATATTTGTCAGATTACTTATTTCTTCGTCAATCATCTTTTTTTCATAACACTGTTGACCACCCGTACGGAAGACACCAGTTTGTTGGTTGAAGTAAAGACATCCACATTCCATACGTGGGATGAGCGTCCTTTGTGCACAATGGTAGCCACTGCCCGCACGGTATCCCCTTCATGGGCCGAGGAGATGTGGTTTCCGCTGACTTGCATACCCACCACTATCTCGTCCGGCTGACAAAGAATCATGGATCCCAGTCCGGCAACCGTTTCGGCAAGCGCAAGGGTGGCGCCGCCATGCAGAATGCCGAAAGGCTGGCGCGTGCGATGGTCTACGGGCATTGTGGCCTCCACACGGTCTTCGTCAGCATAGGTATATTGAATGCCGAGATTCCCCATCAATGCGTGACGTGCCTGTGCGTTCAACTGGTCGAGGGGGATTTCCGCCGCACGCACTTCGGCAAGAATCGCTTTCTCGACGGCAAGAGCCACTCCGTCTTCTTCGTTCGAGGCGGTCACGTAGTCGGCGCAGGCCTTTACAGAATCCAGAGAATGCCCCATGGCTATTCCTAATCCCGCCAACTGAATCATGGTCACGTCACAGACACCATCACCGATGGCAATTACTTCGTCACGCGTCACATTCAGCTTTTCGAGCAAAGCGCCCAAGGTATTCGCCTTATCAATGGCACAAGGCACCACCTCAAGGAAGTACGGCTCGGAGCGGAAAACATCCAGCGCACCGTTCAGGCGTCTTTTCCAATGCTCTTCCAAGCTGACAAGCGCCTCTTCATCATCGCTGACAAGCATACATTTGCAGGGAGCGAAATCAATGGCTGCCGAAAATTCATCCTCCCGCACCACCTGCAGGTTATTCAGCAGGGCTTCACTTTGGATATGTTCATTTTCCGGAGAATTCGTTATGATAGTATCGTCATGATACGTAAACAACGCGAAGCCATTCTTACGGGCCTTCTTTTCCAGATAAGGCAACATTTCCGGATTGATACGGCGCTCGAACAAGATCTCCCCGTTCTGTGCGTTGATAATCTGGCAACCGTTATAGGAAAGGATAAAGCCGCCATAGTTTCCCAGTTCAAGAGACTTGGCAAGCGGCAACAAACCATAAGTCGGTCTGCCGGAAGCCAACACAATACGTACTCCCATCTGCTGGATTTTCAGCAAAGCGGCCAGCGTACGTTTACTTATTTCTTTCGCATCATTAAGTAGCGTTCCGTCTACATCCAGGACCAATAATTTATACTTCATGGCTACACATTTTTAGTTTATTGTACAAAGGTAGGAAATTGAGTGAACGACAGAAAGCGTAAACAGATAAAAATTACTTTAATTGCATTCTTTCCATTACTTTAATTGCATTCTTTCCATTACTTTAATTGCATTCTTTCCATTACTTTAATTGTATTCTTTCCAGATGTATCTCCAAATAATCACGAAGAATCCGGGCGTGGTTGTACACCGGTTCTTTGGAAGCATAAAGAAGTGTAACCACCGGATAGGGTTTTATAAGAGTCATAAAGTCGGCCACTGCCTGAGAAGCATCCAGTTCTTTCTGATACATAACGGTGAAATCATTCCAATGTCCCGGAATGTCTTCATGAAACCACTTGCGCAGGGCGGCAGACGGGGTGATGTCCTTTGCCCAATAATCACATTTCAACCATTCTTTCTTAATGCCGCGCGGCCATAGTTTATCTACCAGCACACGGTATCCGTCCGTCTCCGCAAACTCTTCGTACACTCGCTTTATCCTAATTTGCAACATTTCTATATTTTTTAGTTAGTTACTCAGAATAATAAACCGCAAATGCCGAAAATTGTTTAATGAAGTTCCTCTAATTTCCAAGCGACTCCTGCGCTTTCCTGAATTCGTAGGGTGTCATTCCTGTCTTCTTTTTAAAGAGATTATATAAGATAGGCGTACTGTTGAAGCCCGATTCATCCGCTATGGCACGTATCGTATAGTTGGGATGCGTCTTCAACAACTTGATTGCATAATTTATACGAAGTTCGTTAATATATCCATTGAAATTAGTGCCGGTACACTCTCTTATCATCCGGGCAAAACGAGTATTGTTCAAGCGCACTATCTGCGCCAAGTCCTCCCTTGACAGTTCCGGAGAAAGGTATAGTTGCTTCTCCACGACAATCCGGTTCAGCTCTTGGAATATCTTCTTGTTCTCCTCTTCCTCCCCGCTTCCCTTATCCGTTTCGTCCGGAGTCTCCTCTTCCGGCAGTTCGTCGGACGAAACGGCTTCCTGCGCCATCTCTGACGAGACAGCCGATTGCCCGCACGCATCCGATACCCGGTTGCCATCCTGCCGGTTGGCGAATTTCTCGTTTATCAATCGGGCAAGCATCCTGTTCTTATACCCGACTATATGGTTGAAACGCCACAAACGCCACGTGATAAACAGAGTCAGCATAACGATACACGCAAGAAAACAGAGAGTGATATTTCTTATCTTTAACTGAAAAGCCTGTTCGGCTATGTATTCTTCTTTTTCAGAAACGCCATACATGGCATTCAATTCCAATGCGGTATTGTTTCTATCACGCGTATTGATACTGTCCGTTATGGCTAAAATCAGTTCACCGGTCGCTGCTGCTTCTTTGTATTTCTGCATACCGCCATACGCTTTCATCTCCTGCCGGAGAAGTGTCAGATATTGCGCGTTCAAGGTGTCCTGCTGCGACCTTAGCAGTTTCTTTAAGTCTTTGCAATTATCTATTACTTTCTCGTACTTTCCGGAAAGCATCAGATAAGGAACCGAATACATTTTTCCATCCGGTGTATATGACTCTTTCTTCTGCAAATACTTCTGATAATATTGCTCCGCCTGCCCGTGTTTCTTCTCCACGCAATAAATATAAGCCAATTTGGCATACAGATAGCTGTATTGCCCGTCTACATAGCCTTCGGGAATCTGTGGCAATGCCTTAAGCCGTTCTATCAGCTTCTCACGCTCGAAGCCTATTTTCAAAGCCTCTCCTACCCGGGAGTCGTCCATCAGATAGTCCATCTTCACCCCATAATAGCAAGAGAGCAACATCATTTCCTGCATATCTTTCGAGCCACGGAGCAGTTCGATGGCGCGGTCAAAGTAATCATACGCCTTATCCTTGAAAGACAATCGCCAGTTATTCTCCCCCATGCAGAAGAGCAGCCTGACTTTTGCCTCTCTGTCATCCAACTCTTGCAGTTGCTTGATTCCCTCTAACGCATAATGTATGCTTTCATTATATTTGTTCATCATTGCGGAAAGTTCAGCCAAGTGCACCGTCATTTTCAGCATATGCTCCGGATCTTTCTGATAGATGGAATCGAGCAAATAGGCTTTCCTCGCATACATAAAAGCCAACTTGTTCATGTGCATATTGCCATATGCCAAACTGCGCAGTTCATTTACAACCCGCGAAGATACCGTTTTTCTTGCTTCTGCCTCGTCCAGTAATTGCAAAGCGCATTCCGGTTGGGAGATGTGAATATTCCTGATATATTTCTCCGTATACAAAGAATCTGTATGCAAAGAATCTGCATACAACGTTTTATCAGCCCTCGAAAATTGATTGTGTACAAATAAGAATACTAAAATAAATACCTGAAAACGCATAAAAACTTACCCTGTTTAACCATTTCGCACCCCAAAGGTATGTATTTTCTATAAAAAGTGCAAGAGACAATTCGAAAAATGACATTGTATAGCCCGAAGCTGATAGAAATGAAAAACTTTCCCACTCTATTATTTCATAGAGTTATAAATTCTATAAACATAAAATTACAAATCAAGAAATATTAAATTACGAATCAATAAACATAAAATCAATAAATCAAAAAGCATTGAAGAAGATGAAAAGAGCAATTATTTTATTTTGGAAAGGACTGACCGGTATCCTCATAGCCATCGCCAACTGGTTTACTGTGATACTTGGCATGAAAGGAGAATCTAAATATGCAAGAATCATCCGCCATATCACAGGCGGGAGCTTTGCATTCATAATGTTGATATTAGCTTTCGCCATCGGGCTCGATTTCATAGAGAATATATATTACAGAACCAATGCCGACAGAGATTGCTATAAACCCGATTATGATTCACGCTATCTGTCACGCAACGCCACATATTATAGTCGCGCATACGAAAACGACGGATATGTGGAAACACGAGACGGCAGAAAAACCATCAAAGGAATACATTGGATAGCAAAGCCTTTGGGCGGCGACTCGCTCGTTTGCTACAGCAACGGCAAGACTCGCGGATATTTCAACATGCTCACGGGCGAAGTAGCCATCAAGCCGCAGTATGCGCATGCATGGATTTTTTCGGAAGGCTTGGCATCAGTGGATGACAATGGATGGATCAAGTTTATCAACTCCAAAGGGGATATTGTCATCGACCCTGAAATTCCATATCTCACCGGAGCCGACGGGTATGTATTCCGCAATAAGCATTGCGTTGTACATAACGACCGCCGCGACAAATATGGGATGATTGACAAGCAAGGCAAATGGGTGTTGAAGGCAGAATATGAAAGCATCCAACCTGTAGATACATTCTGGGTGGTGTGCAAAGATGGGAAACAGAGCCTGCTTACAGATAATATGAAAAGTGTCATGCCTTTTATGAAAGCCACTCTCTGGGTATCCGACGGTATGATTACCGCTACCATGAACGACCATACGCTTCGAAAATACAACCTGCAAGGTGAGTTAGTCGAGGATTTCTTGATTAACAGCGTCGACGGCATGACCTACGCATCCGAAGAGTTACGCTATACCACCGCGAAAAGCTATGACGAAGCCGGAAATCTGATCGGTGAGGTAGAAGATGCCGAACCTGTGCCTGTGCAGAAGTCTGCCAAGTGCAAACGTTATGAGGCCGAAAGCGGTTGGTATGGCTTGATGTCGCCCGACGGCAATATCCTCACCCCTCCTGCCTATCGGGACATCACTGCCATAGGCTATGATCTGTACCTATGCAAGAAGGACTTCTATTGTGGCGAAGTTCTGAATGGCAAAGGAATCAGAGTAAAGTGATTACTACATTGGGGAAGGACAAACATACGCGATAACTAACGGTCAACCACAGAATTCTCTATTTTTGCAGATCAGAAGTTTATTTTTTTGTTTATTTTCTCGTTTTTATATATCAAATGCGGTTACTTTGCAATCGGCCTTTACATAAACAATAAAAAAAGAATCAATATAAATAAGATATTTATGAATAAGACATTACAACAAGATAAAGTACGCGGATCGCTCATCGGCGGAGCCATAGGTGATGCGCTCGGCTATCCCGTAGAGTTCATCAGTTCCTTTGAAGGAATACAAAAACGTTATGGCAAGTCCGGAATAACGCGGCTCGACACGACACAGTGGTGGATGGGATGGATGGGAGATCCCATTGACAATGGTAAAGCCATCATTTCCGACGACACACAGATGACACTTTATACCGCCTACGGTATTCTGAATGCCCTGCATACCGGCTGTTCTCCCATCTCTGCCATTCGCAAAGCCTACATCGAGTGGTATCTCGGACAAAACGGACAGCCAAGCACACAGGATAATAAATGCTGGCTGAGAGATATCACCGAACTGAACAAGCAACGTGCACCGGGAATAACTTGCATGACTGCATTGAGAGAAATACTAAATGGCGGAGAGGGTGACAACAACAGCAAAGGATGTGGAGGAGTGATGCGTATCGCCCCTGTTCCCTTGTATGGAGCCACATTGGATGACAACGGCGAAGCCCGCATCAAGGACATCCAAACTGTGGACCAACAGGCTGCCGATGCGGCAATAATCACCCATCGCCATCCGTTGGGATATATTCCGGCTGCACTTGAGGCACACATCATCTACCGGCTGATGCTGGACGAAGCTCCATCCAAGGAGTCGTTCAAGCAATATATCGGTGAAGGAATGGACGCTGTGCGCAATCTCTATCCGCAACATAAAAAAGAGATGGGCTACCTGGGACATTTGGTCGGCAAGGCACTTGTACTCGCAGATGATTCTAAGGACGACGTGGCCTGTATCGGTGCAATCGGTGAGGGATGGGTTGGCGAAGAAGCACTGGCGATAGCCCTCTACTGTGCTGTGAAGTATTTTGACGACTTCGAGAAAGCTGTTATTGTGGCCGTAAACCACAAAGGCGACAGTGATTCGACAGGAGCCGTGCTTGGCAATATCCTCGGTACGGCTGTCGGATACAATGCCCTGCCGCAGCACTTCAAGACTAATTTGGAATTTCATGATGTAATCCTCCGCATGGCGGATGATTTATGGGCAGGCGAAACCAAATGGAACGCCCAAAAGTTTCTTGAAGAATACCTTCCATTGAGTAAGAAAGGCGGCTCATGGAGTTATTATAAAATAAGAGAGATGCGGGTGGCAGAATTCCAGAATACAGTCGGAATAGTGCAGCAAGGCTATTATACGACCGATTCCGGCAAGCATATCCTTCTTGACGATGGCACAAGAATGGCTGCAGAAACAGTGTTCTACGATCAAGAGTTTCATATCTCCACACCGACCTCTACCGTTGAAGTTGTCAATGAGGACTGCCTTTCCGTAGGCATACGCTTGAAGCGAGAAGGTTACAACCCCGCCATTTTGAATATGGCAAGCCGGCGCAATCCCGGAGGTGGAGTGACTGCGGGAGCCGGGGCACAGGAAGAAACATTGTTTCGCCGCACCGACCTGTTCCGCTCGCTTTACCAGTTTGCCCCATACGCAACTCTATATGGCGTCAAGATGTCGTGCCACCAGTATCCGCTCGACCGCGACTTTGGCGGTATCTATACACCAGATGCCACTATCTTTCGTGAGTCGGAGAAGGAGGGTTACAAGTTGATGGAAGAGCCTGTAAAAATGTCATTTATCTCTGTGGCAGGAATAAACCGTCCGGAACTGACACCGGATGGCATGATTGCCGACTACCTTGTAGAACCTGTCAAGAATAAGATCCGCACCATTCTGCGCATAGGTTTGCAGCACAACCATGATGCTCTTGTGCTTGGCGCGTTAGGATGCGGTGCATTCTGCAATCCACCCCGCCATGTGGCAAAACTGTTCCATGAGGTTTTTAAAGAGAATGAATTCAATGGGCGATTCCGCATTATCGTATTTGCCATACTTGATGATCACAATGCACACAAAGCACATAATCCAGAAGGCAACTACCTGCCATTCGCGGAAGAATTTGCCGGAACGGGTTCATCCCGTCCGGAGCAGAAATAAGGAAAATAGCACACATTCAGGGGAGATGTTGAGATGAAAAGCATGAGTTTTCTCCATTTTAAGATTATTGCCATTCACCGGTTTCACCAGACTCTTGAAATGCCGATGGATAAGGCAATAGCGGGTGAAGGCAAGGGGGTGAATTCAGGTGAAACCGGGCATTTTCGGTTTCACCTGAATCTTTCAAAATCTCCCTTGAGCTAAAACAAATATCATTATAGCATATCCGGATATCATTATAGCATATATAGATACCATTATAGCTAATGGAAATATGCTTATGGTAAATCCGTTGTCAGGTATTAATAGATGAGCTGTCAGCTATTAACAGCTTATGCGCCAAGTATTAACACTCTGAATTTCATCCATTAACACTTGAGTTGGTGTGTTTATATATCCAGTATATTGGAACTATATCCCTATCACATTGAATCTATATGTCCGACACAATAAGGCTATATTATACCCGAATTATCCCCGGCAACCGATTATGGGCAAATTCCATAGGTGAAAGCAAAAACGCAAGGGTTCACCTCTTTTCAACCCGTGCCTTCACCCGTAACTATCTCACTCATAAGTCTTAAGCCGTGAGGTGAAACCGGTGAAGGCTAAAAATCAAAAGTTTGTGTGTACTGATGCTTTTCATTTATACAAATAGAACATGCGCTCCATCATACTCCACTTTTCGTCCGAAGTAGCTCCTTTTTTGCACACTTGAAACATTGCCATATAGTCCTCCCATTCTGCCTGACGGGGCAAGGTGGCCAGCTTCTTCATGGCAGTATCCCAATCAAAATCAAGCGGAGTCTCCACAATCATGAACAGACGATTGTCCAAAATATAGATTTCCATCTCCAAAATACCAACTTCACGAATTCCCGCTCTAATCTCAGGCCATGCCTCAGCCTCGCTATGCCGTCTCTTATACTCCTCTATCAACTTCGGATCATCTTTCAAGTCCATCGTTTGACAATAACGTTTCACCGGAACTTTATATTCCTGCACTTTGTAACCTTCAGTTTTCATTGCAATCTATGTTTCTCAGTTTTTTCTACAATATTAATGCATTCCTATACAATATACAAATCAGGAATGAAAAAGTATTAGTTACCTCCTACTTTTTTATACAGACGCATTTCGACCTTGGATACTTTCTCCGCTTTTTATTCCAAGAAAAAAGTGTTATTTGCCCGAAAAATAATCGGTACGTTTTCATAGCCTACAGAATTATTTCGTAATTTTGAACTGTCTAAATAATTTTATGTAAAAAAACTTTTATAAACAGAGACTATTATGAAATCACGTACAATTTTTATTCTCAGTCTGGCTGTCCTTATTGGAGTGCCTAATGCATCAGCGCAATCTTTCAAGGAAAGACTCAAGAATGCTACAAAGAAAGTCGAACAAAAAGTCAAACAAGAAATCAAGCAGGAAGTAGCGCCCCAAAAACTTCCGGAAAAGTCCAGTAACAGTTCAAGTTCAAGCCGCAATAAGGAACAACCCAAGCGCCATGGTACAACAGCGGGGACTGACAACAAAAAAAATGTTAACGATAAGGCTTCCATAGCTTTGTTTGGCGGAGACCACACAGCTCTTTTTGCACCGGTCGGAGACACTATCAATGCAAAGTATGGCACCAAATCGGTAGTGCCGGTGAAGCCTCCGAAAGAGGAAGCAAAGCAGCCAGACTGGAATGATGCGCGGGTATATATCTATGAACTCGACAACAAAAGCCTTGTTGATGAGTATCTGATGCTGGACGATTGCATTGAAAGCGGATATATCAGTAATTCAAGCCCGGCATCCTTCAGATACAACAGTCTCTTAGATGAACTCGTAGCCCGCACGAACGTATTGAATACGATGGTCGAACATTACAATGAAGCCAAAGACAATTATAATTCAGACGATAAGTCTTTTGCCGACCTCGAACTCAATTTTATAACTCGCAATGTTTTGGATGCACGTGCTTACAAAACCTTGATACGTTCATCTCTTGCACCGCTTTTCTCATTAAACACACGAACAAAGAAGACATTTATAGAGGATAGTACCAAGGAGTATTTCAATGCGCCCGGAGGCTATGAGAATGCCCACAAAGTCAAGTGGACTGTTTTGAAGACTTCCAGACGAATAAATAAAGAATAAAGTATCACGAGATCCGTGACTGGCCAAACTGTGAAGATGGTGAATTAGGCTCAGTTGTAATTCTTGGGGGATAACATTTGTTAATTCCCCCTTTATGCATATATCTTAGCTAACCTATACAGA
>CAKUYM010000050.1 GCA_934716785.1 uncultured Bacteroides sp. | reverse complement strand
CCTTCATCCGGCTGACCACCGTTCCGTCGATCTCCACAGTGCCAGCATCCGGTTTATCCAAAGTGCCCATAATCTGCAACAAGGTAGTCTTGCCCGCCCCGCTCGGCCCTACAATACTGACAATCTCACTCTTATCAATATCCAAATCGATGCCTTTCAGTACTTGCAACGAGCCGAAACTCTTCGTTATTCCTTTTAGTTTTATCATAACAGCCTTTTATTATAATCGTTTAATTGACACCTACCCCCGCACGGCAAATCATCTCGGCGGCATAAGCCCCTACTCCGCCCAGCCCCACGACCAGCACATGCGAGTTGCACATACGGTTCATCTTTTCTTCCATCAGCTTTTCTTTAACCATTTATAGAACCACTTGCCGACCTTTTCATAATGTTGCGACTCATTATGTCCGCGAGGGTCAGAGAAAGAAACAATCTCCTGCGGCTCACCAAACTGGTCGGGATACAAGATTATCAAACTATTATTCGCGAAATATTTTCCAAGCTGTGCAGGCAGGCGTTCAAAGGAGGTATCATAAGAGATAGAACCTCTACGGGCGGAAATAACGACCAGCAGATGGTCATAGTTCACCTGCCCTGTCAATAAAAGGAGGTCTTCCCATTCGTCCAAAGTCGTAAATTCGGTCGGTGTTCCCGCATATTTCTTCTTCACAAGCTGCTGAAGCCTCATCAGTGTCCGCTCATTCGCAAAGAAATGCACGCGACATCCCAGTATGCTTCCCATCCGGCAGAAGTGCTCCACCCATTTGGCAAAGCCCGCCTCATACTCCGCTTTCGGCGGTACGGCAATATTGATTCGCCGCAAGGTATTCACCGGCATCAGGAATTTGGCTATCATCACTTCGCGGTGCGTACCTTTCAAAAGACTCTCGGCCAAGTGTCCGAAGAAGGAGTCTACTATATTGGCTTTCCGGTGCAGACCGATCACCACATCCGTGGCTTCATATTCCTTGATGGTATGGATAATTCCCGAAGCGATATTCAAGTCGTAACGGCTCACCATAGTGACCGGCACATCGGCAGCGGCGGCAATCATCGCCGCCTTCTCCAGATTACGCTTTCCTTGCAGTTCCTTCTTCTCCGAACTGTTGTTGTCATTGATTACGTTCAGCGCTATCAACGCATTCTTCTGCTTGGCATCCTTTATGACCAACGCAAGGTTGATAAGGTCTTCGATCGTATCCGGATTGGCAACCGGTATCAATATCTGCTCATTGTTCTTCTTTGCGTCCTCTTCTTCAGACCGCACATTCTCATCCAAGGCAATGCGACGGGCAGCCCGTTCCGTCACTAACGAACTGATGACGCAAGTGAAAAGAATCATCACAACCGTTCCGTTCAGCACATCGTCATTCAACAACCGTTCGCCATTCTCCATGATAATCTCGTGCCCGATCAATACCGCCGCCAACGTAGCCGCCGCCTGCGCATTGCTCAAGCCGAACATCATGCTCCGCTCATTCGGCTGCATGCCGTAAATTTTCTGTGTAATCCATGCTGCCAGCCATTTGCTGAAGGTGGCCACTACCGTCATAACGATTGCGACCTTCAATGCTTCCCCACCGGCAAACAGACTCCTCACATCAATAATCATACCCACGCCAATCAGGAAGTAAGGTATGAACAGCGCATTTCCTACAAACTCCAACCGGTTCATCAAAGGAGAGACATGAGGAATCAGACGGTTCAAGACCAGTCCGGCAAGGAAAGCACCCAAGATGCCTTCCATTCCCACAAACTCCATCAGCCCACCACCGAGGAAGACCATTGCCAGCACGAATACGAACTGCATCACACTGTCGTCATACTTCCTGAAAAACCAGCGGCCGATACGTGGAAAGAAAAAAACAATCAGAAAGCCGAGAAAAGCGACCTTCGCCACAAGAAATGCCCAGAACCATCCGTCGACCGTTCCTTTGAACATGCCGCCTATCACAGCGAGGATAATCAAGGCAAGGGTGACGGTTACCGCCGTTCCGCCGATAGTTATATTGACACTGCGCAGACGGGACAACCCGTAGCGGCTGATAATGGGGTAAGCAATCAATGTATGCGAAGCGTACATACTCGCCAACAGCACTGCCGTAAGAAAGCCATAGCCCAATATGCTCATGCTGCTCCATATTCCCAATCCCATCGGAATAAGAAAAGTGAGCCAGCCGAACACGATACTTTTCGCTCGGTTCTTCTTGAAATCTTCCATGTCCATTTCGAGACCGGCAAGGAACATGATATAGTATAGCCCCACTTTGCCGAAAAGTTCGAAACTGCTGTCACGGTCGAGCACATGAAAGCCATGTTCGCCTATCACCACTCCGGCCAGAATCATACCTATTATATGAGGTATATGCAGACGCCCCAAAATCATGGGAGCAAAGAGGATGATAATCAATACCAAAAAGAACACCCAGGTAGGGTCCGTTATCGGTAAGGCTAAATTAAAATCAAACAGAGTCATAGACTGTGGCTTTAGGAATTCAGTGCAAAGGAACAAAAAAGTTCGCAGAATCACAATGAATGTGCAGCCCGTATACATTCTATTTATTTCACCGGTTAAAGAAATCCGCAGAAAAACTGAAATATTTCTCTCAAAAGCGATGTTTATATGCTAATTTGTTATACTTTTGCAGCCAAATCTCTTCTATTCGACAGTATAAGAGGAGAAACATAATATTTATAATTTAACAAAAGAAAAAAATGAAAGTAGCTATTGTTGGCGTAAGCGGAGCCGTGGGACAAGAATTCCTGCGTGTGCTCGATGAGAGAAATTTCCCGGTGGACGAGTTAGTTTTGTTCGGTTCTAAACGTAGTGCCGGAACGACTTATACTTTCCGCGGTAAACAGATCGAGGTAAAACTCTTACAACACAATGATGACTTTAAAGGGGTAGACATCGCTTTCACTTCTGCCGGAGCTGGAACATCCAAGGAGTTCGAGAAGACAATCACCAAGTATGGTGCTGTGATGATCGACAATTCCAGCGCATTCCGCATGGATGATGATGTGCCTTTGGTGGTGCCCGAGGTGAATGCCGAAGACGCATTGGTTCGTCCGCGCAGCGTCATTGCCAACCCGAACTGTACGACTATCCAAATGGTAGTTGCACTGAAAGCCATCGAAAAGCTCTCTCATATAAAAACCGTGCACGTATCTACTTATCAGGCAGCAAGCGGTGCAGGTGCCGCAGCCATGGACGAGTTGTACGAACAGTATCGTCAGGTACTGGCCAATGAGCCTGTGACTGTAGAGAAGTTCGCCTATCAGTTGGCTTTCAACCTGATTCCGCAGATTGACGTATTCACAGAAAACGGTTACACGAAGGAAGAGATGAAGATGTATAACGAAACACGCAAAATCATGCACTCCGACATCAAGGTGAGCGCGACTTGCGTGCGTGTTCCTGCATTGCGTGCCCACTCTGAAAGCATTTGGGTAGAGACCGAGCGTCCAATTTCCGTAGAAGAAGCCCGCGAAGCATTTGCCAAAGGAGAAGGATTGGTACTTCAGGACAATCCTGCCGAAAAAGAATATCCGATGCCGTTGTTCTTGGCAGGCAAAGATCCGGTTTACGTAGGACGTATCCGCAAAGATCTGACGAACGAGAACGGGCTGACCTTCTGGATTGTAGGCGACCAGATTAAGAAAGGCGCAGCACTGAATGCAGTACAGATCGCCGAATATCTGATCAAGGTAAAGAACATCTGATTTTCAAGAAAGATATAGATAAATTCCTAAAAGAGACCGGCTTGTTTCATGGTAATCATCATGAAACAAGCCGGTCTCTTTTAAGATATATGTAAAGATATTCCATCACTAAATGTAGGTATCAACTATTCATAAAATAATCATTTATTGCGATTGACTAATAATATATAATTAGAGAATTTTGCGCAAAATTTCGTATATGGGATATTTTCGACTAAACATAGCGATCTTTGGGCTTCTTTTTCTTATTATATTCAAAGCCACAGCCCATTCGGGTACATATACTATTTCCGGCCGCATCACTGAAGAAAAGACAAATACTCCGCTGCCGGGAGCTTCCATTATTATAAAAGGTACCTATTTGTGGGCTGTATCCAATCAGAACGGAGAGTTTGCGATACAAGGAGTCCAGGAAGGGAAATGCAATTTGGAAGTTTCCTTTCTTGGTTATGTCACTGCGACTATACCCGTTGACGTCCGCAACAACATCAAAGACCTGACGATACGGCTCAAAGAGAACACGCTTGCACTGGATGATGTAGTGATTACGGCACAGGCTCCCAAGAGCGAGCTGAATACGACTCTCATCATTGGCAGCAATGCCTTGGAGCACCTTCAGATATCCAATGTCAGCGATATCTCCGCCCTTCTTCCGGGCGGAAAGACGAAAGTTCCGGACCTGACCACCAACAATGTGTTCTCACTGAGAGACGGAGGTTCGACCGTCGGTAATGCAACCTTCGGAACAGCAGTGGCAGTGGACGGTATACGCATGGGAAACAATGCATCCTTCGGCAGTATGAGCGGAGTAGATACACGCAGTATTGCAGTAGCAAATATCGAATCTGCCGAAATCATTACAGGAGTACCTTCGGCCGAGTATGGAGACTTGAACAGCGGTATGGTCAATATCCGTACAAAGAAAGGGAAAACACCGTGGGAAATATTGCTATCCGTCAATCCGCGCACCGAACAGTTGTCTTTTTCTAAAGGGCTCGACTTGGGAAATAACAAAGGCATCATCAACATCAGCGGTGAATGGACCAAAGCAACCCGGAAGCTGTCATCCCCCTACACCTCTTATACACGAAGAGGATTTTCGGCCAACTATAATACATTCCGAAACACCCTCAAATTCAATCTTGGTTTCACAGGAAATATCGGAGGTATGAATACCAAAGATGACCCTGATGCTTATACCGGAGAATATACCAAAGTGAGAGATAATGTATTTCGGGCAAACACCTCATTGGCATGGCTGCTCAATAAGCCGTGGATTACCAATCTGAAGTTTGACGCATCCCTTTATTACAATGACAATAAATCGCACGCACATACTCCTTATACGTATGCATCCGAGCAGCCTGCCGTGCATGTCGAACAGGAAGGTTACTTCCTTGCCGACAAGCTGCCTTACTCTTATTTTGCAGACCAAATCATTGATTCAAAAGAGCTGGATTATACAGCCTCGCTGAAATATGAGTGGAACCGACGGTTCAAAAAGATAAACAGTAATCTGATAGCAGGAATCCAGTGGAAATCAACCGGCAACATAGGAGATGGAGAATACTACCTGAATCCGTCCTTAGCCCCCAACGGTTACCGTCCGCGTCCATATTCCGCTTATCCGTATATGCATAATATGTCACTCTATGCAGAGGAGAACTTGACTGTTCCTCTCGGAAGCACTACATTGAAACTGATGGCGGGTGTGCGTTGGGAAAAACTCTTCATCAGCGGAACAGAGTACAAGAACCTGAATACGCTCTCACCACGTTTCAACGCCAAATGGCAGTTGAACCGGAATGTATCTGTCCGTGGTGGCTGGGGAGTTGCCGAGAAATTGCCGTCTTACTACATTCTCTATCCCCGGCAGGAGTATCGCGACATACAGACTTTCGGTGTTTCTTATAATAATAACGAGTCATCTTATGTCTACTACAGCCAGCCATACGTACTATTACATAACGAGAACCTGCGTTGGCAACGGAATCAGAACGCGGAATTGGGGATAGATATCGAGATAGCAAAGACAAAGATTTCATTGGTCGGCTACTTCAACCGCACGAAGAATCCTTATAAGTACACCAATGCTTATACTCCGTTCTCGTATGATGTCCTTCAATTGCCGAACGGATTCAATATGCCTGCCAACCCGCAAATTAATGTGGACAACCAAACGGGAATGGTGTACATACGCGGCAATGAGTCGGAAGCATGGGTGCCTATGGATGTAAAAGTCACCAACCGCACCTTTATAAATTCCGTTTCACCGGACAACGGTTCGGACATCAAACGGCGAGGGGTGGAAATGATTGTCGATTTCCCCGAGATAACCCCTATCCGCACCCAACTGCGGTTGGACGCAAGCTATGATTATATGAAATACGTAGATAACTCTCTGTCTTATTATTATCAGACAGGGTGGTCGCACACCGGCATTCCGAACCGTTCCTACCAATATGTAGGTATCTATGCCAACGGAGGCAGCGCCTCGACAACAGCAAACGGCAAACGTTCTCATTCGCTGGATGCCAATGTCACAGCAATAACCCGCATACCCAAAGCCAGACTGATTGTATCATTCCGACTGGAAGCGTCTTTGCTAAAACGGTCGCAAAACTTGTCTGAATACAACGGCAAGGAATATGCTTTCAATGTCAGTGATAACAGCAACACCGCAACGGGAGGCAGCATCTACGATGGCAACTCGTACACTGCCATTTATCCGATAGCATACCTTGATCTCAACAATGAGATACGGCCGTTCACCGAGAAAGAAGCCCAAAACTCCGCATTCGCAAACCTGATACGCAAGTCGGGGAATGCCTATACATTCGCCGCGGACGGATACGATCCCTATTTCTCTGCCAATATCAATATTACCAAAGAGATAGGCGATCATGTATCGCTCTCCCTCAACGCTATCAACTTTACGAACTCGAGAAAGTATGTGACTTCATACGCAACAGGAGTAAGCGCCATCTTTACTCCGGATTTTTATTATGGATTAACTTGCCGCATAAAATTCTAAAACAATGAAGCGATTAGTATACATATTATCATTAGTGACAATCTTCGCCACCGGAGGTTGCACGGATATCGACAAGGACAACCCTTATGACGGTCGGCTGCATACGCTTCAGATAAATGCCGTATATCCGGACGGATACTCGGATTTTCTTCGGGCGGGCATCAGTATAAAGGTCGAAGATATAGACCGGGGGAGTTCATATACGTCAAAAACGGATGAGAACGGGACCGCACATTTCAATCTGACCCAAGGTGTATACCGGATTCAGATAAGTGACAAAGCAGGCCGTGATATCTTCAACGGACTGGCGGACAAGGTGAAACTTGTGAATGAGGACCTTATCCTTAATCTTCCGTTGTCACACTCCAAGTCGGGTGCTATTGTCATTAAAGAGATTTATTGCGGAGGATGTACCAAACTGCCGTTTGAAGGCAACTACCAGTCGGACAAGTATATGATCCTGCACAATAACACCTCCGAGGTTCAGTATCTCGACAGCCTCTGTTTCGGTTCGCTCGATCCTTACAACTCGCAGGCAACCAATGTATGGATCACTCAGGATGAATCTACCGGAGCTACCATATTCCCTGACTTCTTGCCTGTGGCACAGTGCGTATGGCAGTTTGGCGGTACAGGTCGCACTTTCCCGTTGGCTCCGGGCGAAGATGCCGTAGTGGTTATCTGCGGAGCTATCGACCACACCGCACAGTATCCCCAATCGGTCAACCTGAACAAACCCGGATATTTCGTCTGTTACAATCCCGTATATTTCTGGAATACATTGTATCACCCGGCACCGGGCGACCAGATAACGCCGGATCATTATCTGAATGTCGTGATAAAGACAGGGCAAGCCAATGCTTATACATTCTCCGTGTTCTCTCCTGCCGCAGTCTTATTCAAGGCAAAAGGTACTACCATACAAGATTTTGTTGCCGGGGCAGACAACGTTATTCAGAAACCGGGAAGCACGGCGGACCGGATTGTAAAAGTGCCGGTGGACTGGGTGATGGATGCGGTAGAGATCTATTATGGCGGCTCATCGAACAACAAGAAACGCATGCCGCCCTCCGTCGATGCGGGCTATATTACCCAAAGCGCGTTATATGACGGACGAACCCTATATCGCCACACTGATGAAGAAGCCTCTCGCGAGGCCGGCTATGAGATACTGGAAGATACCAACAATTCTTCCTCTGATTTTTATGAAAGAGAAAAACAATCCCTGCATGAGTGATATGAAACGAATATTTATAAGTTGTCTTTTCCTGTGTATGATATCCGCGGCATCGGCACAGTCATACGACGTTGTGGAACACCGCAATCCTTGGAATGCAGGTGCAAACGTTACCGGGATTATGGCGGACAGCGCTACTGTCTCCTATGCAGAATTGTATGGAAGAAACAACCATGGCGATTTCCGCAATTATTATGAAGCGGACAAGTTATGGAGTGCCGGCGTGGTAGCGAAGTCTATCACACATCTGAAGGAGTATTCTTTAATAGGCTCATTCTCATTCGACCATACTTCCGGCAGTAATATGTGCGGTTCCATGTTTATCCATCCCGGATTCTATCCGGTAGATATACTGGAATTCACTCCCGGACGCAAGGATTTGCAGACGTATGCTTTCATGGGAGGCATAGCCAAAGACATTGCTCCCCAATGGCGTATAGGTGGCAAAATAGACTTCACTTCCGCCAACTATTCGAAGCGTAAAGACTTGCGGCATACCAACTACAGGCTGGACTTGAAAGTAGCGCCAAGCATAATGTACCATTCAGGCAACTACTCCATCGGATTCACTTATATCTTTGGTAAGAACAGTGAATCGGTGAAAGCAGAAGAAATCGGTACGGCAGCTACATCGTATTATGCCTTTTTGGACAAAGGACTGATGTATGGTGCCTACGAGACATGGGAAGGTAGCGGGATTCATCTGAATGAATCGGGAATTAACGGATTCCCCATTAAAGAACTGTCTCACGGAGCTGCCGTCCAGCTTCAATGGAAGTCTTTCTATGGGGATGTGGAATATAGCCATTCTTCCGGTTCTGCCGGAGAGAAGGAGAGCATCTGGTTCAAATTCCCGACAAACCGGATTGCTTCGCACCTGAGTTATCGTTTCGACAGAGGAGATGCAGCCCACTTCCTACGTTTAAATTTAACTTGGATACGCCAGATTAATAACGAGAATGTATTGGGACAGGAGACTTCCAATGGTATAACGACGACCCACGTCTATGGTTCCAACCGTATCTTTGAAAGAACTATCTTTTCCGTACAGCCCGAATATGAGTTCACAAGTCCTCGAAAAGAGTTGCACTTCGGCGCGAATGTATCGTCATTCAAAAGCTTGGTTACGCAGATGTTTCCCTACTCCGTTTCGCAGACTATGACTTGCGGACACGTATATCTTGCCGGTACATTTCATACCCGATTGTTTGATTGGAAGGCTTCCGGCATTTTCTCCGTCGGAGATTATACGGAAAAGAGTAAAACTGTGGATACCGATATTGAAGCCGGTGAACCTCCTTATCGATTGACGGAATATTATGATCTGCAGAATGAATATGCGACAGCTCCCCGACTGGCTGTCCGATTCGGACTGCGATACAAATTCTATCGGGGGATGTATGCGGAGATGCAGGCTGAATATACACACGGTTTCAACCTTAAGCATATAGCAGGAGCCGACCGATGGAGTGAAACCCTAAAACTTGGATATACATTTTAAATTAATCAATTATAAACTAAATTTATCAGAACATGAAAAAGTATTTAATGTTGATGCTTGCAGCAACACTTTTTGCTGCTTGTAATGATGATGACAATTCACCGAAAGAAGAACAGGAAGAAACAAATTTTGAAGAGCATGACGGATATTTCGTCTATTACGGAGAGACTTATCAGACCGTGAAACTTGCCAACGGAACGACTTGGATGGCAGAACCGTTACGCTATGTGCCGGAAGGATATACACCGTCAGGTGATCCGACTGCAGATTCGCATATCTGGTATCCGTATAAATTGATCGTAAATGAAGGTAACGATACAAACAAAGCAGATGCTATCGAAGTATTAACAGATGAAGCCTCTATAAAGAAATTAGGCTATTTTTATGATACATATGCAGCATTTGGCAGCAAAAAGGTAACTGCTGAAAATTGCTATGAGTTTGAAGGAACTCAGGGTATCTGTCCCAAAGGATGGCATATACCGACTCGAATGGAATTTGTTGCGCTTTGCGGTAGATCCACTTGGGGAGTTAATGATACAGATAAATATCCAACTCAATTAGATGTACCAACCGCTCTCTTTTATGATTCAAAATATGATGGGGCAAAATTAGAGAATTATAATGAGGCAGGATGGAACTACGTATTATCTGGGGCAAGAATAAAATCAGGCTTTAAGGCTACACCCGCTTATCAGGCCGCGAAGCTCTGTAGCAGCAATACAAATGAAGCTACGTTAGCTAAATATAAAGCCCAACCAATAATGAATTATATAATGTCCTCCACTTGCTTCAGACCAAATTATTCATCATCTGATCCTAACACGATGACTAATATTCAATTCTTTGCGCAAATGACAACATTTACCAAGAATTATCCAGAAGGGCGTATTACTTTGTCATATCAACATTATGAATCTGGAATGCAACTCCGTTGCGTAAAGGATCAAGCAGCAAACTAAAGTTACAAACCATATAGAAACAACAACAATGAAAACCAAACAACTAACTATTGTCATAGCCTTATCGGCTATGACTCTTATCGGAACTTCCTGTGGCAGCAAACAACAGAAAAGCGCTACAGAAGTGGCAACGGAGCAAAACGTCTCTTCCGCTTTGGAAATCGACTCTCTCTTGGCTAATGCCGAGAATCTTGTCGGAAAAGAAGTGACCATCGAAGGCGTTTGTACACACACCTGCAAACATGGCGCGAAGAAAATCTTCCTTATGGGCAGTGACGACACGCAAGTAATCCGCGTAGAAGCCGGAACATTAGGAGCATTCGATCCTAAATGCGTGAACTCTATCGTTCGCGTGACCGGCACATTGAAAGAGCAACGCATCGACGAAGCCTATCTCCAGAATTGGGAAGCACAACTCAAGGCACAGTCTGCCGAGAAACACGGTACAGGCGAAGCCGGATGCGACACTGAAAAGAAAGCACGCGGCGAAACAGCCAATACGCCCGAAGCCCGCATTGCCGACTTCCGTGCCAAGATAGCCGATCGCAAAGCAAATACGGGAAAAGAGTATCTGTCATTCTATTTTATGGAAGCCAACTCATATGAAGTGGAGTAACAGCATCCGTAAATGGAGCCGAATCATACACCGCGATTTATCCTTTTTCTTTGCCGGAATGGTATTAATATATGCCATTTCCGGCATTGTGATGAATCATCGCGACACGATTAATCCAAACTTTTCCATCACTCGGAAGGAATATAAGATAACAGAAAGCCTGCCGGACAAAGCGGGAATGAGTAAGGAAAAAGTGCTTTCCCTACTGGAGCCGTTGGGAGAAACCGGCAACTACACCAAGCATTACTTCCCGCAGACGGATGTGATGAAAGTATTTCTGAAAGGCGGTTCCAATCTCTTGGTGAATGTAAAGACAGGAGAAGCGGTCTATGAGTCTGTCACCCGCCGCCCGCTCATCGGAGCCATGTCCCGTCTGCATTACAATCCGGGACAATGGTGGACTCACTTCGCGGATATCTTCGCTATCGGGCTTATCATCATCACTCTTTCAGGCATCATCATGCTGAAAGGAAACAAAGGTATTATCGGTAGAGGAGGGATAGAGCTTATTGCCGGAATATTGATTCCTATACTCTTCCTTCTCTTCTTTTGAACAGAATAACAGATAAAATAGAATGGAACAGATTATAGAATGTAACAACCTGACGCATTACTACGGCAAACGGTTGATTTACGAAAACCTGAGTTTCACAGTGCCCAAAGGACGAATCCTGGGACTATTAGGGAAAAACGGTACGGGCAAGACCACCACTATCAATATCCTGAGCGGCTATCTGAAACCACGCTCGGGAGAGTGCCGCATCTTCGGACAGGAGATACAGAGCATGGCACCTGCCCTGCGCCGCAAGATCGGGCTACTCATTGAAGGGCATGTGCAGTATCAATTCATGACCATCACCGAAATAGAGAAATTCTATGCAGCCTTCTATCCCGGCCAGTGGAGAAAAGAAGCGTATTATGAACTGATGGACAAGCTGAAAGTCGCTCCCGGACAACGCATCTCACGCATGTCGTGCGGACAACGCTCGCAAGTGGCTCTCGGACTGATTCTCGCACAGAATCCGGAACTTCTCGTATTGGATGACTTCTCCCTCGGACTCGACCCCGGCTACCGCCGCCTGTTCGTGGACTATCTCCGTGACTATGCCCGCTCCGAAGGCAAAACCGTTTTCCTTACTTCGCATATCATTCAGGATATGGAACGTCTTGTAGACGATTGCATCATCATGGACTACGGGAAGATCTTGATTCAGAAACCGCTCTCCGAGTTGCTGGAAAAGGGACGCCGCTATACGTTTACGGTTCCCGATGGTTACGAGCTCCCCGAATCCGACGATTTCTACCATCCTTCCGTCCTGCGGAATACCTTGGAGACCTTCTCTTTCCTGTCGCCTGCAGAAACGGAGGCAAAACTGAAATCAATGTCAGTGCCCTATACCGACCTCCACAGTGAGCAGGTGAATCTGGAAGACGCCTTTATCGGTCTGACGGGAAAATACTAAGCAAACGGAGAGTTGAAAAAGGAGAGTTTTGTGTTGAATATTAAGAATTAAGTTTGATGTACGCTATATTTTATAAAGAATGGATAAAGACACGGTGGTATTTCTTGCTTGCCGTGCTCGCCACACTTGGCTTTACGGGCTACTGCATGCTCCGTATCAACCGTGTGATAGAAATGAAAGGAGCTGCACATGTATGGGAAGTCATGTTGCAACGGGATGCCATATTCATTGATATGTTGCAATACATTCCCCTGATTGCCGGAATACTGATGGCAATCGTGCAGTTTGTTCCCGAGATGCAGCGCAAGTGCTTGAAACTGACACTTCACTTGCCTTATCCGGAGCTGAAGATGACGGCAAATATGCTGCTGTCCGGTTTGGTGCTGCTTCTTGTCTGCTTTGCGTCCAACTTCCTGCTGATGGAAGTTTATCTGAACGGAGTATTTGCCCATGAACTGAAGAATCATATCCTGCTCACTGCCCTGACATGGTATCTTGCCGGAATCTCCGGTTACCTGCTTGTGGCATGGATTTGTCTTGAGCCGGCTTGGAAACGCCGTATTCTGAACCTTGTCATCGCCGTGCTTATACTACGAATCTTTTTCTTGTCAACCACACCGGAAGCCTACGATAAGTTCCTCCCTTACCTGCTGGTCTATACATTGCTGACAGCTTCTTTCTCATGGCTCTCTATCGTGCGGTTCAAGGCGGGAAAACAAGACTAAAAGAATAAAAGGTTAAACCTGATAAAATGAATTAAAGATGAGACGTTTCAGTACCATACTATTATATGTCACCATTGCCTTCCTGCTCCTGTGGCAGTTGCCGTGGTGCTACAATTTCTTTGTCGTAAAGCCGGACAAGACTCCCTTTACGCTATATAGCTTCGTGATTGATGATTTCGCCCAGATAGGGCAAGAAGACGGCAAAGGAACCGTGCGCCGTGACCTTGCCGGAAATATCTATACAGAAGCCGCATTCGACAGTATTCTTCCGATGTTTTATTTCCGCCAGTTAATGTCCGACGAGCGTTTTCCGGATACGATAAAAGGAATAGCTGTCACTCCCAAGTTAGTGCAGACGGAGAACTTCAATTTCCGCAGTGTTCCTTCGGATATCAATGCCCCTTCCATCGGACTGTATCCCTTGCTGGAGTCCATGTCCGGACGGGTAGATCTGAAAATGCCGGACGATGTATTCCGCATCACTTCCAAAGGGATTGACTTTATCGACATGGCAACCAACAGCATCAATCCGGAAAAGAGCCTTCTGTTCACGGAAGCCATGAAAAAGAAAGGATTCCACTTCCCCGCCACGGAGATAGCCGGCAATCCGGTGGTGAAAAAAGAATATGACGAAGGATACCTCCTACTGGATGCCAACCGCCGCCTGTTCCATCTGAAACAGGTGAAAGGTCGTCCTTATGTCCGCGCCATAGCACTGCCCGAAGGACTGTCACTGAAGCACCTGTACCTGACTGAGTTCAGAAACAGAAAGACGCTTGCTTTCATGACTGATGTAGACAATGCATTTTACGTGTTGAACAACCGTACCTATGAGGTAGTAAAAACCGGTGTACCGACATTCAATCCCGAAACGGATGCACTGACAATTGTCGGTAATATGTTTGACTGGACTGTACGGGTGACTACTCCGGACTCCGACAACTATTATGCGCTGAATGCCGATGACTATTCACTGATCAAGTCGCTGGAGAATAAATCGGATGTTCATTACATGCCGGGGATTACCTTCACCTCTTATGCAGACAAGTACGTGATGCCGCGCTTCGAATAGGCTTCCCGATACTTATATACTTTGGCAATCAGGAATTCATCGGAAATTATTTGGCTTAATACATTTCCGATAATTCCTGATTGTTATTTTCTGATTTTTAGAAAACAAAAAGTAATAAACCTCATTTATTCGGCAGAAAGGCATATCTTTGCAAAAGATAGGTGAATAAGCCGGAATTGCCTTTGCGTTATACACAAACAAATACGGTTAATGAAAACTACTAATAAAACCGTATGAAAAACAGCAGCACACTTATAGTCATATTACTAAGCCTTTTTATTTTTTCATTCAAGAGTTGCTCGCTTCCTCCCGATGACGAAACGGCAGAATATGCGGACGGAGAAGACACGGTCACCTCCGAGCTTCCATGGGAAGGAGAGATCGAGAAATTCACCATCACTGCCCAAGAGGGAATCCGCCTGAACGACCCGCGAGAAGATGCGGGAACCGCTTACGCCATCTTCCCTTCTTCCTCCGTAAAAAGCACTCGCTGGGAATTTGGAGTACGTCTCACTTTCAATCCGTCCGCCAACAATTACGCTCGATTCTACCTGACATCTTCTTCTAATGTGCTTTCCGACAATTTGGATGGTTATTATGTTCAAATAGGTGGAGCCAAGGACAACGTAGCCCTTTACCGTCAAAATGAGAAACAATCCAAGCTCTTAGCTTCGGGAAGGGAATTGATGAAGGGAAACAACTCGCCTAAGCTGTATATCAAAGTAGAGTGTGACAACAACGGCTACTGGACTTTTTGGACACGGCTGGAATCCGAGAATGAATATACCAAAGAAAAACAGGTAAAAGACAACAACATACAAAGTTCTTCTTATTGTGGAATATACTGTGTCTATACCAAAACCCGCAGTAAAGGCATCACATTCCATCATATCCGATTATCAAACGATGTAGAGACAACAACCAAGCCGGACGGGGGAATACCTGATGAACCGAATACTCCCATAGACCCGACTCCCGTTCCGCCTGATTATCCGACTGACGTGAAAGGTGTTTTATTGTTCAACGAAGTGATGTATGATAATGCTACAGACGGGGCCGAATACATAGAGCTTTATAATCCTTCCGCCAGTTCCGTCTCTGTTCCGTCATTGAAACTGGTGAGATACATAGATGCCGGTTCAAATACCACAACAACCAAGTCCGCCGTTGTTCTACAACAGGCAGACGGCAATCAAGAGATAAATATTCCCCCTTACGGCTATCTATGTCTTACGAAATCGCCCGCTACCCTTATCAAGAAACACAAGACCCATGGAGAAACGATCATTAAAATAGCCAATTTCCCCAAGCTCACGAATGAAGACAGCCATCTTGCCATAATGACTGATGAAGTAAAGTCACGGCTTATCGACAAATGCAGCTACTTTGAATCCATGCACAGTTCAAATACCAAAAGACATCAGGGTGTGTCCCTCGAAAAGATTTCACCGGAACTGTCTTCTTCAGTCCGAAAAAATTGGCGTTCATCCACAGCAACAACGGGAGGAACGCCGGGAATGGTCAATTCACAAGACTTAAAATAAACACATAGCGAAAAAGTAAATTTAGACAAAGCGTAGCGAATTAGCTGATACAGCGTTCGTTACGCTTTGTTTTTCAGTATCTGCGACATCGGTTAAATACATCTTTCCATCAGCCGATCTCATTTTCAGTTGACTACAATTTGTAGTCAACTCACTCCCTTCTTTTTTTAAACGTGTTTTCAAGACACTCCAATACTTACGAGGATTAGGGCTATCGGTTAGGACAGCCACCACATCTACTATAGCAAAGATAAGTTTTTCCTTCTAACCATTTACTTAATAAACATGAAACTATCCGAAAGACTTGACAAACGCTTTTTTTTATTGTATATTTGTATGCGTCAACGTATAATAAGAACTATAAATTAAAACCTAAACATGAAAGAAAAAATCCATCTAAGCGCTCGTACCTTACTACAGCGGAGTATAATATCACAACAATACGCATTACTGATTCTTATGAAAACAATAGCATAAAGTATCTTTTAAAGACTTAAGGCTGCAAACTCTGATGAGATTTGCAGCCTTTTTTGTTGTATAAAATTAATTTAAAATGACTAAAACGGCAGATGAGAGTTTATAATAAACTCCAGACCCGTTTATAATAAACGATAATGGTTTTTATTATAAACCACAAAAGAGTTTGTGCATAAATGGTAAACTTTTTTCAATAGACAAAAAAGATAAGAATACGAATAAATGGTTTTAACCGGGATAAATAGTAAAATAACGTGAATTCCTACATTCCCCACACAGTTATTACATATTGCCCATATTGCTCTTTCCGATGCCATAACTTTTCATCCCATGACACGTCTTTATCACGATTGAAAAGAATGAAATGACCTTCAGCATCGGGAGCACAACGTTCCATATATTGGGCTGTCTGGCGGAGACCGTCTTCAAGCGTGCGTTCCAATGAGTTACGTTTTATTTTCAGTTCCATAACAATATGCTGACACGGACCGCCATAGCCGTCAGTCAGAGGTTTGGTAATGAGTAAATCTGTTCGCCCGCGCCCCAATCCGTATTCACGGTCAATATAGCCACCACCATTCACCACCCGTTGTAGGAAAGCTTGCAGAAGAAGTTGCGGACCACTTTCTTTGTAGTCGAAGCGTTCTATCCAGGAATCGGCATTTTGACGGAAGAATTGCTGGAAATCCAGAAGAAGTTTCTCCATATCAATAGAGTTGTCCGAGCGGATGTACCAAGCAGACTGCTGTACAAAAGTCTGTTGACGCGCCCATGTAAGCTCACGTGGAATAATCTCTTTATAGATAGCATTGGAAATACGCAGAGGTTTATCACGCACAATAAGTCCCATATCCACCACATACTGAATATCATCATCTTTCAACAAGTTCTCTACTTCAGCGTCTTCATTGGCCAGCATAGGAGCAATGACTCGACGGACACGTTCTTCGCGCAGCTTGTCTATTAAAATATCAATATGTGTATCCCTACGATAAATAATCTGTTCCTGCGCACGATAAATCATTTCAGGGATGATACGGACGCTACGGTCGCGATTCTCTTTCATATTCATGGTCACCTCATATCCCAAGGCATTCACCAGCCAAGGTTGTCCTTCGGTAGCCTCCCAAATTTGAGGAAAACAGTCCGGGTCGAATTCCTGTCCGGTGGCGGCAGTATGTTGCATATAAAGGTCGTGTATCTCTTCACGCGAGAAGTTACCCAAGCGGAGAGACTTTGCCTTGATGTTGAATGCTGAACCTCCGGTGACTATGTCCTGATTGGAAAGTACGATGCGGTAATCACGCACGTCACGTACGCCACAAAGAATGACGCTCTGGGGGAAGTGCGCAGGTCGCTGATCGTATCCAGCACGTATCTGACGCAGAACGCTTACAAGCGAATCACCGACAAGTGTGTCTATTTCATCAATAAAAAGCAATAAAGGACGGTCGAGTACTTCACATAAAGCCTTCAGGTAGGCAGTAATATAACCTTCCTGTTCTTTTTCCACCTGATTGGCAAGTTCATAAGGCATCCGACTATTCAGTACAATAGAAGCACGGCTGGCAATAGCTCCCACAAACCGTCTCTCTACCTCATGCACATCATTGCGAAAAGCTTGACCGGCCTCCACGTTCGCATACACGACATAGAATTCTCCCCGGGCATTGAGATAATCACGCAATGCCAGCAGACATGAAGTCTTCCCGGTCTGTCGCGGAGCATGAAGCACAAAGTATTTGCGCTGATAAATCAGCAATTCAATCTCCTCCAGATTAATCCGGCTGAGAGGTTCTACATTATAATGGATATCAGCCTGAATAGGTCCGGCCGTATTAAAGAATTTTGGTACTTGCTTCATGTTATCGTACGATTTTTAAGTATGTCTCACTGATTATCCATCCACAAAGATACTATTTATCAACTGAAATAACTCCATTTAAATTGAAAAGTTCGTTTCGGTACTTATTTTGTACGATACCGAATACATTCATCAGCATATCATTAAGCATTATCCATCTGACTAAAGCATAGCTTTAGGAGATGAAAAGCATAGCTTTAACCAGCCTAAAGCTATGCTTTTGAGAATTAGCAAGAAATATATCCGTTCTTTCTACAGATATAGCATTTTATCCACTCCTTCACCTTTCTTCTGAACTCCCGATAGATAGGGCGTTTGCGGGTGAAGGGAGACATCTTCATCATTGCATTCATTTCGAAAGAATAGCATTACAGTGCTTTCTAAAATCATTGGGTCTATTCTTAAAAACATTGCGATGTTCTTATACTCCATTAGCATATTTGTTTTTGCTATAATGATATTCCCATTAGCTATAATGATATCTTTATTAGCTATAATGATATCTTTATTA
>CAKUYM010000049.1 GCA_934716785.1 uncultured Bacteroides sp. | reverse complement strand
CGATAGCTAATTTACAAAAAATATTGGAGATTCTGATATATTCCCACCCCTAAAAAGGGTGGGAAACTTTAGTAAATTACATTCCTTTAACAAGAAACTCTTCTAGAGAAATAACCATTAGAGGAAGCGCTGAAGAAGAAAAGAATGGTTTTCGAGTTTTATCTATGAAGATCGGCTTAAAAACCAATAATGATGGGGTTAATATTGGAGAAACGACAGCAGAAGGAAGAGGATTTTATAAATGGGAAGGAAATCCAACAACTGCTAAATCCTCTAGTTTTCACAATGATAATGCAAATGTTGGAGTTAAAGGACAGGTTTTTAGAAGTACAGATTTTGGGATGGATGCTTCAGTAACTTTTTATATGACAGGCTACGTTACAAAAAGTGGTGAATCATTAACGGATGGCTTGATTGAACATTTTAGAGCCGGATCAGAATATTACGACGAAATAAAATAAATACAAATCCTTAATAACCGGAAATGACAAAATGTTATTAGTTCGCGCTATTCTATATTTTTGTTGCATTGCTTCCTTATTATTTAGAATAGGGACTCAAGTATATACAGAGCAAGATAAATGGTGTTTTGCAATTTTGTCATTTCTATTAATGCTCATATTTATCCTTGTGTGGAAAATAAATAATCCGGGTATAGAACTCTATACTCGGATTATTCCAACATACTATAATGCGATCTCATTAGGAATTATTTTATCATCACTATACGGCATTTCACAGTATTTCTCTCTTATCGATACCTATTCCGGGTTTGCCGTAACTGGAAACTTTGACAATCCTGGAGCCTACGCCGCAGCACTAACTGCAGGATGCCCAATATGCTTATTTATGAGTAAAGCAAGTTTATCTAAAAGTCATAAATATTTCTATTTTATCACATCAACGTCTGCTATAATTGCAATTATCCTATCCGGTTCAAGAAGTGGTATTGCAGGAATTCTGATTGCAATAGTTCTTTTTATCATAATCAACTATAGATATAAAATTAGGACTAAACATATATTATTGCTACTCATTATTGGTGGTACTATAGGTATTATCTTGTATTTACTAAGGAAAGATTCAGCAGATGGACGTTTGCTTATTTGGCGGTGCGCTTGGGAAATGTTTAAAGATAAACCGTTCTTCGGGTTTGGCCATGAGGGTTTTTGGGCTAATTATATGACCTATCAAGCCGATTTTTTTAGCAAACATCCGGATAGTTCATTCGTGATGTTAGCAGATAACACTTTCCGTCCCTTTAACGAATATATTGCATTGCTCGTAAATTATGGCATAGTAGGATTTACTGTATTTGTCAGTATCATATGTATTCTTTATAAACTGTATAATCGTAATCGTAGATTAGAGACTAATATTGCTATCACTTGTTTAAGTAGCATTGGGGTATATGCTTTTTTTTCCTATCCTTTATCAACTCCGTTTGTATGGTTAGTTGTTGTTTTTAGCATTTACACTCTTTTTTCATTTGCTAATTTTTCCTTAAACCTAAATGTGAAAGTCTGGAAAGTATCACAAGTCTTTATGATATGTTTCACTGCTTTATTGCTTGTTTTCAGTGGAAAAGAAATCATAGTACTATATAAATGGAGTAGTATAAAAGTTTATCCAGTGGAATCAGATAAATTTGCTTTGACCGTGATTCAATACGAAAAACTATATCCAATATTACAAGATGATTATACTTTCCTATATAATTATGCAAACATTCTTAACGCTTTCGGTTTAAATCAGAAAAGTCTAAAGATAGCTTTAGAAGGCAGACCACTGTGTGCTGATTATGATATGGAGATTCTAATAGGTGATAATTATATAAAAACTAGAAAATATAATGAAGCTGAGAAGCATTTTATATTGGCTTCTAATATGTGTCCTGCACGTTTTGTTCCATTATATGCATTATTCAAAATTTACCAAACAATAGGTAAAGCTGATAAAGCAAATATGATAGCACATGAGATAGCAGATAAACCTATTAAGGTCTATTCGCCTAGAGTAGTCATGATAAAAGATGAGATATCCAAATATTTATTTGAGAATATCACAGAATAAGATTATAGTCTTTTCAGTTTTTTTTTATTTATTGTCTATTTTTCTGTGAACAAAAGAGTAATCCGTTGGGATTACTCTTTTGTTTTTTAACGATTCTATCGATACCGGATAGATTTAATCCAATACGATAGGTTTGTATTTCGGAACTAATGTCTTCATGATCACCCAACCCAACAGATAAGCTACCGCACATACACAGAAGATAACGAAATATCCGGCAGGTTTACCTTCGAAGCCCATGAATGTCATGGCAGGATGTACGAATTGTGCACCTTGTTCGAGCAAATCTTTCGTCATTTCCACCTCTTTGCCGTCAACCATCGTTGTTCCGGAGGCATATACGAACAAGTTACCCGCCACTTTCTGAAGAATCATAGAGCCCACACCTCCTGCCATACCACCTATACCGGTGATACTTGCGATGGCTGTTCTTGGGAACATATCGCCTACGGTAGAGAATATATTGGCCGACCAAGATTGGTGAGCAGCTCCGCCAATACCGATTAAGATAACCGGAAACCATGGAGAAACAGTACCTAACGGTTGCGCCAGCAGTACAACCAGCGGGAAGAATGCGAAAATCAGCATCGCTTTCATACGGGCTGCATACGGATTCATACCCGTTCTGTTGATAAAGATAGTAGGTAGCTTACCGCCATAGATAGACAGCATAGTCACCGCATAAAGTGTAAAGATCAACGCCATACCCAACGGGTCGGAAGTTTTGATGCCGAATTGAGTATTCAGATAAGACGGAGTCCAGAACAAGAAGAACCACCACACACCGTCAGTCATGAACTTACCGAAGACAAAGGCCCATGTCTGCTTGTAGGTAAAGCATTGCAGGAAGCCCATCTTCTTCTCATCTTTCTCATTGGCAGCCACCGGAGCGACACCTTCTTCGTATTTATCTTGCTCGATATACTCCAGCTCGGCCTTATTGACGTGTTTGCTTTTCGACGGGGCATCATACATAAATACCCACATGCCCATCCAGACGAAGCCGAGGGCACCGATAACGATAAATGCCATTTCCCATCCCCATGCCTTGGCAATCAACGGAATAGAGACCGGAGCAATCAAGGCGCCGATAGAAGCACCGGCATTGAAGATAGAGGTAGCGTAAGCGCGGTCTTTCTTGGGGAAGTACTCGGCCGTTACTTTGATGGCAGCCGGGAAGTTTCCCGCTTCACCGAGAGCGAGGATACAACGTGCGGCAAGGAAGCAGTACATACTTACAGTGGCGAGCACCACGACAATATCGCCTGTGGCAGCCATCAGTTCGGCAGCATTGTGCATACCTACATACTGCTCGGTCACGATTCCGCAGAAAGCATGCATACACGCACCGGCAGACCATACGCCGATTGCCCATAAGTATCCTTTCTTAGTACCCATCCAGTCGACAAAACGACCGGCGAACAGCATACATATTGCATATACGATAGAAAAAACGGAAGTAATCGTTCCATAGTGAGCTTCGTTCCAATGGAATTCCGGTTTGATAAACTCGTCCCAGGTTAAGGAAAGCACCTGACGGTCGAGGTAGTTGACTGTAGTAGCGAAGAACAGCATGGCACAGATAGTCCATCTGTAGTTTGTCATTTTCTCGCCTGTTTTTTGAAATGCATTCATGATAGTGGATTTAATAGATTTTGATTCGTTGACAAAAGTCGGGATTCTGACCGGATTTTATTTGCAAAAATTGGTCGAATTCATGTATTATTCGTTCTATTATCAGAAGATATAAAATATTCAGGCACGGATTACACCGATTACACAGTTTCCGATTGATTGGCGAGAACCGTGTAATCATGTAATTCGTGCCTGAGTCTATATCATAATTTTATAATATACTTTGGACACCTTTTTTGTTTTAGCGCATTTCCGTATATTTAATCTTGTCCATATCTCCGTAGTCGAGGTTTTCGCCCGCCATACCCCAGATAAACATATAGTTGCTTGTTCCGGCAGCAGCGTGGATAGACCATTCCGGTGACATGATAGCCTGCTCATTCTGCATCCATACGATGCGTTCTTCCTGAGGTTCGCCCATGAAGTGGCAGATAGCGTTGCCTTCCGGTACGTTGAAGTAGAAATATGCTTCCACACGACGGCTGTGAGTATGAGCCGGCATCGTGTTCCATACGCTACCCGGTTTCAGTTCCGTCAATCCCATTTGCAGTTGGCAAGGACCTTCTTCAAGTACATTGTTCACAATCAACTGGTTGATAACGCGGTCGTTGCTTTCTTCCATCTTACCGGCAGCGAAAGAGTTGGCTTTCAGAGAACCCTTACGTCCGTCGATAGTAATCAACTGAGTCTTGTATTCCTTGTGGGCAGTAGCCGAGTTGATGTAGAACTTGGCAGGATTGCTTGAGTCTTTGCTTTTGAAAGTCACTTTCTGCTTGCCTCTTCCTACATACAAGGCATCTTTGAATTTCAGCGTGTATTCTTTGCCGTCAACAGTAACGATACCTTCGCCACCAACGTTGATAACACCCAATTCGCGACGTTCCAAGAAGAATTTCGCTTTCAGCGGGTCGATAGTTTCCAGTACCAGCTCTTTGGTTGCAGGAACGGCACCACCGAAAATCAGGCGGTCATACATGGAATACGTAAGGTTGATTTCGTTAGGCACCATCACCTTTTCCATCAGGAAGCTACTGCGCAGGCGGTTTGTATCATACGCTTTCACGTCTTGCGGATTGCAAGCCACTTGCATCTTGTAATTCACCTGGGCAGAAGCAGACATAGCTGCGAGGCCCAACATCATTGCAATTGCTAATTTTTTCATATTTCGATTTTTTATTTGGATTATATGTATGATTGATTACTCTCCTTCTTTCACTACGTTCTTTGCGTCATTTCTTGTCATGCGGATACGGTTGTAGATAGCCATACCGAGTGCGAGTACCACGAGAATGGCAGGACCGATAATCTTCAGGCTGTACGTCAGGTGGAAGATAGCCCAACAGAAAAGACTGGACGCAAAGTCGAGCGCGCCGCCTTCAAAACCTGCAGGGATATTCACTGTCGGGTCGCCCGTAGCGGCATATACGTCTTTGGCAGCCAACGTGAAGAAGCCTGCCAGTTCGGTCACGAAATACAGACCGGCAATCAGAGCTACCAGACCGATAATGAATGATTTCACAACGTTACCTTTTGTGATAGGCAGAATCATCGGGAACAGATAGAACATACCTGCCAGAGATGCCAACGGCAAGAAGCGATTGCCCGGAAGGATAACGGCAAGGAAAATCGTGACAGGAATCAAGAGCAGTGAAACCACCAGTGTGGTGGGATGACCGATAACCAATGCCGGACTCATACCGATGCTCAGACCTGTGCTGTTTTTGTATTTCTTGGCGATAAGTTCGCGGGTAGCGTCAGAGATAGGTTTCAAACCTTCGATGAAAAGTCCGGTGATACGCGGAATCAATTCCATTACCGCACCCATCTTGATGCCTAATCCCAAGATGCCCGGGATGCTGTCTACCGTTTCTTGCCAGCTTCCACAACCTAATATACCGATAGCGCAACCGATCACGATACCCAGGAACAACGGTTCGCCCATCAGACCGAATTTCTTTTTCATACCTTCCGAGTCGATGTTCAGTTTGTCGAATCCCGGAATCATATCGAGCAGTTTGTTGATGACAACAGCGAACGGAACAAAACTTTGGCAGAAAGGTTGAGGTATAGAGATACCCTCCATCTTATCATAGAACTTTTGGAAAGCGGGAGCTGTCATATCGGCCATTACCAAAGTAATGATGTAGCAGATGATAGCAGCGAAGAATCCCCAGAGGATACTGTCGGAAGCAAAATAAACGATGGCTCCGATAAATGCGAAGTGCCAGTAATTCCAAAGGTCGATATTGACGGTACGTGTTGTCTTGGTAAGCAACATAATCAAATTGATACCCAGACAAACCGGGATAATGAAAGCACCGACAGATGTATTGTAAGCTACTGCCGCTGCAGACGGCCAACCCATGTCGAAAATTCCGAGTTCCAATCCATAGATTTCCACCATTTTACTCAGTGCGGGGCCCAAGCTGCTGGTAAGCAACGCCGTTACTACCGACAAACCTACGAAACCGACACCAACCAATAGACCGCTTTTCAGCGCTTTTGAGAATTTAATACCGATACATACTCCTAAAATCGTAAAAATGACCGGCATCATCACTGCCGCCCCAAGACCGATAATGTACTTGAATACTTCTTCCATTCTGTTCTATTTTTTCTCTGTTTTAAATGATAAATTACAGTGTTTCACCCAGAGGGTATTAGTTATAAACCGTGCCAAAAGTACGACCTTTTCCGCTTTCTTCCAAGACGAAACAACTAATTTATTAGATATTGCATCAAAAATGGACATTTTTGACGTTTGCGTGCACAAAAATGCTCGTTTCCGTGCACGAAAAACAAAAAATGCACCTACTTGATTAAAAATTCCAACCGGCTTTGATGGAAAAGCACTACTTTCGTAGCGTGAAAGATTAGTATGTTCAATCCTTAAAATAACAAACCATGAGACACACTTCTTTTTATACTTTTTTTATATCGGCTCTACTGGTTGTAATCGTTCTTCCGGTAGCTTCGCAACAGGTGGACAGCCAATTGCCTTGGTCGGTGCGGATGACCGAATCGGAGATGATCCGCTATCCCGAATCCTGGCAACTCGATTTCCAGTCGAAGTTGAAATGGGATTACTGCCACGGACTGGAGCTGGGTGCCATGCTCGACGTCTACGATACTTACGGTGACAAGAAAATTCGCGATTATGCCATTGCATACGCAGATACGATGGTGCACGAAGACGGCTCGATTACCGCTTATAAATTAACAGATTACAGTCTCGACCGCATCAACTCCGGAAAGATACTTTTCCGTATCTACGAGCAGACGAAGAATCCCAAATACAAGAAAGCGCTCGATTTGCTTTACAGTCAGTTCGAAGGACAGCCCCGCAATGAGGACGGCGGTTTCTGGCACAAGAAGATATATCCGCATCAGATGTGGCTGGACGGGCTGTATATGGGGACTCCTTTCTATGCGGAATATGCGTTCCGCAATAATCTTCCGCAAGATTATGCGGATGTAATCAACCAATTTGTCACTTGTGCGCGGCATACGTACGACCCGAAAAACGGGCTTTACCGCCATGCAGCCGACGTGAGCCGCACCGAACGTTGGGCAGACCCGGTGACCGGACAGTCCAAGCACTGCTGGGGACGTGCCATGGGATGGTATGCTATGGCGTTGGTGGACGCACTGGACTTCATTCCGAAGCATGAGGCAGGAAGAGATTCACTGCTCGCTATTCTGAACAATATAGCCCTACAGGTGAAGAAACTGCAAGACCCGAAGACAGGCGGATGGTATCAGGTGCTCGACAAGAGTGGCGAGAAAGGCAATTATCTCGAATCGTCCTGTTCTGCCATGTTTATTTATTCCTTATTCAAAGCAGTCCGCATGGGGTACATCGACCAATCGTATCTCGATGTGGCACTGAAAGGGTACAAAGGTTTCCTGGAAAATTTTATCGAAGTGGACAAAGACGGATTGGTGACTATCACCAAAGCCTGCGCCGTGGCCGGACTGGGCGGAAAGGTTTACCGTTCAGGTGATTATGAGTATTATATCAACGAAACGATTCGCAATAACGACCCCAAGGCGGTAGGTCCTTTCATCATGGCGAGCTTGGAATACGAACGCTTACAAAAGTAGCGGCAACTGAAATGTGGCAGATGGCAGATAAAAAAATAAAACTCATAGGAGGTATGAAGAATATGAAAACACTTAGGGCTAAAATGATAGGATTACTGGTGGTCGCCTTTGTTCTTTGTTCGGCATTTCGTGCGGACAAACCTGTCTTAACTATCTTTATGATAGGGGATTCGACTATGGCAAACAAGAAATTGGACGGTGGAAATCCCGAACGTGGCTGGGGAATGGTGCTGCCCGGATTTTTTCCTGAAGAGATAAAGATAGACAATCATGCCGTCAACGGACGCAGTTCCAAAAGTTTCATAACCGAAGGGCGCTGGGATAAGGTCATCTCCAAAGTGAAGAAAGGCGATTATGTCTTTATCCAGTTCGGACATAATGATGAGAAAGCAGATTCTGCCCGCCACACTGTTCCGGGGACTACTTTCGACGACAATCTCCGCCGTTTTGTAAACGAGACTCGTGCCAAAGGCGGCATTCCCGTATTGTTCAATTCCATCGTCCGACGCAACTTCGTTCAACCGCAGGATGCTTCCATCGCTAAAGATGTACGCCGGACACCGGGGGAAAAGGAGCAACCCAAAGAGGGCACGGTCTTGTTCGATACTCATGGAGCATATCTGGACTCTCCGCGTAATGTGGCGAAAGAACTTGGTGTCACGTTTATTGATATGAACAAAATCACTCATGACTTGGTAGAAGGGCTCGGTCCGGTTGAGTCCAAAAAATTATTTATGTTTGTCGCCCCCAATCAAGTTCCGGCTTTCCCGCAAGGTCGAGAGGACAATACTCATTTGAATGTCTACGGAGCACGAACCATCGCAGGACTGGCTGTTGATGCCATCGGCAAGGAAATCCCCGATCTGGCAAAATATATCCGTCATTATAATTATGTGGTAGCCCAAGACGGCAGCGGTGATTTCTTCACTGTGCAGGAAGCTATCAATGCCGTTCCCGACTTTCGTAAGAATATCCGTACCACGATTCTAATTCGCAAAGGCACTTACAAAGAAAAGATTATCATTCCCGAAAGCAAGATTAATATCTCCTTGATAGGAGAAGACGGCGCAGTGCTGACTTATGACGATTTCGCCAATAAGAAAAATGTATTCGGTGAGAATATGGGGACTTCCGGTTCATCCGGTTGTTACATCTATGCGCCGGACTTTTATGCCGAGAATATCACATTCGAAAACTCATCCGGCCCTGTAGGGCAAGCCGTTGCCTGCTTTGTTTCTGCCGACCGTGCCTTTTTCAAGAATTGCCGTTTCTTAGGTTTCCAAGATACTCTGTACACTTATAGTAAGCAGAGCCGCCAATATTACGAAGACTGCTACATTGAAGGAACGGTCGATTTTATTTTCGGCTGGTCTACCGCTGTCTTCAACCGTTGCCATATTCACAGCAAGCGTGACGGCTATGTGACTGCCCCTTCTACCGACAAAGGGGAAAAATATGGTTATGTCTTTTATGACTGCAAGCTAACTGCGGAACCGGAAGCCACGAAAGTCTATCTGTCCCGCCCCTGGCGTCCATATGCCCAAGCCGTATTTATCCGTTGTGAAATGGGAAAGCACATTCTTCCCGAAGGGTGGAACAACTGGGGCAAGAAGGAAAACGAGAGAACTGCCTTTTATGCCGAATATGAGAGCCGTGGCGAAGGAGCAAATCCCCAAGCGCGTGCCGCTTTCTCACGCCAGTTGAAGAATCTGAAAGGATATGAGATGAAAACTGTTTTGGCAGGGGATGACGGTTGGAACCCGGTGGAAGATGGAAATAGTTACAGTAATATGTAATTGATTGAAAATAAATACATAACAATTGTTGGATATGAGAAAATAATTAATTATATTTGAAACGATATGCAAACAAAGTACTAACAAATAACTTATTAAAGATGAAAAGACTTCTTATATGTGTATTTCTCTTTATTTTTGCATTATCTGCTATTGCACAAAACGAATCGGCACAAAGGATTCTTGTTTCTGCAGAAGTTGGTAAAGGTATATTAATCGGAAAAACAAGTCTTTCGCCCTTAGGGGTGGATTATCGGAATGAATATAGCAGTGGATATTCTCTTAATGTGAAAGCGCTATATTTATTGGACAAACAAATTGGTGTTGGACTAAAAGGAAACATCTTCTGTACTACTGGCAACTATTTAATTGATAGCGACACAAAGTATGCTGAT
This sequence comes from uncultured Bacteroides sp., assembly GCA_934716785.1. Lineage (GTDB taxonomy): Bacteria > Bacteroidota > Bacteroidia > Bacteroidales > Bacteroidaceae > Bacteroides. The sequence continues at coordinate 8,873 of CAKUYM010000049.1, read as the reverse complement.
AATATAGAAATAAGTTATATTGCTCCTCAACTGGAAATAAAGCGTCATTTGAAGGAAACATTTCTGATAAGTCTGACATGTGGCATCGGATATATGCATTATAAGAGTGATAGTGCCAATGAAATAAAGATGAAAACAACCTCAAACTCATATGCTGTAAATATGGATTTCATGTTTGAGTACGAGATGCTAAAAAGCTTCTCTTTAAGAGGTGGTATTTCGTGTTTGGCTGCTAATAACTTTAATAAAAATCGAACAACAATTAATAATGAAAAGTCAACGGTAAAACCGGAGAAATGGGATCGCATTCAAATGTATAGGATCGATTGTTTATTGGGACTTGTTTATTCTTTTTAAATGAATAGATGAGTTAATGCTTTTCTTTGGCTTGGATTTTAAATTTAATGTATCCGTTATTTTGAAAAGAAATGAGATTGTAGATATGATACGCGACACACTTCGGCAGGTAGCTCCCAATGCTCAAACCATACTTTACGGTTCGGAAGCCCGTGGGGATGCACGTCCGGATAGTGATATTGATTTGCTTATTTTGGTGGATGAGCCGCAGCTTACTCCCGAATGTGAGCAGGAAATTATTCGTCCGCTTTATGAATTGGAAGTTAAATCGGGAGTCATTATCAATCCTATGATTATGTTGCGTAAGTTATGGGAGAATCGCCCTTTTCAGACACCTTTTTCTCTGAATGTAATGAATGAAGGGATTATATTATAATGCCGAAAAAGCCCCTGCTACAATTATGTAACAGGGGTATTTTTTATGATAATACATCTTTTTTCCAAGAATATTATTGTTATCTCGCAACTTTTTTCCAGCAATTAGGCTCTATATTTGCAACTTTTTTCCAGCAATTCTATTTTGGATCAGTAAAATGGCACACACATACATAATAAAGAACGGCCATAATTATGAATAACTCAACTTCGTTTTTTCACTCTGTATTCCTTTATTCTTTCTTCACAGCACTTGCGTACAATATCACGTAAGAATTCCACTTTGGGAATCAGTGCCTCAATATCTTCCCTCTTCACAATAAAGCCCACATTATAGCGTGACTGTATGTAAGCATCTACCAATAACTGAAACAACCGCTTTTCTTCTTCCGTATCACGAGGAAATGGAGTGGAAATATCAAGTGAATATCTTTTGGCAGCACTTGCCAGATTTTCCAATTTATGGTCTTTGCCCGTATAAAGTGAGCAAGTAAGTATCAACGTATTATACAAATTCTCACAAGTTTGGTGAAGCAAAAAAGATGCTTTTTTATACAGGCCTTGTTCATAATAAAACTTTGCTCCCAACAGAAACTCTTCAGCACTACCGAAATGTACCTTAAAATACATCTTTGCCAGTCCTTCTATCTCACTATAATTTAACTTACGACGACGAGACAATTTACTTTGACCGCTATCATAAAGCATAACACCTTCTTTTTTAATGTCTGTATAGAAATAAAATCCTTTATCTATATATCTATTTAAAGCAGTAATGCCTTCTGTAATAAACTGTATACTCGTACAAAATGACCGATCTCTGTGCATATAGAAACAATCTTTCACCTTGTCAAGTTTGCTCAAAGTTTTAAATTTATTTTTGCCATCCTCAATAACGATGAGTATGTCATAATCACTCATAAAGTAGGTAGGCACACCATATTCAATACGCTGATCATAATCAACATATGTATTACGGGCATAACTTCCGTAAAGAATAATCATTTGGCACGATGGAAGTTCCCTTAACACCAACTCTATGATAGTGCGAAGTTCCTCCTGCTTGTTCTTAGGCAAATAAGCAATGGATTTCTTCATGATTCATATATCTAATCTATTCCTGATAATACACCCGTTTCACCCGTGTCGAAATACTGGTAAGAACTTCGTAAGGAATCGTGTCCAACTTATCGGAAAGAACCGTGATAGGCAGGTCGTCACCGAAAATAATCGCTTGGTCGCCTTCACGACAGTCAATATCGGTAACATCTATCATGCAGACATCCATACAGATATTGCCCACATAAGGCGCTTTCTTTCCGTTCACCAAGCAATAAGCGTTTCCGCGTCCCAAATGACGATTCAATCCGTCGGCATAGCCGATAGGAATGGCGGCAATACGTGACGGCCGCGCCAAGTGCCCCATCCGGCTATAACCTACCGTATCCTCCTCGGGCACATCGCGGATTTGGAGTATCGTCGTCTTGAGAGTACTCACATTGTGTATAATAGAATTATCTATCGGGCTAATCCCATAAAGTCCGATTCCCAACCGCACCATATCGAACTGTGCACCGGGGAAACGTTCGATTCCAGCCGTATTGCATATATGACGCAGAATCTTATGAGGGAAAGCAGCCTGCAGCTCCTGCGATCCCTTTTCAAACAACTCTATCTGACGACGGGTGAAAGCATCAAACTGAGGCGAATCACTCCCTACAAAATGAGAGAATACCGAACGGGGAATCACCGCGCTTTGATTCTTCAAACGGCGGATAAGCAAGGGGATATCTTCCACAGCAAAGCCGAGACGGTGCATCCCCGTATCCAACTTTATGTGAATCGGGAAGTTAGTGACTCCTTCTTTCTTGGCAGCTTTGATCAACGCATCAAGCAAATGAAAATTATAGACCTCCGGCTCCAGTTTATAATCAAACATGGTTTTGAAAGCCGTAAGTTCCGGATCCATAATCATAATAGAGGAAGTGATGCCTGCCTTGCGAAGATCGGAGCCCTCATCGGCAACGGCCACCGCAAGATAATCCACATGATGCTCCTGCAAGGTTTTGGCTATCTCGTATGAACCGGCTCCATAGGCAGAGGCCTTCACCATACATACCATTTTTGTCTCAGGATGGCGAAGCATGGCACGATAATGGTTCAGATTCTCGACCATAGCGTGCAGGTTTACTTCCAAAATAGTTTCATGCACTTTCAGTTCCAACGCTTCGGACACCCTGTCGAAGTTGAATATACGGGAACCTTTTATCAGAATGACTTCCGAATGAAGAGATTTGAGTACATCCGATGCGAGAAGAGCTTCGGTATCAGGGAAGAAATAGCGCTCGATATCATCACTGAAACGAGCTTCGCACGAAGAAATCTCCGGACCTACGCCAATCAGTTTGCTGATGCCGCGGCTCTGCACCAGTTGCGCCACACGGCGGTAAAGAGTCGCCGTACTCTGTCCGGTTTCCAATATATCGGACAGGATAAGTGTCCGGTTCAGTCCTTTCTTTTCCGAACGGCGGACAAGAAAATCAAGAGCTATATCCAAAGATGCCAAATCCGAGTTATAGCTGTCATTTATCAGTACACAATTATTCTTTCCCTCTTTTACCTCCAGACGCATGGCCACAGGTTCAAGACGCGCCATCCGTTCGGTAATCTGCTCGGCAGGGGTCATCAGATAGAGACAGGCAGCCAAGCAGTTCAATGCATTCTCGATAGAAGCATCATCGATAAAAGGAATACAGAAAGTATTGTCCATATCCAGATAACGATAAGAAATAACGGTATGGTCTTCTTTCTTTATTATGCGGCTAATATACAACGGGCGTTCAATATCTTTCCTGCTCCATGCAATCTCACGGGCTGTCAGCATTGATTTTGCCACGCAATCGCTGATCAGCTCGTTATCACCGTTGTAAATCACGACATCACAGTCTTTGAAAAGCGTCAGTTTCTCCATGCATTTTTCCTGCATCGAGAAGAAATTCTCCTGATGAGCACCACCGATATTGGTCAGGATACCGATAGTAGGCTTTATCATCCGTTGGAGGGCTCCCATCTCTCCCATCTCGGAGATGCCGGCTTCAAAAATTCCCAACTCGGCATCTTCATTGAGTTGCCACACCGACAGGGGAACACCGATTTGAGAGTTATAGCTGCGCGGAGAACGGACAATGCGCCGATCCGGACTGAGCAACTGGTGCAGCCACTCTTTCACAATAGTCTTTCCATTGCTACCGGTAATACCGATAACCGGTATATTGAATTTCTCCCGATGAACCTCCGCCAATTTCTGCAAAGCCTTCAAAGGATTGGGAACGATTAAAAAGTTGAGAGGCATGGAACGTTCAATTCCCAGCTCTCCCTTCTCAACCCGTGCAAAGTCTTCTTCAGAGATTACAAAATTGCGCACTCCCCGGTCGTATAAATCGGGAATATAACGTGCTCCACTATTTCGTTTGGTAGCTAAAGCAAAAAAAAGAGTTTCTTCAGGAAAACTCAAGGAGCGGCTGTCGGTCAACAGCCAGTCAATATTCGCTTCGTATTCGCCCACACGGCGGGCACCGATACATTTAGCTATGGATTCAATCGCGTATGACATAGTTCTGTTTCTTTTTGAAAGTCTAAGTACGGGTATTTTCCGATAAGTCGTTCTATTTTTAACACTATTTGTCCTAAAAAGCGTTGATACGCTTCTGATTCGGGGTGGAAAGGCTTATGAACCAAGTCACACCGGATATCTTCAACCGATGCCATAACTTGCTTTGTATCAGTGGAGAAGAAGGTTTCAGAAAAGCATTTCCACAGATAACGGACCGCCAATGGCGACGGATGCAACATGTCTTCCGCATAGAAGCGATAATCACGCAATTCGTCCAATACTATTTCATAGGAAGGAAAATAGAAAGCGTGCTGCGGGAAGAGTTGTTGCAAACGGTCGATGGCAAGCAATAATGTAGATTTGCTTAGTTGGTTGGCATGCATCCCGTCGCGGATATGACGGATGGGGCTTACCGTAAACAGAATCTTCAGATTCGGATTGCCGGCTGCCAAGTCAGCAATCAACGAGGTATATTCTTCCACTATCTCGGCAACGGACAAAAGTCTGCGGTTAAAGTTATTTTCGGGCAACTTATGGCAATTGGCAACTACCTTTCCCGTTTCTTTCTGTTCATAGACGTAGGCAGTTCCAAAAGTCAGCATCAGCCAGTCCAACTCTTGCATAGCCCGACGTGCTTGCTGAAGACGCCCGTTGATATGCTGCAAGGTTTCTTCCGGCGTAGATGCGGAAAATGAACCATGATGCATAGGGCTATGCCATAGCCCCCGATAAGCAAACAAGTCTGTCTCCGTGTATTCCTTTTTCGTTGCAATCTCCCGCAAGGCGGACGAGATAGACAAAGGATTATAAAGAATGCCGAAAGGATTCTGCTCCAACCGGAATTTGGCCTCCGCCAACAAAGCGCCTATATTCTCGGCAAAACAAGACCCCATCAAAAGTATATGGTCTGTATGGCTGATAGACGGAAGCCCGGCGGGCAATTCTACCGATGTCTGGAAGTTCATACGATTATCCATCATTTTATTACGTTTCGTATGCAAAAGTATACTTTCTTTTCGTATTTTTGCGCTAAATTTCCTAGAATCATGAATAGTGAACCGACATATAACTTGCTAAACTCTATCGATTACCCCGAAGATCTGCGTAAACTAAGCGTAGAGCAGCTACCGGAAGTATGCGATGAGCTCAGGCAAGACATTATTAAAGAACTTTGCTGCAATCCGGGACATTTTGCCGCCAGTCTGGGAACAGTGGAACTGACGGTAGCCCTACACTATGTCTACAATACACCATACGACCGTATTGTATGGGATGTGGGCCATCAGGCTTACGGCCATAAGATTCTGACAGGACGACGTGAGGCTTTTTCCACCAACCGTAAGTTTGGCGGAATCCGCCCCTTCCCATCACCGGAAGAGAGCGAATACGATACTTTCACATGCGGACATGCTTCAAACTCCATCTCCGCGGCTCTCGGCATGGCTGTTGCCGCCACCCAAAAAGGAGATTCCAAACGTCATGTGGTAGCCGTCATCGGTGATGGTTCCATGAGTGGCGGACTGGCTTTCGAGGGACTGAACAATGCTTCCGTCACTCCGAACAACCTGCTTATCATACTGAATGACAATGATATGGCCATCGACCGTAGTGTAGGTGGCATGAGACAATATCTTTTCAATCTGACTACGTCCAACCGTTACAATCAGTTGCGTTTCAAAATGTCGCGCATACTATTCAAGCTCGGCATCTTGAATGAAGAACGTCGCAAAGCGCTGATACGTTTCGGCAACAGCCTGAAGTCGATGGCTGCGCAGCAGCAGAACATTTTCGAGGGAATGAACATCCGCTATTTCGGTCCGATAGACGGACACGACGTAAAGAACCTTGCCCGCGTACTGCATGACATCAAAGATTTGCAAGGTCCGAAAATCCTGCACTTGCACACAATAAAAGGAAAAGGATTTGCCCCGGCAGAGAAACATGCCACCGAATGGCATGCTCCGGGTAAGTTTGACCCCGTGACCGGCAAACGTTTCATTGTCAATACGGAAGGAATGCCTCCCCTCTTTCAGGATGTATTCGGAAACACGTTGGTAGAACTGGCTGAAGCCAATCCGAAGATTGTCGGCGTGACTCCTGCCATGCCAAGCGGTTGCTCCATGAATATCCTTATGGAGAAAATGCCGAAACGCGCATTTGATGTCGGCATCGCCGAAGGGCATGCCGTTACTTTCTCCGGCGGTATGGCGAAAGACGGGCTCATACCGTTCTGTAACATTTATTCTTCTTTCATGCAGCGGGCATATGACAATGTCATTCATGACGTAGCGATACAGAAACTCCCTGTGGTACTGTGTCTCGACCGTGCCGGGCTTGTCGGCGAAGACGGTCCTACGCATCACGGTGCCTTCGACATGGCTTGCCTGCGTCCGGTGCCCAATCTCACTATTTCTTCCCCAATGGACGAACACGAGTTGCGCCGATTGATGTACACGGCACAATTGCCGGACAAAGGTCCGTTCGTGATTCGTTATCCGCGAGGACGCGGTGTATTGGTGGACTGGAAATGTCCGTTGGAAGAGGTTCCGGTAGGAAAAGGCAGGAAGTTGAAAGACGGCGAAGACCTTGCAGTCATCACCATCGGCCCGATAGGAAACACAGCCGCCCGCGCCATCGCAAAAGCTGAAGCAGACCTTGGCAAATCAATAGCCCATTACGACTTGCGTTTCTTGAAGCCGCTGGACGAAGAATTGCTGCACGAGGTCGGCCGCAAATTCAAACGCATCCTCACCATTGAAGACGGAGTGGTCAAAGGCGGCATGGGGAGTGCAGTCCTCGAATTTATGGCCGACAATGAATACAAGCCGACCGTGAAGCGCATCGGCATCCCCGATATATTCGTAGAACACGGCTCCGTGAACGAACTTTACCATGTCTGCGGCATGGACGAGGAAGGTATTCTGACTAAAATAAAAGAATTTATCAATTGACATGAAGATTATTATTGCCGGTGCCGGCAACGTAGGCACCCATCTGGCCAAACTGTTATCGCGCGAAAAGCAGGATATTATCTTGATGGATGACAACGAGGAGAAACTAAGTACCCTCAGTTCCAATTTCGACTTGCTGACCGTTACCGCCTCTCCTTCCTCTATCTCCGGGCTAAAGGAGGTAGGCGTCAAAGAAGCCGATTTGTTCATCGCGGTCACCCCGGATGAAAGCCGCAACATGACAGCCTGCATGTTGGCCACCAACTTAGGAGCCAAAAAGACGGTGGCACGTATCGACAACTATGAATATCTTCTGCCCAAAAATAAAGAATTCTTCCAAAAGTTGGGAGTGGATTCACTGATTTATCCGGAGATGCTGGCAGCCAAAGAAATCGTATCTTCCATGCGCATGAGTTGGGTGCGCCAATGGTGGGAGTTCTGCGGCGGCTCGCTCATTCTGATTGGTACGAAGATGCGCGAGAAAGCGGAGATATTGAACATACCTCTCTATGAATTGGGCGCACCGAACATACCATACCACGTGGTAGCCATCAAACGCGGAACGGAAACCATCATCCCGCGTGGAGACGATGTGATAAAACTGCACGATATCGTTTACTTCACCACTACCCGCAAATACATTCCTTACATACGTAAGATAGCCGGCAAGGAAGACTATGCCGACGTACGCAACGTGATGATTATGGGCGGAAGTCGCATCGCTGTCCGCACCGCTCAATACGTGCCGGATTATATGCAGGTAAAAATCGTAGATAACGACATCAACCGTTGCAATCGGTTGACTGAACTGCTGGACGATAAAACAATGATTATCAACGGTGACGGTCGGGACATGGATCTTCTTATCGAAGAGGGGCTGAAAAACACCGAGGCCTTCGTCGCACTGACCGGAAACTCAGAGACCAACATCCTTGCCTGTCTTGCCGCCAAGCGCATGGGCGTAGGAAAGACTGTGGCGGAAGTAGAGAATATCGATTATATCGGTATGGCAGAAAGTCTCGACATCGGTACGGTCATCAACAAGAAGATGATTGCCGCCAGCCACATTTATCAGATGATGTTGGATGCCGATGTTTCCAATGTGAAATGTCTTACGTTTGCCAATGCGGATGTCGCGGAATTCACCGTACCCGCCGGAGCCAAAATAACCAAGCATCTGATAAAGGACTTGGGGCTACCGAAAGGAACTACCATCGGCGGCATGATACGCAACGGAGAAGGAATACTGGTCACCGGTGATACGCTGATTCAGCCGGGCGACCACGTAGTGGTATTCTGTCTGAGCATGATGATTAAGAAAATCGAGAAATTCTTTAATTAGATATTCCCTGAATCAGATAATTCTTTAATTAGATATAAGCAAATAACACTCTATACTATATAATCAAGTTTGTCCATGATTAATTCGAAGATGATATATTGGATTTTGGGTTTCCTGCTACTCATAGAAACAGCGATGTTGCTATGCTGCGGCGGCGTTTCCCTATTCTACGAGGAGGACGACTTACAATGCTTCCTGATTTCATCGGTTATCACAGCCTGCATCAGCATCACAT
>CAKUYM010000048.1 GCA_934716785.1 uncultured Bacteroides sp. | reverse complement strand
CAAAAGTAGACACTGTCCAGGAATCCCGATCCAGCCTGATATCACCAATGATATTCAGCGCTACAACATCCGTCACTCCGCTGTCATCAACTGCCGCCACATTGATTGTCACTTCACCTGCTGCAATGCCGGTCAATATCCCGGCTTCCGACAGTTCGGCAAACGCTTCACTGCCTTCAGCAAGAGTAAAGATAAGATTCTGATAACTTGCATTGACCGGCAATACATTTATCACAGCATTCAGATCCAAGGTTTCGTTTATATTGATAAATTCCGGCACATCACTTTTATCAATACTTTCAACTAACACAGACGGAGCTTTTCCTTGCTCCACTACAAGTTCAACTTGGTGGTTCTTATCATAAGCCAAGGATATCTTGGCTGTACGCCCGTTGATATTCTCCGATAAAGCGACATTTACCATCATTTTGCCATTCTCTATGTAGCCGGAGCACCAACTCTCATAATTAACGACATACACCACACTTGCATCAAGCCCTTCGGCCAATCTATAGTCACATGCCAAGTTTCCTCCCTCATAGCCGATGCTCATCGGCTCCGTTGACACAGTCACCCAATTATCCGGTACAACAACCGTCTTTTCATCATCACCACAAGATGTTACAGAGAATCCTGTGCAAAGCAACAATAATGTCACTATCCATATATTCGTTATTTTCTTCATACTCTTAGTCTTTTATAGATTATTATTCATGTTATAGCTCTATCATTATCTGTAGTCATCCAGATTGATTTCCGTAATTTGATGCACATTCGGCCGTGGCATTGAATAGTTCCTTCCGTTTATTTCCTCCTTCAATAGCCTGCTCTGTTCTTCCGTGACTTCAAAGGCCTTATTTCCATAGTCATTTAGTGTCGTTTTAACCGGATATAAGAATCCCCACTTTTCAAAGAAATCAAGCATATTCAGACCGGATATGGCACATACTTGACGTACAAAGTCCAATTGGTTCATTCCTTGGTTTTCTCCCTTGTCGCTCGGACTCTCATGCGTGCGGAAGTATTCATATAAATCATGATAAAAATCCTCATTCCCCAACACATCTATCATGTACAATTTAAGTTGCCAAAATGGCACTAATTGGGTCTCACGAGTTATACTTGAAATATCGGGAAGACAATGAGGACGCTTGCCCTCCACTATCAACGATGCTGCGCCTTGATAGATATTAACAAATGTTCCCAATGTCTGTTCGTTCTCATCTTTCAATGTGCATCCATCCACCAATAACTTACAAGGTTTGCCAAATGATGTCTGTATAAAAAGAGACATAATATTATTAGTAACTTCAGTCAGGCCCGCCCATTTCATTCCCGGACGTGTCTGGTTGCAATGGCCGACCTCATGTGCAGGTCCCCAACAACGAGCCGGGAAATTGTCGGGCTTACAGAACGGTTCCGCATAATAATCGCTGGCATTATAAACCGTGCGATAATCTGATGCGTTCGGACTACTCGCCTTATAGTCAATACAAAAGTGCATTCGATTATTGAACATCCTGTCATACTTGACAAGCCCCATGAATTCTTCCTCCAGATATACCAGACGATCCAAATTCTCGACGGTCTTCGTTATCTCCGTATCATATTTTTTAAAGTCGGATATTCTCCACGTCAAATGTGAGTATTCTCCCAATATATCAATATCCTGATACTTGGCATTGTCACGAATGGAAACCCAATCACTTTCCTTGTTTTTCCGAATATCAAAATAACCATTCACTGCCCCCATCGCAAAATGTACCTTCACAGTTTTTGCTTCAAGCATCTTCTTCCGGCTGCTGTCGGCATCCTCAAGGCGAAGAGGAATGTCATCGTCAACTTGATTCAGAATATAAATCAAACCACCCACTTCCACTGTCACTTCATTATACCCTTCCGTCAACTCGTAAGTTTTCGAATTATTATAGCCGCCGTTCAAGTCTTGGATAAGCATCGAGACCTTACCGTCCTCATAAATATCACCTACAAATACAGACAAGATTTCACCGGCTTTTGCATAGATTCCGGTCGGATTATCCCTTAAGCTGTATTTGGAAGTCTTGTTGGCAGTAGCCATTATCGCAGGATTCTGATAAGGACGATAATCCGCCAACCGATAAGAGGACTCATAATCACCATTCAGCAAAGCAAGCCCCAGCTCTTTCAAATATTGATTAGGGATCTGCTTGATCTGTTTCTCAGTTACTCCTTCCTTAAGCTTCATGCCTATATTGTCAGCAAAAATAGTTGCCGGATCGAATTTATTGTCTCCGGCTTCATAAAACTCCATCTCAGCACAACTCACTCTGTCCTGATAGGCCTTGTTTATCGTAAAACGAACATACTTGACATTTTCTATCGGTTCCGACAACTTGATAGTAAACGGAGCATGCACTCCATCTCCTCTCGAATAATCTCCAATCTTTACGAACTCATCCGGCTTTTCGACCGTCGACACCTCTACGCTAAACTGATCGAATGATCCCCATTTATTTCCAGCATCAGTACGAGGAGTATAAACTATGCTATTCAGTGCATGCCCCTTTTCCAACTCGTATCTGATGAGAAACGGATATGAAACCGCCCCAAATGCAGAATTGAAATATGTTTTCTTGTTTCCGTCATAAGACATTTTCAAAGTCAACGGATTCTGATCCGTATCTTTGCCTTGCGTCTCTTCAGAAGTAGCCTCGCCACCCATTACTTTTATTAATTTGTCTGCAGAACTGGGTGCGGCTTCTTGGGAGATTGTAATATTACATTTATGATTATCATCGTATGCCAATGTCAACACTGAAGTTCTAACTCTCTCCGTGAAAGAACGCTCGCACACAACAGTCATTTTTCCATTTTCGACAGTAGCCGTCAGCCAATCCTCCCCTTTATTACTCAAAGCAGACACTATCCGGTTCATATCCAATCCTTGCCCTATTACAAACCCACGGCTTTCCGTTCCTCCTTCATAAGAAAAGTTTACCGATTCTGTAGCTATGGTAATCCATTCGTCCGGAATGGTAGAATTGGCGCTGTCACTGCATGAGAATGCCAAATAAGGGTAAAGTAAAGATAAAAAGATTATCGGCAACTTACACCATCGGTCTTTCATAATAGTAAGCGTTTTTATATTTCTCATAACCTCATTTTGATATTTTATATTTAAAGCAAAGGTGAAGCCGAAGCCTATGAATCCGGCTTCCACCTTAATCCGTCAAGCTTTCAAACGGTTAATTCCACAACGGATTTTGCACCGTCAACGCACTCTTCTGCATTTCATTGTAAGGCACAGGATACAGCAACATAGCTTTTGACCACGGATACCTGTCCAAAACGATACGGTTGTAATATGAATCAGCTCCGATTTTCTCATTAAATTCAATAGCAGTGTTTTTCGCACTATTATATGTCTTTACAGCCGGCTTACTGATATCCATGCCATAGCGTACCAATGACTTGTTCTCATTATCTTTAATCCATTCGCCTGTAGCCTCATCTTGCGACCATCCTGCACGCATCCATCTGTGCATATCAAAGTAGTAGTTTCCTTCTCCCAACATCTCAATGATACGTTCGCGATAGATAGCCTCCCGCTGCAAGTCCTGATTCCCGATGATATTCTTTCCATAAGGAGCAGCCTTCGTAGCCAGTTCCCTATATCCCGGTATGCCGGCACGTTCACGCACCAAATCCAGATATTTGATAATATTCTCATCACTCGGATTAATTTCATTACATACCTCGGCATAGTATAAATAGAAATCTGCCAACCGGAAATAAATCCAAGGACGTCCCCAGTCTGTCGGGTTTGAGCCTTCTTTCAAAAGAGTGCGGTTATTAAACTTATAGAGCAGGTAGCCAGCCCTCGCATGCATGGTGTTGTCTCTGTAGGCCGCACCACCGGAACTGAAATGTGCTCCCCAGTCCGAATAACTGCTTCTTTGTATGTGCCAGCTCTTTCCTTCGTATGTAACATCTGCATAAAAACGCGGTTCACGATTCACATACATATTGAAAATGTGCTTGTCAACATGTTGGGTCTTATTACATACATTCGCCCAATTGGTAAATCCATCCTCATTATAATCCGGGTCATCATTGATATCCAGCCCGTTGTCCGTGAAGAACAGGTCGATAATATTTTGATAAAAGCCTACATTTCCCATCCCACTTGGAATATCTCCGGGAATCGTACGGGCTTCCATCTTAAGAGTGACACCGTCATTATAGTCATTGTTTCCATTCGCCCAAAGAATCTCATCGTTATAATATTGAAACAGCTCATATATGGATGCATGAGGATCTCTATCTTCTGAATAATACAAATCCATGCCACGAGATTCGGCAAACCTCAATAGCGCTTCCAAGTGTGTTTTGGCTGTTTGCCATTTATTATCATCACGATCGGGGAAAAGGCGCTTTCCGTCTTTATTTGTCAAGCCTAACGCTTCCTTATAGCCACCGTTAAATAGAGGAGAAGCCGCATATACCCACAAACGGGCACGTAATGCCAAAGCAGCGGCTTTCGTCGGACGTAGAATCTCCCGGAGATTATACATACTGTTGTCATGTGTATAATCTTGCCCTGTCCCAGTCTTTATCGTTTCAGGCAAATCATTCCTATATTCACCATTTATTACAGATTCCAGCAACTGATCGATATGTCCTACCATCTCATCAACAGAAGCGCGGGCATAATCTATATTCTCATTGGATGGATCGGCAGTCTCGGGAATTATAGGGGTGGGACCATACAACTCAAACAACAAGAAATAGTTGTAGGCAAGCAGATAAGTGACATCCGCTTTATAACGACGCATTTCTTCAACCGAGATATAGCCGTCGGCATTGATCGGATCACCTATGCTTTCGGGAGCCATATCCAAGAATATCATGGCCTGACGGATTTGTTTATAACAGTTCCACCAACGATTGTGGGTCGTACTACTGGGAGTAAAGGTGTTCTGCCCGAATTTCAGCACATTCGGATGAGCGCAAACTATTTCTCCAGAATAGATAGCCTGTGCATTAACAGTACCATTGGAGTTCTGTACATCCAAACCCACTTCCGAGTAGTTCGGACAAGTCTGATAGATTTCTCCATACCATTGCTTGATATATTTAGCTTTGGAAAACACTTCTTCTTTGTCCAGATTCTGTGCAAGTTCTTTAGAAACATCCAGATAATCAGAGCAAGAAGTCAGCATACCAACCAATGAGATGGCGGCTGCCGTGCATATTGTTTTTATGATATTCATAATGTATTATTCTTATAATTGATATTGGTTAAAAAGTCACATCAAGACCGAAAGTCCAAGTTGCATTGATCGGATATCGCGCGCCACTGTTTCCAATTTCCGGATCCCATAATTTAATGTGATCCCATACGGCAAGGTTACTTCCCTGCACATATACGCGAAGATTCTGCATTTTCCACTTCTGCACCAGTTTCTTATCAAACTGATATCCCAATTCTACATTCTTTAAACGAAGAAAACTTCCGTCCCTGTACCACCATGTGCTGTTCAGGGTATTATTGCTGTAATTATTGGTGTGCAAGCGAGGATACAACACATTCATATTATTGGGGTCATCCGCACTCCAATGATCGGCAGCCTGCACACGGGCGGAAGACTGATCCCTTCCGTTGGCAAACGGGACGAAATAGTTGGTATTCGCTTTCAGGTTGACAGATGCCTTGGCTACGCCTTGGAAGAATATCCCGGCATAAATGCCTTTATACTGTACATTAACGCCAAAGCCGTAAACGATCTGCGGATTATTAGGAAGAACGCCGCTATAATAGGTCTGGTCATTATCATCAATAGTTCCATCATCATTCAAATCCTTATACTTTATATCACCCGGTTTTACATCGGAAGAATAAGAAGCAATGCCATCCTTCAACTTATAGCTATAACTGCCGTCAGCCCTCTGAGTAATAATAAAATCTTGATTGGTAAATAATCCATCAGCAACATATATCTTATTCGTCCCGATAGAAGTTCCGGTTTGGGCAAGCCATGGATAAGCTTGAGGAATCTCATCCTTTTCTACGATCTTATTAACCGCGTAGGTCACGTTGCCTCTGGCAGAGAGTGTCCAATCTCTTCCTATATTCTGTTTTACTGTAATACTGGCATCAAAACCCTTGTTGGTCGTCACCCCGAAATTTTGCCAAGGATTTTCACGGAATCCGGTAGCTGTAGGAATGGTGACACGCTGAATTAAGATATCTTCACGACGATTACTGAAATAATCGGCAGTAATATCAACACGTCCACGAAACAACCCCAAATCAATACCTAAATTTGCTTTCTTCTCAATCTCCCAACTGATATACGGAGCAGCAAATGTATTTTCATAGATTCGTCCCATATCATTCGTAGGACCACCGTTCACACCTGCATTCAAACCGACACTCTGGCTACCGCTATCTGTTAAAAGTTCTCTGTACACAAAGCGGTCACTTCCCGTATTGTCATTACCAGTAAGACCGTAAGAAGCCCTTAAGCGCAACTTGCTAAGAATATTCAATACATTTTCTTTTTGCATAAACTTCTCGGCATGTACATTCCAAGCAGCACCTACTGCCGGGAAAACACCCCAACGGTTGCCGGGAGCAAAATTCTCACTGCCCGTTGCACCAAAGCTGGCCTCCAATATATATCGGTTATCATAGGCATAAGTTCCACGCATTACAATATTCTGCTTGCGGTAAGGCAACAATTTCAGACCACCGACATCTTGCGAGCCATCCGATTTTCTGGAACCTTGGTATTGAGTTTCTTTTTGGTTGAACACAAAAGTCCCTGTAACAGCGTGCTTCTTTCCAAAAATACGTTCGTAATTCAACTGTGCCTCAATATAGATTTTTTTGGTACCACTGCTTGCGTTGACAGAAGCTTCTCCAAGCGGGCTACCCTCTGAGAACAACTTTTTGATAAGCGCTCCATTCTCATCACGACCTGTAACCGTATATTTATCCGGGCTCATCGAACGTTTTAAAGTGGAACTGAAATTAGCATCGAAACTTATGCTGCCTTGAACAGACAATCCCTTGGTAATGAAATCGAGCTTTTGTCTCAAAGTAGCCTTAGTTTGCATAGCTACAGACCACTTCTTTGAATAGCCGGAATAATTCAACAAGTTGTAAGGATTATAACGCCCGTCTGCATCCGTATCACATACAGCCGCCGTACCGTCCGACCATACAAAAGGCACCAGATGTGTGGGAAAAAGTATAATATGCTTGAATATCTGGTCTGAAGTATTTCCGGGGTTATTCTGAGTTCTATACTGCCCGCTCATATCCACGGAGAGTTTGGTTGTCGGAGTAATATCCATATCTACATTAGAACGCAAGTTATAACGTTCCAAACCGATATTAGCATTGTAATCGTCCAAAGGATTTGACTTGAACATACCATTTTCCTTGTAATAGGCTCCCGATACAAAGAATTTAGTCTTCTCCGAACCTCCTCGCAAATTAATCGTATAACGTTGGTTCTGCGTGTTACTTGACAACAAATCCGTCCAGATAGAATTCGGATATAAGTCCGGATCAACGCCATCCCGATACCTTGCCAATGCTTCTGCGCTATATGGAGCACTGTTCTGCATATAGCTATCCCAGTTGGGATTGCCCGCATCATTCCAAGACGCTTCATTCCACATAGACAAATAATCGGCAGAGTTCATCAGCTCAGGCATACGTGTAGGAGTAGCAATGCTATATTGTGCATTGAAACTGATAATTGTTTTTTGTGCACGTCCACGTTTAGTCGTAATCAGAACTACACCGTTAGCTCCCTCAGAACCATATACAGCAGTTGCGGCAGCATCTTTCAAAACTGTAAATGTCTCTATTTCGTCTGTATCGAGATCATTCATACTACGAGGCACACCATCCACCAATACCAGGGGGCTTGTGCCACCGGCATATGAACTTTGTCCGCGAATCCAAAAATCAGCATCATCATTTCCCGGTTCGCCGGAACGCTGGATAGCAATCACACCTGCCACCTGACCGGCAATCGTATTTGACAAGCTACGTGTCGGTATGGCAATCTCGGCAGGTTTCATCGTATTGACAGAAGACACAACACTCTCTTTTTTTTGCGAGCCATAACCGATAACGACTACATCATCCAGATTCACATTAGACTCTGCCATGGCAATATTGATTACACCTTTTTCTTTCACTCTCTGTTCCACGCTATTATAGCCAATATAGCGGAATTCCAGTACCTCACCTTCGCGAACCTTAATTGTATATTTACCGTCCATATCAGTCAATACACCGTTGATAGTACCTTTCACTATTACCGTAGCTCCGATAATAGGTTCCCCCACTCCATCAGAGACAACGCCGGTGACGGTTTTGGCTGTTCCTTTTTTAGCAGCCGCCACTTCCTTTGATATGGATGACAGCACTATCTGCCGGTTCTGAAATCTGAATGTAACAGTAGTCGGCCTGAACATTTTGCGAAGAGCCAAACGTATTTCTTCATTCTTACAATTCAGGCTTACCAGTTGGTCTGTATTTATCTCTGTCGCATCATAAGAGAACAAATACCCCGAAGCCTTTTCGATCTTTGCCATAGCTTCCTTCAAAGGTATTTTACTGAACGATATGCTCATCTTTTCCGTACCGCTTTGAGCGAATATCCCTATAGAAAAGAGGCATACAATGATTAATAAATGAATTTTCTTGTATTCCATAAGTAAATTAGATTTTTTTATATTCCATACATTTTTAATTTCAAGTGTTTTTCAAATCGATGCAAGATTATAGTTTCACATAGGCTTTCACATTTAAAGGTTCAACATATTATTTCATATCCCATACAGTTCTTATATAGTCGGCAATTACCAACCGGCATGTTCATTTTTATTCTCACGTGAATCGGCACTACGTCTTTTTTCCCCTGTATAAATCCACTCGATTTCGTCTGTGCATATTTTCCCATCATGTGTTGCGACGGCTCTTATTTTATTTTTTCCATCTTCTAATGTTACATCATCAAAAACATAATGTACGTCAGTATACCCTTTGCGGATACCGGCCAATTCCTTTCCATTGAGATACACTTTCGGGATGCCTATATTGGAATAAACTGTCACAGAAGTCTGTTTTCGTTCACGATCGATGTTGCGGCGTTGAGTCAGATAGAGTACCGGAGCATCGCTCCAGTTGGCTTTGTACCAATAGTAAGAGTCTTTTTTCATTTTTCGGTCGAAAGTTATCAGTCCCTTCAGGTTACGGGCAGGTACGCCGCCCCGGCTCCACATCGGCACGCCAAAGTCAAACATATTCCACAGATAGGAAGCAATGATATAAGGATGTTCTGAGATGACACTCCATTGGTACTCATGTGTTTTGGTTTGAAATGTTTCGGGATAAAAAGGTCTTCCCCAGTTCAATGCATCACCGAGATATTCAGTCTGATGCTCCGGATTGGCATCTGCCCCATATTCCGTCAACATCAGTTTCTGCCACGGATATTTCTCTTCAAGCCCCTTCACCCACGGTTCGATATCTTGCAGTTTCTTCTCATACCACCCGAAATAACGGTTCATACCCTGAATATCGGCATTCTGATTCACCGCATGCTCTGTGTGTCCGAAACCGTTGACAGCTACCGTATAGCGGTCCGGGTCCTCCGTTTTGGCAAGGTCATGAAGTACCTGTGTCAATCCGGCCGTATATTCGTGCGGTTGATATACTTCATTATGTAATCCCCAGACATAGATAGAAGGATGATTGAAACTCTGACGAATCAGCTCACGGAGTTGAGACTGCGCGTTTTCGGCTTCATACCCCGTCACACGATTCACAAAAGGTATTTCAGCCCAAATAACAAGTCCCAATGAGTCACAACGAGAATACAGATAATCCGACTGCTGATAGTGGGCAAAACGAACGGTTGTTGCCCCCACGTCCATAATTTGCGCCAAATCAAAATCGTGTTCCTTGTTAGTGAGGGCACTTCCCAGTCCCCACCAATCCTGATGACGCGTTACACCATACATCGGATACTTCTCACCGTTCAGATAAAATCCCTTGCCGGCTATGATCTCATATTTACGGACACCCAATGGTTGGACTACTTCGTCAATCACTTTCCCATCTGCCATCAGACGTGAAACAACCTTGTATAAATAAGGATCCTTACGCCCTTGCCAAAGATGAGGTCTGCCCAACTTAAAAGAGGAGACATAAGTTTGTGTTCCTTGTGGAGTAAGCTCCAAAGAATGGCGGTGAGAATCCACCTTTTTCCCCTCCTGTGTATAAATAATGTTTTCAAGCACCAGACTGGCAGGAGTCAGGCTACCGTTATCCAGTTTTACCTTCACTGTTATATCTGCAGAGCGCTCGGATACATTTTTCTGAGTAATATACACTCCCGGAGAAGCACAATCGGTTACTGTTATATTGTTTTGCTCAGTAACGATAAGCCATACCGGACGATAGATTCCTCCATACACACCGAATAGGTTATGATTCACCGGAATGACGTCCGCCCGGGAAGTATTATCAGCCTTTACTATGATTTCATTCTCAGCACCGAATTTTAAAGCTGTTCCGATTTCAAAAGCAAAAGCACTGTACCCTCCTTTATGTGTTCCAACAAGCTTACCGTTCACATATACCTCGGTGTTTGCGCCCACACCTTCAAACCGAAGGAATACTCGCTTGCTTTTCAGCCCTTCATCAAAGTATTGTTTTTTCTTGTAATAGCCGGCTCCTTCGTAAAAAGAGGCAGCTTTTACCTGCATGTCTTTAGCGTTCCACGTATGAGGCAAGTTTACTGTTTCCCATGTTCCATTCCATTGAGCGGCCACCTTTATCGGTTCTTCCGAAAAGGACCCGCGTTTGAACAACCATCCTTCATTAAAAGAGGTCACTTCACGGGCAGTAAGAGAAAAGAACTGCCCAACAAGCAATAGTATAAATATAGAATTGAATTTCATAACCTGATTTCCTGTTTGATTTATGTTAAAGCATCCCGATAAATACCCTTTGTTCCTTTAGCAGCACAAACTTTAAGCCGGATAACATAAGGCTCACCCGGATTCTTCTCAGGAACAGATACATTATATTCGTTACGTGCAGTTTCGACAATATTAATATCCTCACCTGTCCCTAACAAGGAAGCTTTTTCAACCGAAATCCCCTTCGGAGTTTTCACTATCAGACGTTCGCTATATGGTTGGTTAAATACGATCATATACACTTCATCATTTTTGCCGCGTGTGTAATATCCCCAATCCTGTTTGTCGAATCCGGCATAATCACAAGCATAGACCGCTTCTCCATAGCGATGCATCCATTTGCCGATGGCCGCAGCCAACGCTTTTTCTTCCGGACGAAAGTCTCCATCCGCCTGCGGTCCAAAGTTTACAACCATATTTCCACCCATAGAGACAGCATGTACAATACGATCAATCACTTCTATCGGAGTCTTGACATAGCTCAATGACCAGTCTTTGTGATACCCCCATTGATTTTCCGGAATAGTCATACAAGCTTCCCAATCCCACTGTGTCACTTTAAGATCTTTCACCGGATCGGGCAGCCGACGCTCGTAACCGGATTCATAGTCTCCCATCAGACGCCCGTTACTATCGAAATGGCGTTTTCCATTATCATCGGCACGCAAACGGCTATTGATAGTAACACCCGGGAGTATCTCTTTCAACATCTGCTCTGCATGAGCCGTCCACCAGCCGTTCTTCTTTATACTGGCATCCCATGTTCCGTCAAACCAAAAATCTTTTACTGTCGGGTAGCGTGCAGCCAATTCTTTCAACTGGTTGTCCGTAAACTCCAAGAAACGGCTGAATGCAATGCTGTCTTCTTCGGATTGGATACTATAACGATAGTCGGGATGACTCCAATCCATTACAGAGAAATAAAAGTGCACATCAATGCCTTCGTCATTATAGGCCTTCACCATTTCACCCAATATATCTTTCTTATAAGGAGTATTGGCAACCGTATATTTTGAGTATTTGCTTGGCCACAGACAGAAGCCTTCGTGATGCTTCGTTGTAATCTTTACGTATCTGGCACCCATTTCTTTCGCCATTGTAGCCCACTTCTTTGCGTCATATTTTGTTGGATTCCATTGTTCCATCAAATTCAACCATTCGTTAGCAGGAACTTTTGCCCAACTTTTCAACCATTCGGCTGCGCCACCATACACTTTCCCATTCCATTCTCCTCCGGGAATGGCATACAGCCCCCAATGGATAAAAGCCCCCAGACGATTATCGCGGAATTTCTGCATAGCAGGGTCTTGTCGTTTACCGTCATTCGTGGCTCCATATTTCAACGGAATCTCCGTTTTTACTTCTTGGGCGAAGGTCACGGAACTGATTAATAATAATAATGTTATCAATTTGCTTTTCATGTGATAAATAATATTAGAGATTTAATGATGCGCTCAATTAAAGCGACGTAAAAGTATGGGAGTCGCCCCACTTCTATAAACGCAAATGTTATAAAAAGCAAGCTCCTGAGTTCACATGGAAAGAATGACCCTATTTTATGGATGATTTGGATACATTTCTAACCTTTCCTGCCCAATTTCGCTATATAATCACCACAAGCAGTCTTATTAGCACACCGGATTAAACTGTCTAATTGCATCAATTACGGACTTGCATATGAATGCTCGGATCAGAGTTATTCTCCTTTTTTACGTCGAACTGCTTGTGGAGCTACTCCATAATAAGATTTGAAGGATTTACTGAAATAACGGGGTGAAGAGAACCCTAACCGAACAGAAATCTCTGAAATATTAAACTCCGGATGGTTCTTTAACAAGAACATTGCCTCATCCAGTTTTACCTTTAAAATGAACTCATTGGGAGTCAGCCCTGTTACCTGTTTAAATTGCACATATAGTTTGCTTCGTCCTACGCAAAGTTCAGAAGCAAGTGCTGTGACATCAAAATCCGAATTTTCAAAATTCTCCTTTATGATCTTGACACATTTCGCCATCAGTTCCTTATCATGCTCATTAATAATCTCTGTTACAGGAGATTCGGATATTGTTTTATCTGCATAATGAGCGATCATGCGTTTCTTGTTCTTCATAAGATTATTGCAACGAGCTAACAAAACTTTTACATTAAACGGCTTCGTCACATAATCATCCGCTCCGAACTTCAAACCCTCCACAATATATTCTACAGAAGTCTGTGCCGTCAACAAAACCACAGAAATATGAGAAAACTCTACACTGGTCTTAATCTTATAGCACAACTCCTTTCCGGACATTTCAGGCATCATCACATCACTTATGACTAAAGCCGGTTGTATTTGTTGCACCATTGCCCAACCATCATGTCCATTCTGTGCAATATAGACCTCATACATAGGTGAAAAGATATCCGTCAACACAGATAACAATTCTTCATTATCATCAACCAAAAGAATCGCAGGCTTATCTTCCTCTACGCTTTCTTGGGAAACGGACTGCTCTACCGGCTCAATAATCTGATCATAACCGGGAATAGCGGTCTCCTGAACAATAGCCGACTCTCGCCCTTCCGCAACAGCCATCTCTTCATCACTAAAATGCCGGTTCCCCAAAGGGATAGACAAGATGAATTTAGTCTCCTTGCCCACAGTACTCTCTACATCTATCTTACCATGATGCATTTCTGCCACTCCTTTGGCCAAAGCCAAGCCTATCCCTGTTCCCGAAGTAACGGAAGAGTTGTCTACCTGATAATATGAGTCGAATATCTTCAACACCTGATCTTCCGGAATCCCCATTCCCGTATTGGAGACCGAGACCAAGGCTCGGGAAGACATTACCCTAACCTCAATCGTTATTGTTCCTTTATTTGACACATGCTTAAAAGCATTGGATAACATGTTAAAGACAACTTTCTGCATTTGTGCCGGATCAAGCCATACGGGAATCTGTTCTTCTACATTACTAAAGCGGTAATTAATCTCTTTCTTTTGAGCATACTCATAGAAGCTCATATAAGCCTGATGGGCAAAAGTCACCAGATTTTGTTCTTCCACTTTCAGTTTTAAATAGCCTTGTTCCTGTTTACGAAAATCAAGCAACTCGGATATCAAGTTCTTCATATGCTGAGCGTTTTTATAGGTGCGCAGAATACGATTACGTACTGGTACACTGAGCTTGTCCATTTGCAGCAACACTTCAATCTGTCCTATAATAAGAGTAAGCGGAGTGCGGAACTCGTGAGAAATATTCGTAAAGAAACGTAGTTTTGTTTCATTCAGTTCTTCAATTCTCTCCTTTTCTTTTCGTTCTAATTCTAAAGATTTTTTTAAGACCGCCTGCCGTGTTTTAAGACGAATAAATGCAAGCATTATGCACAACAAGCAAAATAAATAGAAAATATAGGCCCATATAGTAGCATAGAAAGGAGTAGGAACATGTAGATTTAAACGAATCTCACTCTCGGGCTTTGAGTAGTCTGATGAACGTATCTTAAGTATATAATCTCCGGGAGGCAGATTGGGATAAGTTATTGTAGGCTGAGAGGCTTGAGTCCACGTCTTGTCCAAACCTTCCATGCAATATTCAAATGAAGAAGATAATCCATCTGAACCCCCTATATCTTTAATATGGTAATCTTTTCCACTTGCTGTAGCCATGCACAGTAAGCTTAAAAAAGCAAGCATAAATACTTTTCCTGATATAATCAAACCTCTCATTTAGCCAAACACGATATAAAGATTAAGATACTTCATTAATCTTGCATCAGCCATACTGCCTAATGCAAATTATCTGAGAGTATAAGTGCCTGCTATCTGTAGACCCGTCACCTTATTGGTTTCTATTCAAGGGGGGGGGATGAGGGGAAAGGATACAAAGAGGGCACAAACGCACTTTCCTTCATTGCTTGGTAAGGCTCTAGCAAAGCCCGAAGTTCAAATAAAGAAAAAGCAATTTATGCCCTTGGATAAGGGTATAAACAATGCTTAGACTTATTATCTTGAACTTCTTTTTAAATTTGCTAGATTTAACCAAGTCAAATAATTGCCTGTTATTTATACGATATGTCTTTAATCAAATTTTTTCTTAATACGTACCTCCTTTTTATTCAGATTTGCTACAAAGCTAAATAAAAAGATGAATATACCCAAAGATTAAACAAGTAATATAAAAACAATCTACTGCTCTTTCATAGAAAAATATTCCTAACGAGAAAAAACTATAACCTACATTTAGGGGCATTCCTTGGGCAACCTAACAGAATCGGTGATTTATGTACACGCTTCTATACTATATACCCCAATTTACAGTCCAGGAAAATTTCCAGAACTGTAAATCGGGGTTGAAGTTGTCACACCTTTGCCATCAAATTGGAATAAAGCCAAGGTTGCGACAAACAAAAAAGGATTTTAAACTCCTAACAAATGTTTCAACTCTGCCATACCCTCGGAAGCGCCCTTCTGAATTACATGTATCGGGCGAGAAGTATGTGTGTCTACCGGTTTCGGATCAATCAGATATACTTCTGCTTCCTTTGGTACATAATGAAGCAATCCCGCTGCCGGATATACATTGAGCGAGGTCCCGATAATCACGAAAATATCAGCCTTCTCCACGTACCGGACAGCCGTTTCAATCTCTGGAACAGCCTCACCGAACCATACGATAAAAGGCCGCAGCTGACTTCCGTCTCCGGCTTTATCACCCATCTTCACTTCATACTCTTCCGGTTTCAGTTCTTTTATATAATGAGGGTTATAAGGATCTCTACTCGAACATACTTTTGTCAGTTCGCCATGCAAGTGGATGACGTGGCTGCTTCCGGCACGTTCATGCAGATTATCCACATTCTGCGTCACGACCGTCACATTGAAGTCCTTTTCCAGTTCCGCCAGCAATTCATGCCCACGATTCGGCTTCACCTCGAGCAACTGCTTCCGGCGTTCGTTATAGAAATTAATCACCAAAGCCGGGTCGCGCTGATATCCTTCGGGAGTAGCCACCTGCTCTACGGGATATTTATCCCACAGACCACCTGCATCCCTGAATGTACTGATTCCGCTTTCAGCGCTCATGCCTGCACCTGTCAAAACTACCAGATTTTTCATACTTATTCCTCCTGTTTCTTTTTCAATTGGATGCACAAATGTAATCAGAATCATCATATAAAGACGGATTTTCATGAAGAAATGACATCAACTTTCAGCGATATAAGAATTTTTAAACACCAAATGCTGAATCATTCAAATAAAACACGTACTTTTGCGATTCATAAATTTGCAATTGATTGAAAGTTAAAACTATGAAAGTTACACATTTCAATCGTCAACAAAAAACATTATATGGATAAATTCAGTTACTCTATTGGCCTGGGAATCGGTCAAAACTTATCAAGCATGGGGGTTGGAAACCTCTCGGTAGAAGACTTTGCACAGGCTATCAAGGATGTATTGGAAGGCAATCAGACGGCTATCAGCCATCAGGAAGCCCGCGATATAGTAAACAAGTATTTTGAAGAGCTGGAGGCTAAGATGGGCGCTGCCGCCATCGAACAAGGCAAGGCTTTCCTCGAAGGAAACAAGAAAAGAGCAGGCGTAGTGACTTTGCCCAGCGGACTGCAGTATGAAGTCATCAAAGAGGGCAACGGCAAAAAGCCCAAAGCTACCGACCAAGTGAGATGTCACTACGAAGGTACGTTGATTGACGGTACATTGTTCGACAGCTCCATCAAACGCGGAGAACCTGCCGTATTCGGTGTCAACCAAGTGATTCCGGGATGGGTGGAAGCATTGCAATTGATGTCGGAAGGTGCTAAATGGAAACTGTACATTCCGTCGGAACTCGCATATGGCGCAAGAGGTGCCGGAGAAATGATACCTCCTCACAGCACTCTTGTATTTGAAGTAGAATTACTCGAAGTATTATAAATAAAAATTTCAAAGCAAAATGAAAAAAGTTAGTATTTTTATGGCAATCGCTGCTGCTGCAAGTCTTGCTTCTTGTACAGCTCAGTCTCCTAAAGCAAATCTGAAAACTGATATCGATTCATTGTCTTACTCCATCGGTATGGCTCAGACTCAAGGTCTGAAAGGTTATCTGACTGGTCGTCTGGACGTTGATACTGCTTATATGGCAGAATTCATCAAGGGTTTGAACGAAGGTGCAAACAAGACCAGCAAAAAAGACATCGCTTATATGGCAGGTCTGCAAATCGGACAGCAGATCAGCAACCAGATGATGAAAGGTATCAACCAAGAATTGTTTGCCGGCGACTCTACAAAGACTATCAGCAAAGACAACTTCATGGCAGGTTTCATCGCTGGTACTTTAGAAAAAGGTGGCTTGATGACTATGGACGAAGCTCAAACTTATACTCGTACAGCTATGGAGACTATCAAGGCTAAGGCTTTGGAAGAGAAATATGCTGACTATAAGGCTGAAAACGAGAAGTTCCTTGCCGAAAACAAGACTAAAGAAGGTGTAAAAACTACTCCGAGCGGTCTGCAATATAAAGTAATCACTGAAGGTAAAGGTGAAATTCCTGCCGACACTTGCAAAGTGAAAGTAAACTACAAAGGTACATTGATCGACGGAACTGAATTCGACAGTTCTTACAAACGCAACGAACCGGCTACTTTCCGTGCCAACCAAGTAATCAAAGGTTGGACAGAAGCTCTGACTATGATGCCTGTTGGTTCTAAATGGGAACTTTACATCCCGCAAGAACTTGCTTATGGCGCAAGAGAATCAGGCGGACAGATCAAACCGTTCTCTACTCTGATTTTCGAAGTTGAGCTGGTAAGCATCGAAAAAGATAAGAAATAAGAAAGTTCACTTTCTAAATAGAAAAAGGAAAGAGGTGCAAAGTGTATGCACCTCTTTTTTTTGCTTTTTCCTATTTTTTTTCTTGAAAAGGAAGACATAATTAAAATAAATCTCTATATTTGCTTACTATTTGATAACAACTGGAATTTATTATTTATTATTATGGAAAAAATAGACAACCTCGACAGGCAGATCCTAGAGATTATCTCCCAGAATGCCCGCATCCCTTTCAAAGACGTGGCAGCCGAATGTGGAGTATCACGTGCAGCCATTCACCAACGTGTGCAAAGACTGATTGACTTGGGTGTCATTGTGGGTTCAGGCTACCATGTCAATCCAAAATCTCTGGGGTACAGGACTTGTACATACGTCGGCATCAAGTTGGAAAAAGGCTCCATGTACAAATCTGTCGTTGCAGAACTTCAAAAGATTCCCGAAATCGTGGAATGCCACTTCACGACAGGTCCGTACACCATGCTGACCAAATTATACGCATGCGACAACGAGCACTTGATGGATTTGCTGAACAACAAGATGCAGGAGATACCGGGTGTGGTAGCTACAGAGACATTAATTTCTTTGGAGCAGAGCATCAAGAAAGAAATTCCTATCCGCGTAGAAAAATAACACATAATGGAATTTCTAAATGAATATCACCTTGCAGGGTTATTCATCGGAATTTGTACCTTTTTGATTATCGGCCTTTTTCACCCTATCGTGGTAAAAGCCGAATATTATTTAGGCACAAAATGCTGGTGGATATTTCTGATACTTGGCGTAGCCGGTGTCGTAGCGTCATTGAGCATTGATAACGTGATACTGTCTTCTTTGCTTGGTGTCTTCGCATTCTCTTCCTTTTGGACAATCAAGGAGGTCTTTGAACAGGAAGAACGAGTAAAAAAAGGCTGGTTTCCCAAGAATCCGAAACGCAAATATAAGTTTTGAGAATAAAGCTGCGTAGTTTTTATCAAAAGGATTTGCATAATTCAATAGAAAACACTACTTTTGTCACCGCATTCAACAGATGAATACATCGGACTTGTAGCTCAGTTGGTTAGAGCAACAGACTCATAATCTGGAGGTCCCTGGTTCAAGCC
>CAKUYM010000047.1 GCA_934716785.1 uncultured Bacteroides sp. | reverse complement strand
CGGAAGGTAATTACATGGAGCCAGATCTGAAATATGGTACAGCTTATCTTGAAAGACTAAGAGATTTTTTACAGACTCAGTCCGACTGATGCGGTTTATTTAATCTTGTTTTCTGAAATTTTTGCAAGCATTATAAATTGATAATATCCCTCAAGGCAGGATTTGATAAACCCTGCCTTTCCGTCTCGTATGCCTCCTTTTAGAATGTAGGCTTTGAAAAAGCGGAAAAAAGGTCTGTATAAAAAAGCAAGAGTACCGTATTTCTTATTTTTTTTCTTTTCTATCTCATTTTCTGTATATTGGTTTGTTTTCCTCACAATGTCACTGACGCTGTCATTGGCAAGATGAATGAATGCTAATTCCTGTTTTCCTGACGGGATGCGATATAAAGTGCCTTGTACTATCGGTGAAACGTGAATGATGGGCGGCCATACAGTCCCTTCCTTTTTAAAGAAGCGGAGAATATAGTCGGGATAATGGCAATGCATGAATTTCCCCATAAAATAGTTCTTGCGTGGAATGTATATTCCAGCCGGGCAGTCGGGCTTCTCTATAGTCTGATATAAGTATTCTTTTAGCTCCGGAGTGACAATCTCATCTGCATCAACAACCAATATCCAAGGATGCGAAGCATGTTGGATGGCAAAATTACGAGCCGGTTCTACGATATTGTATTCTCCTTTCGGAAAAGTAATGATTCTGGTTGGAAATCTCTTTGCTATTTGTAGGGTAGAGTCTGTGCTTTCCATGTCACAGATAATGATCTCGTCAAATTCTTGAACTGCTTTCAGTACCTGTTCCAGATGCTTTTCCGCATTATATGTATTGATGATTACAGATATTTTCATAGGTTGTTCTTGTGATGTTCTTTTATTGTCTTATCATAAACCTGCAATAGCTCTTCTGCTATTACTTTTTTCTCAAACCGGAGAGCATACTCCTTACCCTTATTTATCATCTCCTTTCTAAGCTCGGTGTCATTGAACGTGCGTTCGATGGCTTCTGCCAGTTCTTCCGGCTTGTTGGGATCTATGTAAAGAGAATGTGGACCTCCGGCTTCTTCCAGACAGGAACCGGTAGCACCGATGGCTGGCACTCCGCTGTTTAGCGCTTCCAACAGAGGAATACCGAAACCTTCAAAGAACGATGGATATACGAAAGCTGTGGACATCTGGTAGAATGCCGGCAATTCACGGAAAGGAACATTGTGTAATATTCTCATTCTTCCCTCAAGTCCTTTTTCTTTCAGGAAATTCTCTACAAGTTGGGTATAAGCAGTACGCTTGCCTATGGCGATTACGTTTATCGGTTCTTTAATGTGCTCCAAGGCTTTTGCTACAAGAAGCAGATTCTTCCTACTCTCAATACTGCCTACATATAGAAGGTATTTTTCGGGCAACTTGTATTTATTCTTAACTTCCTCCTTTATGCCGTCTTCCGCCGGATGCTTGAATTGTTCGTCGCATCCTTGGTATATGACATCAATCTTTTCTTCCGGAATCTTGAAGAAGTGCATGATATCCCGTTTGGTACATTCGCTGACAGCTATAATTCGGTCTGCGTTTATACAGGCTTTCTTGAATTTGTAGTCATAAATATGGCGGTCGATAAACGGATAATACTCCGGATATCTTAGAAAAACCAGATCGTGAATTGTTACAATTGTTTTAGTCTTTTGAGCACGGCGTATATTCAGCGGAAGTTCATTGCTTAACCCGTGGAAAAGCTGTATGTTGTCCTTTATGATATCGTTCGTTATTCCCCATACGCGCCAGATGGAATGCAATTTTTTCCATAGTGTACCGGTGGGATAGCATAAGATTCCTTTGGAAGACAGGTCGCCGAGCAAGTCAGTTTTATGAGGGTTGGGAGTGTATAATAAATACTCGTTCTCAGGTGCATAAGTTGTTAACAGCTCAAGAATGAAACGGCTGTAGTTGCCTAATCCTGTTCTGTTTTGAGCAGCTCTTTTGGCATCGAATCCAATTCTCATAATTTCAGGTAATTATAATTTTAGGCAAATATAATAAGAAAAGTGTTTAAAGGTTGAATATTCCTCGTTTTTATTGCTATTTTTGCCGAATTATTTTTGATGCCATCCAAGAAACTTTGTATATGAAACAAATAAAACGCTTCTATCAGTTCTTGCAAAAACCATTCTTTAGTGATTATCGTACATTACTTGGATTATGGTTGCTTCTATCAGTGATAGTGACAATCCTGAAATTGTCAAAGCATAATAATTTTTTGATTTTCAAGTATGTGTTTTGGCATACTATAGAGCAGTTGCCCCTTTATGTCGCTTATGACGAATATTGGGATACCAATCATTACGGGCCGTTTTTCAGCTTAGTGATAGCTCCATTTGCTGTGGTGCCGGAGTGGCTCGGCTTGCTGTTGTGGACAACCGCGCTCTCGCTGTTCCTGTATTATGCCATCCGGCGTTTGCCGCTTCCTCAGCGCAAGTTGATATTCATATATTGGTTCTGCTCTCATGAATTGCTGACCGCTTTGTTCATGTCCCAGTTCAATGTGGCTATTGCCGCCATTATTTTGGCTACTTACTATTGCATAGAAAAGGAAAAGGACGGTTGGGCTGCATTCTTTATAATGTTCGGGACTTTTGTCAAGCTATACGGTATTGTAGGTCTGGCATTCTTCTTCTTCTCCAAACATAAAGGTAAATTTGTGCTTTCATTGTTTGCATGGGCTTTGGTGATGTTTGTGGCGCCTATGCTTATAAGCAGTCCGGATTATATTCTTTCCCAGTATGTGGGATGGTGGGACAGTCTGACAGCGAAGAATGCAGAAAACCTCTTTTCCGGAGGGCAGAATATATCCTTGCTCGGCATGGTCAGAAAGATATCCCGGTCTGCTTCGTATTCGGACCTTTGGCTGATAGGTGGCGGCTTGCTTCTTTTCGGACTGCCTTATCTGAGATTCAAGCAATACAAGAATGAGGCATTTCGTTATGCATTATTGGCATCGGTGCTGATGTTTGTGGTTCTGTTCAGCACAGGCAGCGAATCGAGTACATATATCATCGCTTTTGTCGGTGTCGCTATCTGGTACATTACAGCACCTTGGAAACGTAACAAATGGGACGTCGCATTGATGGTATTTGCATTCATACTGACAAGTATGTCTCCTTCCGATCTTTTCCCGGCATATATACGTAGAGAGTTTGTCCAGCCTTACGCCTTGAAGGCTTTGCCCTGTGTGATTATCTGGCTGAAATTATCATACGAGATGTGTCGGAAGGATTATGGTTGCAAAGAAAATAGCATAAAATCTGTTAGTTGTACAAAATAGATAAACAAGAAATGGATATAAGAAAAATAAGATCAGTGTTTTCAATCCCGGCAGCCGTATGCTTCAACCTGCTGCTGGTATATATAAGTTTCACATTATGCCGGCTTATATTCTTGTGGGTCAATCATTCTTATTTTACGGATTTGACATGGCAGCACTTTTGGGAGATGTATGCCGGTGGGTTGGTGTTTGATACTTCGGCCATTATCTATACCAATGCTTTGTATATAGTTCTGATGCTCTTCCCGTTTCATTATAAGGAGAACAAGACTTATCATACGGTTGTCAAGTGGCTGTTTGTGGTGACCAATATGCTTTGCATTGTAATGAACCTGATGGATACGGTCTATTTCCAATATACCAACAAGCGCACCACTTCTTCCGTTTTCAGCCAGTTCTCCAATGAGGACAACCTCATGAAGATTGTAGGCATAGAGTTGTTGCATCATTGGTATTTGGTGTTGTTGGCGATAGCTTTCTGCTATGCTTTGATAAAACTATATCGTAAGCCGGATGCAAATCCCCGTGGCAACTTA
Source organism: uncultured Bacteroides sp. (assembly GCA_934716785.1). Taxonomy (GTDB): domain Bacteria; phylum Bacteroidota; class Bacteroidia; order Bacteroidales; family Bacteroidaceae; genus Bacteroides. The sequence continues at coordinate 15,146 of CAKUYM010000047.1, read as the reverse complement.
CTTGTGTACTATGTCTCATCCACGGTTTGGCTATTGGTATGTATCCCGTTTTGCGTATTCGGGATGCGTGGCGGCATTGGTGGCGACGTACGTCCTGTGGCAATCAGTAATGCCAATCAATATGTCAACCGCCCTGCCGAAACGGCAATTGTCCTGAATACTCCTTTCTCCATCTACCGTACTTTGGGAAAGAAGCCTTTTATAGTGCCTCGATACTATGATAATCCGGAGAAAATGGAAGCAGCTTTTACCCCGGTATCCCAACCGGCAGACAGCGTCCGTTTCCAGCCGAAGAATGTCGTAGTCTTCATCTTAGAGAGCTTCGGGAAAGAATATTTCGGTGCTTTCAACAAGACATTGGAGGATGGAAAGTACAAAGGATATACCCCTTTCCTTGATTCTTTAGTTTCCAAGAGCCTTGTTTTCGAATATTCATACGCCAACGGACGGGCCAGTATCGACGGAATGCCTTCCGTCCTTTCCGGCATTCCAATGTTTGTTGAACCATTCTTTCTTACTCCGGCTTCTTTAAATAAGTTGTCGAGTGTTGGCGGTGAGTTAAAGAAAAAAGGATATTATACGGCTTTCTTCCATGGCGCCCGTGATGGCTCAATGGGATTTCAGGCTTATGCCCGTTCTGTGGGCTATTCCGATTATTTCGGTCGGGAGGAGTATAATAATGACGCCGATTTTGACGGCAACTGGGCTATATGGGATGAAGAGTTCCTTCAATTCTATGCAGACAAAATCTCCGGTTTTCCGGAACCTTTCTCTGTAGGTATATTCACAGCCACTTCCCATCATCCTTTTAATATCCCTGAACGTTATAAGGGCGTTTATCAAGAAGGTACGCTTCCTATCCATAAATGTATCCGTTATTCGGATCATGCCTTGGAGCGTTTTTTCGAGAAAGCATCCAAAGAACCCTGGTTCAACAATACGCTATTTGTCCTGACCGCCGATCATACGAATGCAACGGAACATCCGGAATATCAGACGGAGATAGGTTTATTCTCTGTCCCAATCATATTCTACACTCCGAATGGAGACTTGCAGGGATATCGTTCGGATGTGATAGCACAACAGATAGACATCATGCCGACAGTATTAGGCTACTTGGGGTATGACCGGCCATTTGTTTCATTCGGTTGTGACTTGATACATACTCCGGCAGAAGAGACTTATGCGGTAAACTATACAAATGGTACTTATCAATTCTTGAAAGGTGATTATTTATTGCAGTTTGACGGAGAGAAGACAAAAGCGGTTTATCGTTTCAAGACGGATATCTTCTTGAAAGAAAATCTTGTCGGTCAGGTCCCTGAGCAGGAATCTATGGAGAATGAGCTGAAAGCCATGATACAGCAGTATATGGAGCGGATGAATGGAGATAAAATGACTATAGAATAATTGTTGGTAATGGTAGAAGAACGCATAAGTGTAATAATCCCGGTTCATAATACGGAAGCATATCTGAAGAGGTGTGTAGATTCGGTGTTGAATCAGACTTATAAAGAACTTGAGATTATCTTGGTGGAGAATTTGTCAACGGACGGTTCGGCTGTGATTTGTGATGAATATGCACAACAAGATTCCCGTGTCAAGGTTTTGCATCTGGATATTGCAGATCTGTCGACAGCCCGGAATGAGGGCACTAAAATCGCTACGAGCCCATACATTGCTTTTGTTGACAGTGATGATTATGTCAAGCCTAAAATGTACGAGGTTCTGATGGATAACTTGAAGAAGTATGATGCGGATATTTCGATGTGTACTTATGTCTTGGACCATGAAAACGGGAAAAAGATAGTTCCGGCAAATGCCATATCGAGTCTTCGTGTTTATTCGGGGATGGATGCGGTGAAAGGCATATTGAAGGAAGAGCTCAGCAATGCTTCTTGGGATAAGCTTTATCGGCGGAAACTCTTTGATAAAGTTCTTTTCCCTGAAGGATATTATTATGAAGATCATTTCACAATGTTGAAATGGTTTGAACAGTGTGATAGGATTGTATGTATTCCCGATGCTTTTTATTATTATTGGCAGAGAGATGACAGCATTTGCCATGACTTTAATCCGGTGCGCGGATACCATTATTTCCTTGCCGATTATTATCGTTGGGAATACGTTTGCCGTACAGGAATTCTGTCCGGTGATGATAGAAAACAATTTGTAAATAGAACCGTCTATCAATGTTATTTCCATTTCAAGCAAGTGGTCTGCTCACTCTCTTCGTTAAAGGATTTCAAGAATGAAATCGAGGATATGAGGCGGAAGTTAAAGACATATTATCACGAGAAGGCGGGAACGATAAGTTTCAAGAACCAATTGCGTTTGCTTAAGACTACCTATTTGGGGGATGTTTTCTGCTATATGAATTATTCATCAAGGCGTTAAGCCCTAATTGTAATAGATACACGTATGATACCTAAGATTATTCATTATTGTTGGTTAAGTTTGGACAATTCTCCTCTTCCGGATGAGATGCAGGCTTGTGTTGATACATGGAAGAAAGTTCTTCCCGACTACGAATTAAGGTTATGGGATCTTTCTTCGTTTGATATAGAGTCTTCCCAGTGGGTGCGTGATGCTATTTACTCTAAAAAGTATGCTTTTGCGGCAGATTATATACGCTGTTATGCATTGTTTCATTATGGCGGTATATATTTGGATTGTGATGTTGAAGTTCTGAAATCATTTAACCCGTTGATGCACTTGCCTTATTTCATTGGGAGAGAGCAGTCCGAGTATGGGATTGAGTCTGCAATTATCGGTTTTGAGAAAGGCAATCCTTTAGTTAAGAGTCTGTTGGATTACTATGAGGGTCGTCGTTTCATATTGGGTAATAATAAATTTGATATGCGTCCTATTCCTTCCATCATATTGGAATGCATTAATAAAGATTACCGGTTAAAGGAAATCAGCTCCATTCAGGACTTTGACTATAGTCCGGATGTCATTTCCGTATTCGATGTGACTTTCTTTAGTCCGAAGAAGTGGGATACGAAGGAATTGATCGTTTCTCCCAATAGTTATACCATCCATCATTACTCAGGCTCTTGGCTGAAAAAGAGAACTTTGGGAGACAAGCTGACCCTTTGGTGGTATCGTTTTCTTGGCTTATTCATGAAGAAATATAAAATATAAGAATGGATGTAGTTTGTTCCATAGACAATAATTATGTTCAGCACTGTGCCGTAATGCTCACTTCGTTGTTTGAGAACAACCGAAGTGGAAGTCACGCAATACATTTGCTGACAGAAGGCTTGACGTCGGAAAACCGGAAACTGATTGAAGAGTTGGTCTTTTCTTACAACGGTCGTTTCTTCTACTATCTGATAGACTCAGAAGCATTGAAGTCATGCCCGATAAAAGCGACGGATCATCTGACCATTGCAACATATTATCGGCTGTTAATGGCTGATATCCTTCCGAAGTCACTTGACCGGATATTGTATCTTGACTGCGACATAATAATCAATCATTCCATAGAAAAGCTATGGAAAACTCCTATGTCGAATTATGCATTGGCTGCTGTTGAAGAGATGGGATGTTCTGTGCCGGATGTCTATGAAAGACTTCAGTATGATAGCTGTTATGGATATTTCAATGCCGGGGTATTGTTAGTCAATCTGAAATGGTGGAGAGAACATAATCTGACAGCCGTTTTCTTTGACTACATAGAAAAAAACTTCACCCGGTTGGTGGCTCATGATCAGGATGTCTTGAATGCACTGCTGCATGACAAATGTCTGCACCTTTCTTTTGAATGGAACGTAGAGGAGGCTTTCTATCACTATTCTTTTATAAAACGCTTTTGGACAACGAAGGGTGCACGTCGAATCTTATGTAATCCGTCAATTATCCATTACACCTGGAAACCTAAACCTTGGGAGACATCTTGCTTGCATCCATACCGCTATGACTATTTCTTCTACTTGAAGAAGGTAAAATGGAGTAAGAACGTAAAGTGCCAGTCTTTGTTACAGAATATCATTAGCTTGAAAGATAAATATCTTTTCTGCTTATTGTTGACATTGGGTATAAAGGGACATCATTTTTATAGATTGTGACTCGGAATCCTGTAATCTACTGTTTATTTACTTAAAATTGTAATACACATCGCTTATGCTTTCAATAATAATATGTTCTATTTCTCCGGAACGGTTGCAGGCTTTGAAAACAAATATTCAACAAACCATCCACGCGGAATATGAGATTATAGCTGTTGATAACCGGGAGAGAAAATGGCCAATAGCAAAGGCATATAATTATGCTGCCGAGCAGGCAAAATATCCTTATCTTTTCTTTGTGCATGAAGATGTGATGTTTCATTCTTGCGGTTGGGGAGAGTATGTTGAGCGGAAGTTGCATGAACCTGATTGTGGAGTGATTGGTTTTGTGGGTGGGAAAGTTATGCTGAATTGTTATTCCGGTTGGAATCAACATTATGAGTGGGTTTGCTGCCACCTCTATCAGCGCCAAGGGGAGTTGTCAAGGTTTGATGTATGTAATGTATATTTGCAATCACCATTTGCCGAAGTCGTCACTGTAGATGGCTTGGGAATGTTTGTGAGGAAAGACGTTTGGGAAAAGTTCCCATTTGATGAGGTGTTGCTGACAGGCTTCCATGGATATGATATAGATTTTTCTTTGCAGATAGTAAAGAGCGGAATCTATAAAAATTATATCTGTTGCTCAAGCCAAGTATTAATAGAGCATTTCTCAGCGGGAACATTTGATTCACGATGGATTGATAATACGGTTTGCTTATATAAAAATAAGTGGTGTAAAATATTGCCAATGGCTGTTGATGGGTGGTTGCCTACCCCGAAAGCACAAGAAAAACGTGAAGAAAGCCTCTCTTATGAATTTTTAAAGAAAGCGTTGGAATTCGACTCTTCATATAAGGCAGCTGTTCTGAAAGATTTTTGGCATCGTCCTTACTCTTGGAAGCATTTCTGCCATTGCATAAAGATGACTTTCAAATTTTTAGTTAGCTAATGCCTATAATACGAATGGATATGGAAATGACAGAAAGAAAAGTGTCAATCATTGTGCCATGCTATAAACAGGCCGTTTATTTGCCGGAGACCTTAGACTCTGTTTTATCGCAAACTTATACGTTGTGGGAGTGTATCATTGTTGATGACGGCTCTCCTGACAACACAAAGAAGGTAGCGCAGGAATATGTAAATAAAGACTCTCGTTTTAAATATGTCTTTAAAGAGAATGGAGGTCTTGCGTCAGCTCGCAACTTCGGGTTGAAAGTTGCGGAGGGTGAATTCGTCTTGCCACTGGATTCGGATGATATTATTGCTCCTGATTATTTGGAAGAAGCGATCCGTGTTTTTGAAGAAGCGCCTCAAACAAAATTGGTATATTGTTGGGGCATCTTGTTTGGATATAGAACAGGACCTTGGAATGTCTATTATAAAGACTATAAAAGTCTTTTGCGGGATAATTCTATTTTTTGCTCTGCTGTATTTCGTAGAAAAGACGCTTTATCGGCCGGAGGATATGATGAACAGATGCTTTATGGGTATGAGGATTGGGAATTCCTAATTCGTTTCCTGGATGATGATAGTCGTGTATATCAGATTCCTCGTCCTTTATTTCATTACCGGACGAAACCTACGTCAATGCTGACCTCTATTTCCAATGTGGCTTCGTGTAAACAGAAGTGGGAAGACTATATTTATATGAAGCATAGAGAAAAATATGTGAGTCACTATGGGGCGGTACAGGAAACCTTGCGGGAGTTGGAGATTTGTAAAACGGAGTTGGAAAACTACAAAAAGCGACTTGCCAAGTACAAAAATAAATGGTACCGTCGCTTGTTCAGAATGCTTTTGGGTCGTAAACAGTGAAAATAGATAGTGAATATGGATGCTACATTCCCTTTGGTTTCAGTGATTATTCCTGTGTATAATACGGAGGAGTATATAGGTGCTTGTTTGGATAGCGTACTTAATCAAACATATAAGAATCTTGAGATAGTGGTTGTGGATGATGGTAGTACGGATAGCAGCTCTTCCATTATAGAAAAGTACCGTCAAATAGATAGTCGTATTAGTTGTATCCACAAGCAGAATGCAGGACTTCCGTTGGCAAGGAAAACTGGCGTTGAGAAAGCTACGGGAAAGTATATCCAGCATTTGGACAGTGATGATACGCTGATTGATGATGCGATAGAACGTTTGGTCTGTCGGGCGGAAAAGACAGATGCGGACATCGTCGTTGCTCCATTTTTCTTTTGCTATCAGGGGGAGGCACCTCAGTTATCTGTGAATTTACGATTCGAAGAGTTGTCGGGAGAAGACTATTACCGGGAGATACTGACACAGCATGCTTATTGGAGTGTATGGTCTAACTTCCAAAAACGTTCTTTATTTCAGGATCATCCTATTCAATTTTTGCCGGAGATTTCTTTTGGAGAAGACGCTGTATTAATGACCCAGTTGGTTCTGTATGCCTCGAAAGTCGCAGCTATTCACGAGCCGATTCTCAATTACAACCGATATATAACCTCTATGTCATTTCAGGTTGATGATTCCAAGTACAGGCAGTATCGGTTTTATAGGCATTGGATTGAAGAATATTTGGACAGTCGAAAGATGGAAGGGAAGTTTGGCAAGGAACTTGCCCGTATGCACATTCAAACAACGTTCGATTGCATACGTTGGGGGAGATATGAGTATATGAAATCTGATATGAAGAGACTTATCGGTGATCTGAACAAATACCCGGACTTGCAGCCTTTGTTGTCGAGAAAGGAAAAGCAGCTCGTCTCATATTTCAGAATTTCTTTCTTATTGGGATGCTACAAGGCGAAAAGTTATGTTCGGAAGCATAAACTATAAAATAAAATCGTTTAAGATATGAGTATATTGAAAAGATGGAAGGCCAGCCTTTACAAAAGGATGTTGAAGTACAAAATCCAGTCTCCGCAGGTCGTGGTTCTTATAGATGGTGGAATTTGTTCGCAGATGCATCAGTTCCTGCTTGGGCAGTTGTATAAAGCAAAAGGATTTCAAGTTTCCTACGATTTGTCTTTTTATCGTAAATACGGTATGGATAAGGATGGGAAGTTTGTTCGCAATTTTGATCTTCTGAAGGCTTTTCCTAACTTGGAATTGAAGGTCGCTTCTGATTTTATAGTTTCTTTTTATCAGAACAGATATTATAATATAGGCAATAATACAACAAGCAGGATAGATGATTTTTCTTTTCTCCAAAAGAAAGCGCCTTTGTATCTGGGAGGATATTATCATTTACCGGCTGATATTTGGCTGCCTGCATTCCGTTCAATCTACACATTGGATTTGAATGTGCTGGACAGTGCCAATATGCAATTATATAATGAAATCAATAATTGCCCGTATTCTGTTGCTGTACACGTAAGACGTGGTGATTTGAAAGTTGAGATGTATGATTACGGCAAACCGGCTTCTGCCGATTATTTTGCAAGAAGCATCTCCTATTTTCAAAAGAAGTACCAGTCTCCTTCTTTCTACTTTTTCTCAGACGAACCGGATTGGGTCTTAAGTGATTTGATTCCTCAACTTCCCGTTGTGGAGAAGGGGTGGAAAGTCGTTGATATCAATGGCTCGGATAAAGGGTACATGGATTTGTATCTGATAGCCTCTTGCAAACATCAGATAACAAGTAAAGGTACGCTGGGAAAATATGGGGCTTTGATAAATGATAATCCGGAAAAGACAGTGATTCTTTGCGATGATGAGATAGAATATCCCTGGAAAGAACTGTTGAATAACCCCGTATTCTTATAAGCCCGGCTATCATTGGATAGTTAGTCCCTGCGTAATAAGCGGATGATATCAATTATATACTTTTCAATATTATTTTGTAATCTGTACCTGTATTTCCGTGGCGTGTTCCAGCTTTCCAATGAGATGGTATCGTATTCTTTGGAGAGTTCGCGAAGCGCCTGCTTGGAGATGCTGCGGCTGTATATGTTTCCGGCCTCTCTAAAAGTGCGCAACTCTCTAAGTATGAACTTATCCGAATAATGGTGATGGCAATACGTCCCATAAGTCTCAAACTCGGAGAAACCGTTCGGGTCATTGTGTGGGGTAGCATTGATTATCTTGGCCGGCCACGAGTTTCCTTCAATTTTAGAGTCTTGTATTTTCTTGATAAGTTCCTGCATGATAGAGACAGCGATAATCATATGTTCCGCAATGAATGAGTAGGATGTCTCTTTATGATAACCGAAGATGGAGTGTATGGTTTCAAAGTATGCCTCGTGATATTCCGTTTTCGGGGTAAATACCATCTTCCCTTGTTCTAAAAAGGAGAGCTTGTTTAAAGGTATGGTGTCGCTGTCCCAAATCAAATAAAAGTCACTTGCATAGGGACTTTGCGCAAACCCCATTTTAAGGAATTGCTGATAATACCATCCGAACCGATAGGTACAGGTAAAATGCTTTTGAGCAATTATTTCGAGCTCCTTTTTGTTAGGGATAATCTTTTCTTCATCAAGGAGTGTAATGTTATATCTCCGCCGGAATCTTTTTGGAAAGAAAAAGAAATTGCGGTGATCCGTTATAATATATATGTTGCCGGCTTCGATGTTTTGATAAATCTGCGAAATTGTCGTTTTGACGATGAAGCAGTCTTTTAGAGAAACGCATATTACGATATCCATATTATTATTCAGTCTTTAGTTAAACATTTCGGTGGGAATGAGAAAATATACAATTTATTTTATACAGGATTTAAGACGTCTCCTATTAGAATGTCACCGGAGTTTAGAAAGTATAAATATTCTCCATTGGCATGGTCGATGCCTTTGTTACATATCTTCCATCGTAAGACATCTGCTTTCTATTTCATACTTAGACAGTAGCTTAGTGCGGATGAACTCAATCTTTTGCTGAAGTAGTTCCGGTTTGAAGTTCTTGCGTTGCCGTTTCACTTCAGCCACTAATGCACGTTTGGAATCTGAATAAATACCGATGATGTCAATCTCATTTTGATCGGAGTGATTCTTCCCTGCCCACCATGAACCGATGTCAATGAACTCTTGGCTTTCGAGCATTTTCTGACGGAAATACATTTCCAATGTCTCACCGGAATAGGTCGGAAAATCATTTATGATGATTTCGCTTAAAACTTTATAGTTCTGTAATTCGATCAGTTTCTGATATTTAATGAAGTAACGGAACCAAAATCGCAAAAACATGTCCGATATTTCATATCTGACATTCTTTGTGGTATCCTTGGAAAAGATCGGACGTGTCTTTCTGATAATTTCATAATCTTCTTCCAAGCGTTTCATTTGTCCGGACAGAGTTATGTTACCCATCATGCTCTCCATTTCAGGAATGGTTGTATTGCCGTTGGCTATAAATGTAAGTATTGAAAAGTAGTTGCCATATTGCTTGCCGAACTCTTGAATAAGCAGGTTTTTCCCTTCTGTGAGGAAGGGAGAATCTTGCGCTACCATAAAATTGATCATTCCGGGGATTGAATAATCTCCGTTGTCTATAACCATCTCGACATATTTGGGAATGCCGCCGGTGAATGTGTAGAGGCCCAATAGCTCCTCGTTGGAGTAGTGTCCGGCATACTCAATCAGAATCTCTTTCAAAACTGATGTAGTGAAAGGCATAAGGTTTAAGATTCGGTCTGCACGGTCGAATAGAGGTCCCTTTTCATCTTTGAAAATCTTTGTTATCAAGGTGTACACCGATCCGCTGACTACTAAGTTGACATTGGACTTCAAGCGGTATTCATCCCAGATGTTTTGCATCTTGCTGTAAATTTCCGGATTGATAAAAAAGAATTCTTGAAACTCATCTATTACCAGATTGAATTTCATACGTGTACCGGTATCCATTAGGAATTGAAAAATGTCCGCAAATGTATTTACTCCCTCCGGAACGAAAATATTCAGTGCAGTTCTGATCTCGTCAGTATAGCTCCGGCACAAAGCGGCTTCATTGCTCCTGGATACAAACAGGTAGACAGTAGGTGTACTGTCGCAACTCTTTTTTATTAGAAGAGTCTTCCCGATCCTGCGTCTGCCGGTCAGCACGGTAAACATGGAGTGCTTGTTGAAAGCAAGTTCCCTTACCTTATTCAATGCGTCTAATTCTTTTTCTCTATTATAAAACTTCATAATCTTTCCGGTTAATCGAGTTAAATCACTATATTAAAGGTTCGAAACTGTTGCTTATCTTTCAATCCTTACGGTCGTAATCATTACGGCTGTAAGGATTACTCTTCGATTCACAAAAATAGCTCTTTTAGTTTATATATGCAATGTATGGCGGCTCTATATTGTTTTATAGAAGTGGACTAATCGGGAATATGATAAGAAATATTAGATCAGCAATGCTTCAACCTTCTTACGGGGAGAATAAGGAACTTGCTCTGCATAGCCAATTCTTATTATCAATGTCGGGTGTTCCTTATTGACAGGTAACTTCTTTTGTAAGTCGGAAGCTAATGTCGCAATCTCGCACGGCTGATTAAGAAAAGCATAAGAAACTCCGATCTCGGTTGCTTTTAATAGGAAGCGTTGGAGAGTTCGTCCCAAGTTAATCCATTCTTTGAGTGTATCTTGTTGTGTGGTGTACACGACAAGATGTGAAGAGGAATATATTTTCTTTTTATCCGATTTGTTTTGTGCATTGGGGGTTAAAAATAAACTGACTATGGGGCGTGCTAATAGTTGGGGGAGTGGCGGATTTCCGAAAACCGAATAGCTTAGTCCATCCCCTGTAGCTTCAACTTGTTTCTTATTGAATCTCATCCACGAAAACAATTCGTTCTTGAAAGCAGGGTCTGCCATTTGAATTTCATTCCCTTTCATGATGTACCCGGTTATTGTTTCAGCAAGCGGCGTACCTATTTTGGTAAAGTAGAATTGGACACCATCTTCTTTCGGAATGGATTGAAGTTGTTGTAGAGTCCCATCAGATATTTTACGACCATTATAGATACTGCGGTTTGTCTGCCGTTTTTCAATTTGATGGAATAGGGAATCCTCAATTGTGAGATCACTCAGGGGTTGGGTTAATTCAATAATTATAGCTTCTATACTGCATTCTATGATATGAGTGGTGTAACCAAAATGGTCGGCTGCGATGCACACGTTCTCAACAGCACATCCTAAGCTGATATATAGCTCCCGATTGTTACCATCAACGACAGATAGCGCAACTTCTAAGTTGGGGACAATGGTGATGGTACTGTCCGTAATATGAAACTTCCAAGGTTGTGTATTATGTCCCGAAGGAGCTTTGGAAGCATAATTGGCTATTTGTATGAAATCAGCGTTCATATCTTTAATATTTTTGTATTGTTGCCGTTCGTGGACAAATGTACGTTACTTATTGGAGATGTACAACATATTCGTCTCCTTGGCCAAAGATTTAACTTTTTTATTCTCTCAATATTCAAGGAAAGAAGGCATTGCCGTATTATTCTAATAATTAAAGACAAGCATGGACTACTATCATTTTTATTAATCTTATCTTTCTGTAGTATCAGTAAATGCATTACTTATTCAAGAACTCATAAGTTAGTATGAGAGTTCGTGAAAGTGTAAACCTCAATAAAATATTGAAATGGAGATAGTTGCTTGTGTACTATAAAGGGATGGCTATGCCATCCCTTTATAGTATTATCTTACGGAAAAAATAAGCTACTTCTCTCCTTATTTATTTATAGCCATCACTTCACCCACTATATTAATGAGTTTCCACTCTTCCTCATGAGCATCCTGAAACAATTGCCAAATCATGACCCCTCCGAAATCATTGTCCATCACATATTGACATTTCTGGCGGATAGTAGGACGTCCATTATAGTAAGTCCGACTTTGTACATCGCTGTCGGCTACACTTGCCTTTTTCCCAAAATGCTCCAGAATTCCATGGTAGCGCACTGCTCTTACTTCATCTTTTTGTACTTCTTCGTCCCAAGAATATCCGTAAAACGGAAGTCCGCCTACGATTTTTTCTTTCGGAGTTTCATTGGTGTCCTGCCAGTAGGCTAAGTCTTTGACAAAATCATCGTAAGAAGAGTGCTGTGCAGGAGTAGTGGTAAAACTTCCCTTGTCATAACTCATTAGGTTGATATAGTCAAAATATTGTTGCCATTCTTTGGTGTAATTTAGCCATCGACTGCCTACGGCACAGGTCATCAGCATGTTCTCATCTTTAGTGGCGTGCAATGTTTGTATAAAAGCAAGGAGTGATGGGAAATTGGTATCCCAGTTGTCGTACTCCTCATAGTCAATGTCGAATCCATCAAGCTGATTGTCCCTGACATACTGTATGATGTTGGTTGCCAATATATTTCGGGAATCCTCATTATTTATGGCTGCTGTAAATTCACCTACGGTATTTTTAGCGATTGAGATCAAAACCTTTACATCTTTTGTATGTGCTTTGTCACGAATCTGCCCGATATTAGCTGTCACTTTGGAAGTATTTAATGTTCCATTAGACTTTGCTAATGCAAAGCTGACATTAATATGTGTCAGATACTCCCAATGTATATGGTCAAATTGAGTGTTATATTCCCAGTCGCTGGCTGGCAGATATCCGATAACTACTTTGTTAGATACCGGTTCGGGTTCAATCTCATCTTGTAGTTCAGGCAATAAGACTATGTATTTCGCTGTTTGGTTATCACTGCTTGTTACAGTGAACCGTTGCTCTCTTTCCCAACGTTCTGTTTCCTGTGGGGCAGGGGAGATGGTAGCCTCCCCTGATAATTGATATCTGACCCCAGTAATTGCAGCCCGGCTTGTAATGCCACTGATACGGATTATTTTGTCATTTTCATTTATGTTTCCCCGATAATTGGTTCCTCCACATTGCAGAGTAAATTGTACAATTTTGGCTTCCGCCTTTTCGGTGGTTGAGGTGCCACTATCATCACAACCCATACAGAAGATGGTTATCATTGTAAATAATGCAGGTAATAGTATTTTCATTTTTAGTTCTTTAGTTGTTTGCAATTATTCGTCTCCCCAATTGATTGGAGCAGTATATTCCCACCAATCATAGACTACTGTTCCGGTATTGGCACCGATATATACAAATGCAGAAGCATAATCGAATGATACTCCATTTTCATTATCATAGCTATCCATTAGCACACCGTCCAAATACCATTCTATTTTCATCAAGCCAGCAGTAGTGCTTGGTATGAGATTAAGTCCTAAAGTATACGACTTTAAACTCTTGTCGAATGTCTTATTCCTCTCAATTACAGGTGTCCAAGGTGTGGTACTGTAATTGGTCTTTCCTGTACCCATGTTCATGTGCCATCTGATTTCTTTTGAACCATAGGTGAAGAATATGGTAGAGTGTGCATCATCGGTCATAGATTTGATACGGAACGAATAGTACCCCGGAGCAAAGTTGTCGCGAGATACACGTGCTGCGATACATGTCAGGTCTCCGTCTATCATGCTGGTTCCACTGTTGATGGTCCAGTTATTAGGGTCATCAAATTCATGTCGTATAGCTGTTGCTTCATTGGCCTGTTTCAGTGTGATGGTACGAGTGACCGGAGTAATGCCTTCTGCTGCCTTGGTGGATAAGGTAAATGTCGTTTTCAAAACTGAAGTGCCCGTATTGGCATCCAACCGAATAACTAAATCCTGCGTTCCCTCAAACTCTGTTTGCTCAAATGAATACCATTCAGCATCTACGTTATCCTTAGTGACAGTCCATTCCGTATTTGCAACTACATGAAGAATGATTTCATGTGCTGTATGCTCGGTGCGAAGCGAAGTACTTTCCGGATCAAGCTGTACGCCATCTTGGGTACAAGTTACTTCGGCGGTGGCTATGCCATGTCGGTCATACACTACGATTTTGCCATATCTTTTTTCACCCTTATTGACTTTACATTGGACGGTTACATCTCCGTCTGCCTCACCGGTCTCACCAGCTGTGATAGAGAGCCATTTATTGCCTTCGGTGACGGCTGTACTCCATTTCTGGTTGGATTTTACTTTAAATGTTCTTATACTGTTTTCTTCTTTGCCAAGGAAAAAGTCCAGATTATCCTCCAGTGTCATATAAGCAATCCCCTTTTGGACAACAGCGATCTCTTTGCCAATCCAGTAATCACTTTTGATAGTGATGGTATCTGTACGGTCATCCAATTCGGTATTGGGCTTATAAGTGATTTGTACGTCATATAGTTCATTAGCCTTACCTTGGTCAGGTGAAATGGTACACCAGTCGCTATGATTACTGTAAACAATCCATGGCTCAGTGGATTTCACTTGGATATCTACAGTCTGTCTGCCATCGGAGGAGATCGTATAACTGTCGTTGGTCTTATAACGCAAATCTACCCATTTCATAGTCTCGTCGTCTTTGCAGGACTGGGTAAACCATGAAAACAGTATAATCAACGTACCCATATAGATACGCCAATTGATTTTACTATTTATATTCCGTTTCATAAAATTTTATTTTCAATGTTATTCAATATTGGTAACCTCGTATGAAGTGATAGTCATTGTGCCTTTTTTGCCTCCACTTCCGTTTATAAAGCCGAAGTATGGAATATTTCCGTCTAAGCCTAATGTCTCAAACAAATTTTCATAGGTCGGAGTAGTGATTATGTTTATCCATTCAGTATCTCCTTCAAGTTTGATGAAAACTTTAATATTGGCTTCTGTCTTGGCATTCTCATTAACATAATTATGCTCTACTTTCAATGCCCTTAGTTGATTCATATCGAATGGGGTACAAGTTGAATTGTCATTTAGTGTACCGCCACGATACTTGAATGTCCAAGGATTGGCTCCTACGCCTAACCAAAAGTTCCAACTCGGTTTTGGGGGAGCTACACAGTTCATGTTCAAGCAGCGGTTCTCATCTACGTTTAAAGTGGAGAAATGCCATTCATGAATGGTAAGTTTGCGTTCTTTATTAACATAATAGCGGCAGTTACTATTCCCCGTATTCTCGGTGAAGGTTATAGCTCCTGTAGCTTCATCCACAGTAACATCCTCTTCTTGGGCATCTAATATATAAGCTCCACCGACTTGTTCCACTTCCATGATAACAGGATCAATTCCTGATGCATTTCCTTTCGGAGTTAATATAATATTCGCTTTACGGTTTGTGAAATATATTTCC
>CAKUYM010000046.1 GCA_934716785.1 uncultured Bacteroides sp. | reverse complement strand
TTTCAAACTCATGTGAAACTATGAATTTTCTTGCGATAATTTAATATTTTATCCGCCAGCAAGTATTCTTCAACATGCATAAATTTATTCGTCTGACTGTAGTTGTTTATTCGTCTGACTATAGTCAGACGAAAGAAACACTATAGTTAGACGAAAGGTAGACTATAGTCAGACGAATAAATTTATGCATCCGGAGGAACAGATACCTTGGAAAGAAGGACTAAATATATGCCTGTGCGGAGCTAAACAAGTTCATCTGCACAGAGCCTTACTCATTCCTGCTATCTGCTGCCCCTGAATTCAATCTTCAGAATCCTGCCGATATCCAGCCTGTCCTCTTTCGTTAATAATTCTCTTTCTTCACCTCAAAGTATGCTTGCGGATGCAGACAAGCCGGGCAAACTTCGGGAGCTTCCTTGCCGATGGTGATATAACCGCAGTTACGGCATTGCCATACCACTTCGCCTTCTTTGGCGAATACGGTCATATTCTCGATATTGTTTACGAAAGCCAAGTATCTTTCTTCGTGTCCTTTTTCAGCAACAGCTATGTTGCGATACATAGCGGCAATCATCGGAAAGCCTTCCTGTTCTGCCACATCTGCAAAATGAGGATAATCCAATGCCCACTCTTCATGCTCACCGGCCGCTGCTGCACGAAGATTTTCGAGAGTAGTGCCGATTACACCTGCCGGATAGCTTGCGGTGATCTCTACCATACCGCCTTCGAGGAATTTAAACATACGTTTCGCATGTTCTTTCTCCTGATCGGCTGTTTCCGTGAAAATTGCAGAAATCTGTTCGTAACCTTCTTTTTTTGCCACACTTGCGAAATAAGTATAACGCATTCTTGCCTGTGATTCTCCTGCGAATGAAGTCAGCAGATTCTTCTCTGTCTGAGTTCCTTTAATGCTCTTAGCCATAATCTTATATATTTTAAATTGGTGATTCCAACAGTAACTTGCCGTACTGTTTATAACGCAAATATAAACGATTTGTTCACAGAAACCGGTCTTTTCTTTATGAATAAAAACTATCTATATATTGATAAAATCTATCAACAGGCAAATAATATGCTGCACAACATAATTATTTCGATTATTTTATATAATTTTGCAACCTCTACTTTGCAAAAGGGCAGATCACACGTATAACAACTTATAAAAATGAAACTATTTGAATTTAAACCAAAACTGGTTTCTTGTCTAAAAAATTATTCAAAAGAAACGTTTATGGCGGATCTGATGGCCGGTATCATCGTAGGTATCGTGGCTCTTCCATTGGCTATCGCCTTCGGTATCGCCTCGGGAGTATCGCCTGAGAAAGGTATTATCACCGCCATTATCGCCGGATTTATCATCTCCCTGATGGGAGGCAGCAAGGTCCAGATTGGCGGACCCACCGGAGCATTCATCGTCATCATCTATGGCATCATCCAGCAGTATGGCGAAGCCGGACTGATTGTAGCCACTCTTATGGCGGGTATAATTCTCGTATTGTTAGGAGTGTTCAAGCTCGGGGCAGTCATCAAATTCATCCCTTACCCCATCATTGTGGGATTTACCAGCGGTATTGCCGTCACCATCTTCACCACACAGATTGCCGACATCTTCGGCCTGTCTTTCGGTGGCGAAAAAGTGCCGGGAGATTTTGTCGGAAAGTGGATGATTTATTTCCGTCATTTCGACACGGTCAATTGGTGGAACACCATCGTCAGCTTTGTCAGCATCATCATCATTGCCATCACTCCCAAGTTCTCCAAGAAGATTCCCGGCTCACTGATAGCGATTGTCGTTGTCACGGCTGCCGTTTATCTGATGAAGACTTTCGGCGGGATCGACTGCATTCAAACCATCGGCGACCGTTTCACCATCAAGTCCGAATTGCCTGATGCCGTTGTGCCGGCTTTGAACTGGGAAGCTATCAGAGAACTGTTTCCGGTTGCCATCACCATCGCCGTATTGGGAGCTATCGAGTCACTGCTTTCGGCTACAGTAGCCGATGGTGTGATAGGCGACCGCCACGACTCCAACACAGAACTTATCGCACAAGGTGCAGCCAATATCGTTGCTCCTCTTTTCGGAGGAATTCCCGCTACCGGAGCCATTGCCCGCACCATGACGAACATCAACAACGGTGGCAAGACACCGATAGCAGGAGTTATCCATGCAGTAGTCCTGCTTCTGATTCTGCTTTTCCTAATGCCGTTGGCACAATACATCCCGATGGCATGCCTCGCCGGAGTATTGGTTATCGTGTCCTACAACATGAGTGGCTGGCGCGTGTTCAAGGCTCTGCTGAAGAACCCGAAATCAGACGTCACCGTTCTGCTTATCACCTTCTTCCTGACAGTGATCTTCGACCTGACGGTTGCCATCGAAGTGGGATTAGTCATTGCCTGCGTACTGTTCATGAAACGTGTCATGGAGACAACCGAAATCTCCGTTATCACGGATGAAATAGACCCGAACAAAGAATCCGATATCACCGTACACGAAGAGCACCTGATGATTCCGGAAGGTGTAGAGGTGTACGAAATCAACGGTCCTTATTTCTTCGGTATCGCTACCAAGTTTGAAGAAACAATGGCGCAACTGGGCGACCGCCCGAAAGTACGCATCATCCGCATGAGGAAAGTTCCGTTTATCGATTCTACCGGTATCCACAACCTGACTGTGCTCTGCGAGATGTCACAAAAAGAGAAGATTACCGTCATCCTCTCCGGAGTCAATGATAAAGTACACCACGTATTGGAGAAATCCGGTTTCTATGAGTTATTAGGAAAAGAGAACATCTGCCCCAATATCAATGTAGCACTGGAAAGAGCAAGGAATCTGATAGGATAATGCCTATCTCATCAAAACAGTTCTAAAACAATATATACAATAATCCCCACTATCAGGGAAGGCCCTGCATTCAAAACAGGACCACCCATATAGTGGGGAATTTTATTATTATAATCTCTGCAAGATTAGCGGTTCTCCGTATCCTTCATACAACGTACTGAGAAAGCATGAGAACGACCGGATGAATGAGTCCACGTCTTTCCGGAAACTTTATAATACAGAGAAGTAGCTCCCTGATCCTTGTCATTTCCATAACTGCTTGCCGATGAGTTAGACCAATAACAAGCAGCACCCTTGCTGGCATCCAGCCCGGTATTATTACCATTATTACCACCGTTAGAACCCCACTTACAACCCGCCAACGGCCAATAAGCGTAATTCGTACCGTCATAGCAATATTTAAATACCGCAGTGGCGCTCTGCTTCACAAATTCCCCTTTCTGTTCTATCTCATCCAATACGCGGGGAGATACCACCCGGTAGCCTTTCGGACAAGGATCATAAATAGATTTATGACCGTCAGAAGGATTGAGATAAGTGTTCGATTCGTTCGGATTACCCCAGAAGTCATCTTTACGGTCAGTACGCGCACCGGTCCATGCACCCAGATACCAGTCGGATTTTGTATTATCCACTCCATTGGTATACAGCAACGTACGAGGATTCTCTATAGAGAAACGAACATCGGTGGCTTGGGTTGGCATATTAGTACCTACACTCCCCGACCAGCCGATCGGTATAGGACGTCCCCACTGGAAGTAAACACCATTTTGCTTCCAATTATCGCCTTCTCCCGTCATATAAGTACCTAAGTTACGATCCTGCACTACGTATCCTGTATTACCATAAGTGTGTTCTGCCGGAGTAGGAGTCATCCAGATAATAAAACTCCAGATAACAGTCGTCTGATCCGCTCCATAGATAGCCACCTGACCGCAACCACCGGGTAGTCCGGCGTATGTTTGAACTCCCGTTACCGTAATCGTATAATCACCATTTACAGGAGTAAGGTCTGTTGCAGAGCCGTTTACCCGAACCATTTTATTCCCATTACCCAAATCGCAATTAAGAATAGTCTTGGCATATTTAGGTTCTTCCACTTCCATAAACTTACCGCGCGCTTTCACGCTTATCACGTTATCCACACCTGCCGTTGAGGTATTCGTCATCACACAGTTGGACTCGCCATAAGCCCATCCTCCTACCAGCAGACGTGTCTCTACCGGCTCATACCACTCACAGGAGTTATCCGAAAGTTTCAAATCATTGATAGCAATCGTATTGACCGCATTTGCCTTCAGCACCTTTCCTTCCCTTAGAATAGGAATCGTTACAGTTTGCTGGTCGTTCTCCAGAGTGACGACGATATATACCGGCTTACCTGTCAAATCTGCCGGAAAGGTAGTCAGATATACCTCTTGTGCAGAAGCGAGCAATTCGGGAGTTGTCACAGAAACAGTGGCATACGGTTTCGTCCCCGCTGTTGCGAATCCCAATTCGTCCGTATCCAAATCGGCAGTAAATGTGCCGGAGAGCGGAGTCTTCGCATCCTTATCGTAAAGAGAAACACTTTTCAACTTATAGGTGGAAAGTTTTTGAGAGGAAATGCTGAACTTCACATATGCCATCGCATGTTTTAACGTAAACTTGGCAAACTTTCCCGGACCGCTGACCGTTGCCTTGGCATAGGCGAAGCCGTACTTCCCGATATGATGGCTGTCGCTCGGTCGGCTCTGCTCCTGCTCAACGGCAAGAGAGGACGCGATCTTATTATCGGATTCGGCCAATACCGTATTTGCCCGATAAGGATAATAAATAAGAAGTTCCGTGGCACCGTTTTCGGCCATCTTCACATCGTCTGAGGTAAAAGTACCGATACTTTGCCCGATAGACTCATCGCTCAAGAAAGACTGCACATTATTGATATCCGTTCCTGCCGTGCGTGAAAAAACACCCAAGGCATCGCCCTCACTCCATATTACCGGATACACATCACCGGCCTTATCGCCGATAGATACACGCGTCTGAGGAGACGAAAGCCCTACCAAAGTCAGACGTGAACCTTCTGCTGCCGGTTCCTTACCATTGTCAGACGAGATAATCTCGTCCTGTGTGCAACTTGCCATTAGCAAAGCCATCGCACTTATTGCAAATATTATCTTTTTCATACCATTTAATTCTTTTGGGTTACATCCTTCCTTTACCATTTGTTATCATCCAAATCGCCGGCAGAACCACCGTCACTCCATGCGCCTTCCGTTCCTGCCGCCTTCCATGTTTGAAAAGCGGAACATACCGCACGCCCTTCGGCATTGTAGGCGATTATGGCACTGATATAATTGACTCCCGGCTTTAACCCTTCCTCTATCTTGTGAGTGTAGGGCAGAGATGCAGGCACTCCGTTCTCTTCGACGAATTTTACCAGCTTCACCTCGATATTATAGTCGAAGCCGATATCGGCCACCGGATAATACTCAATCACTTTAGCCCCGAAAGTAGTTCCTGTGAGCTGTTCGGAAGTAATCACAGCCGTATTGTCCACAATCTCCGAAACATTCAAAGACATAGTGGGAATAACGCGCGGAGCCGAGTCATCCTTGTCCGAACAGGAGGCTATTGTCAGCATCAGCATGAAGACAAGTGCCATTTTTATATGTAAATTCTTCATAATCAATATGTATTAGTTTTATTTTTGTAGATTCTTGTACCGCAGCAATGCTTCTAAGAAATAATAATCGGCATAGGTCAAAGGGACATCCACTTCGCTCTTGTCGGGCAGTGCACCGACGCTGTGCTTCAAGATGAAATTCCCGTTAGTGCCGGAAGCTGCCAGATATTCCGGTGAAGATAATGTGCGGAGCTGCTTTTCGGCCATGGCAAGATAAGCATCTTTCGCTTCCGCACCGGGGATATAACGGCTTAGCTCTATAAAGGCGGAGGCCATGATGGCACCGGCGGAAGCATCCCGATAAGCCAAGCTGTCTGTCGGAGCATCGAAGTCCCAGTAAGGAATGCCGTCATCAGGCAAGCGGCGGAGCAACATATCAGCAATGTGTCCGGCTTGCAGCAGATAATTCTGGTAACCGGTCAGACGAAACATCATCGTGTAGCTATATAAAGCCCACGCCTGCCCGCGACTCCACGAAGAATCATCCGAGAATCCCTGCACTGTCTCTCTGCTGCGCACCTGCCCGGTTTCGGGATCATAGTCCACCAGATGATAAGTGGAGTAATCATCTCTGAAATGATGCAGGATGGTTGTATTGGCATGCGTACAGGCTATGTGTTGCAGGAAGTCGTCGGCATAGGCTTTCGACATGGACAGCAGCAGTTCCAGATTCATCATATTGTCTATTATCACCGGATACTTCCAGTCGCGTCCCTTGCGGACAAAGTCCCAACTGCGAATCACTCCGGTAATGGGACTGAAACGGGTGGACAGGGACTTAGCTCCCTGATAGAGCACCTGCTTGTAGGCATTGTTACCGGTCAGACGGAAAGCATTGCCATAGCTGCAATTCAATTGGAAGCCCACATCATGGTCGCGTGTCACGTATTGTATGGAATCCAGTTTCAGTGTATTCTTTTCGGCAAGTTCCTTCACCTTTTCATTACCCGTATATTCATAGATATACCACAGAGAACCGGGGTAGAACCCGCTGCACCACCAATAGATATTCGAAGGCACGAACTCACCGTCGGCAGAGAGCGTGCGAGGCAGCGTCTTTTCCGTCAGACGGGTATCCATGCTTATGTATTGCTGTTCGGCAACGGAAAACACACGGGCAATCAATGTTTCCATCGGCTCCTGCTTAGAGCAGGAAGCCAATGTCAATAACCCAAGTATAGATACTAATAAAATTCTCATGAGTTCTGTCAATTTTGTTTAGGAGTGAGGGTAGTGGTAAACGAAGCGGTCTGATTGGCCGTGACAGTTGCCTCAAAGCCCACCATATAAGTGCCCGGATTAGCTTGGTCATAAGAGTTTGCACTCGTTGTGCTCCATTCTTTATAAACCGGCTTCACGGTTCCGCTAACTGTAAGATACATCACTTTGCTGCCCTGCGTCAGTACGATCCGGTTCGATTCTATAGTCGGCACGGCAGGAGTCACCATGCACCAGCGTACTTTGGCTGATTTATCCGTGCGCGCCTTTACTTCATCCATCACTACCAAATCACGGTCGTTCACGATCTTCACCGTGCGGGTAGCGGACGCAGCTTGGTCGGACAGTACATCAGTCAGGTCGAAAGTCGCTCCCAACTCGGTAGCCGAATTGATCGTGGCGGTCAAAGTTGCCACACCATCGACACGGTGACGAGCGTCATTGATTGAGATTGTGCTATGATTCAAGTTATTCAGTCGGAATACATCCCAGCGCATCGAATTCTGTCCCATATCCCAAAGGTTACCGCCCAAGGCTGACAGCTTAGATTCGAGCGTTGTATAACTTTGCAATCCGAAATCCATGGACCAACGTACTCCATACGCGTCATACACAAACGAACCGGCATCCATGTGTCCGTGGCTCGTACCTGCCTTACCGCCTTTAATGCCAAGATATTTGTCCGTATCGGTGTATGTCCAGTCTGTATGCACCATCACAACCGGAGTCTCTCCCTTTCCACTCCATAGCTTGTTGGAAGGAGCGGAGATGGCATCCAAATTCAGATTATTGGCAAAAGCCATAATCATAGGCAGCAGGCGGTTCTCGGAACAGGAAGCGTATTCACCGTTCTTCAGCATCTTCAACTCGTTATACAGCAATGACGGATTGTTGTATTTATCGGCAAACCACCATGAGGCCAGTGCCGCCGTGGAAGAAGGAGCACAGTCCGAGTAGTTGAAGAACTTGCTATTAAGCCCTGTCATATACAGCATATATTCGGCCGTTTTAGAGAATCCCGGAGTAGAGGAAAGACCGTTGTCAGTGCCCAGCGTACTGTCAAGGGCAGCAAGCATCAGCACCTGATAAAGCGTTCCGTAACACCAATAACCGCTGCCTTCGGGATAATTACCATCGGGAGAGTACATCACCTCCAAGGCAGCCTTGTTGGATTCCAAGGCTTTTTCAATCATATCTTTTGCTTCCGAAGGATTGTTCTCGTAAGAGGCTAATGCCGCGCAGACCAATCCGCCGTTGCAGACCTGGTTCCAGTTGTTGGTCGCTGCATAGAAGTTCAAGTTCCAGTTCTTCTCTTGTGCCTGTTGGAAAGCAAACTTCAGCATGGCATTGGCGGCTTTCGTCCGGGTTGCTTCGCTAAGTTCATTGTAAAGCCAGTCATAGCCGAAGGCAACAGCCGTTGCCATCTCGCCTACATCAAGAAAATGGCGTTTGGCGTTCCAATCGGGGAAGTCACAGACTGTATTCATATCCTTTTCCGCTTTCGTCAGATATTTGGCATCTCCCGTCATGCGGTAGGCATACGCGCAGGTGAAGATACGCAACAAGGCTTCGCGAGACACGTCGAGGATACGTTTGTTGCTGGCATCCAACTTATAGGCAAGCTCTGTCGCACTCATACCTTTGCTGTTGCATACGCCCATGATGGTGTTATGAAGCAAAGTCAGATTGGCGCTCGTCCCTGCGTTTACTTTAGCTTTCAGTGCGTTGAAAGCCTCAGCGTCCATCAACAGACGGGGATGGTTATCCGCAGTCAGTTTGGAGAAATCCAGTCCGCCTTCCGGCTCCGTCGGAGTCGGTTTCTCATGGGTAGAACCCGGACGGAATCTATTCTCATCTTCATCGGAACAACCAGTGACCATTCCGATGAAGAAAGCTATAATAATTGTCTTAAAAAGAATCGTTTTCATAGTTCAATGAATTGAATTTATTTGTATTGTATTACTTCAGAGGAATGAGCCGCACTTTCAGTTGTGAGGAGTGACGGGCGGGAATCACGGTTTCAAATCCCACACGGAGTGTTCCCGGATTGCTGAAATCATATTCATGCGGAGGAACATTCGACCATATATTCATCTTCACTTCCGTATCCGCATCGGCCACCAACAGCATCCGTTTGCCGTCCTTCGTCAGCTCAATGCGGTTCTTGCCTGTAATCTTGGCATCTGCCGGAGTTACCATAATCCAAGATACGGCAGCTTCTTTATCGCCTGTTTCCAGACGGTCTGTCACCTCCAGATTATCTCTCTTGTCCAGCATCACGGTACGAACCGCCTTATTCACGCTATTGGCAAATACGCTCGTCAGATCCACTTCCGCTCCTTTCTGCTTCTTTGATTCGAAAGTACGGGTAATCGGAGCATAGCTGTCTACAAGATGCCGCTCGCCGTTTATCGTCAGCGTGCCATGTGCTATGTTGCTCAATCGGAATACATCCCAACGCTGTCCGTCCTGCGACATGTTCCACAAATCCACTCCTTTGCTTTCGAGAGTGATATAGCTCTGCATACCCAAGTCCATCGCCCAGCGCACGCCATCCCGCTCAAAGACAAACGAACCGGCATCCATGTGCGCATGCGATGTGGAAGGCGAGCCGCCTTTCACTCCCAGATATGTATCTTTCTTGCTATCCCATCCGCCCCGATAAATAAACACAGGCGTATCTCCACGGTTGAACCAGAAGTCAGACTTCGGCCGGCGGATGTTCTTCATATCAAGCCGGGAGCAGAATATCATCAGGCAAGGCAGCAATCTGTCTTCGGCAAACCGTACCTCCGGCTGTTCGAGATACTGGCGTTCGATCCACAACAACGAAAGGTCTTTCATCTGACCGGCAAACCAGAACATCATCATATTGCATTCTGCCTCGACGGGAGAATCCGAGAAACAGAAACAATCGCCGCTCGGAGCCGTCATGTACTGCATGAAACGGGCGGAATTCATGAAACCGGGGGCTTGGGAGAGCCCATTGTCTGTGCCGAAAGCACTTTCGAGCGCAGCAATGAGCATTACCTGAAAACTTGTTCCGTACCCCCAATAACCGAATCCTTCGGGATAACCGCCATCGGGACCATATCCTACCATCGCTTTCGGATTTGTCTCCATGCACTTCTCGATAATCCCTTTCGATATTTCGGGTATTTCTTCAAAGAGAGCCAATGCGCCATATACCAAGCCGCTGTTGCATACAGAGTTCCAGTTGTTCTTTGCTGTATAGAACCAGGCATGGCGAGTATTCTTCGCTGCATCGAACCCTTTTTCTACGATAGCTTCGCGCACTATCTTGCGGGTTTCGGGCTGTAAAGAATCATACAACCAGTCATAGCCGATAGCCAATGCCATCACCATCTCGCCCACGTCCAAGAAGTGAGTGGGATTCCAGTCCGTGAAATGGCTGACAGCCAACATCTCCTGCTCGGCGCGACGGGCGTATTTCACTTCTCCCGTCATGCGGTAGGCATAAGACAGGTAGTAGATGCGCTTCAGCGCAATGCGGGAAACTTCCAACAGTCGCTTGCCTTCCTTAATGCGCTTCACCGGCTGCTCCGTAAGTGTCTGGTCGCAGAGTTTCATAATCCGCCGGTGGACGGCAGCCAATGACGGATATTCTGCTATAGTCTGCTTGATGGCTTCTTCGCCCCCCTTCGGCAATAACAGCCGGGGATGAGGCGCTATCCTGTCATAATCAAACTGCTGCGCGAATGCACCAGTACAGCCGGATACGAAAATCAGTAATAGTAAAAATATCTTTTTCATCCTTAATTCAGTTCTTTATGATTAATAAGCCCAGCCGGAACGCTTTGTCAAGTTCGGATTCTTCTGTGTTTCAGAAATAGGAGCTGTCCACGGCCACATATAATCGGTATAATACCAGTTGTATTCTACCATATCACCCCACCATGACTTGCCACCGTTCACGTCTTTTCCTTGGAACTTGGTTGCCTTATAGGTTCCCCAACGCACCTCGTCGAAGAAGTCGATGCCCTCCAGGCAAAGTTCCACACGGCGTTCATAGCGCACTCTTTCGAGCATGTCTTCCTTTCCGCTCACTGCACACGGGCCGCTTCCGCCCTCTGTCAGCACAGGCATGTGGGCACGGACACGCACTTTGTTTACCAGACGGATGGCTTCTCCAATCTCATCGGTCTCCGTCAATGCTTCCGCATACTGCAACAACACGTCCGTGTAGCGGATCAACGGCCAGTCCGTATGACAACGGCTACGGCTGATAAGACGTCCTTTCTCGAACTCGTTGTACTTACGATAGCAATAGAAGGCCGAAGTACGCTTATCCAACCAGAAGTCTCCGCCATTCGTTCCTTGCGCTTTCAGCGGCCAGCGGGCCTGCTTGCCTATCTGATTGGCGTCTCCGGCATAATTCGGTTTGTAGCAGTCCACCGGAACATATGGAGTGACCACCGTCTGCTGCAAACGCGGGTCGCGGTTGTCATACGCCTTTTTGATACGTGCCTCATTGCCGCTGTTCAGATAATATTTCGTATAGATGTCTTCACCCACCCGCTTGATAAGCGCTGTCTTTTGAGAAGACATGGACTCCAATCCGTCGCGACAGAAAAAGATTTCACGCTGCTGCGGAGTCAGCAAATCCCAGTCTTCCAGTCCGGGCACTTCCGACCATTTGAAGTCCGATCCGTCGGCATTCTTGTAATAGTCCACAAAATCTGCGGAAGGCTTCATCTCCGTCCATCCGTCGTACGTGTCACGTGCGCCGGTCATTTGCTGAATGTTATCACAGTAGCCCGTCTCCTCACTGAATTGAAGCGGGAAAATCATTTCCTTGTCCTTCTCGTTCTCATATTTAAAGAAGTCGGCATACTCGCCTGTCCACAGACCATAGCCACAGGATTCAACAGCCTTGAAGTCACTGCATGCTTCCTTATATTGCTTCTTCCACATATACACCATGCCGCGCAATGCATAAGCAGCCCCTTTGGAAGGACGGCCGTAGTTCTCACTCAGTGTATTGTCCGGGAAATCAGGGTTATCTATACAATACGTCAGGTCATCCAAAACCACTTGCCATACCTCATCTGCCGATGACTGTGCCAAGGTACAATCTTCATTGTTGATAGGTTCCAGATAAACAGGCACACCCTGATAAAGCATGTTCAAACGTCTGTAGGCCCAAGCGCGAAGGAAGCGGGCTTCGCACTGATAGCGCGCCAGTTTGCTTGCTGACATACCTGCTTTATGGAGATTGGCAATCGCATCATTGCAGGCATGGATAATGGTATAGCAGAATTTCCACTCATACCACACCTGAAAGTCATTGGCAGGCTTAGTGGCCAACGAAAGCAATTCCACCGGATAGTTGTTGGAATAATAATCGGTAGCGAATCCCAATGCTTCGATACCCTGCCGGTTCAGTCCGTCGGCACGGCGAAGCTGGGTAGAGGAAAGCTGTGTGGCATAGAACGGATAATAAAGACCCGCCATCCCTTTGTCGGCAAGTTCTTCCGTCGTCCACATATTCTCACTCGCTGTCTGGTCCTCGGGAGTCACATCGAGAATATCCATGCAGGAAGTGGTGGCCAAAGCCACTGTTAAAATCATTAATATCTTTTTCATATCAGATTCTGTTTTTATTCTACGTTGTTAAAAGGTAATCTGTCCGCCAAAAGAGACCTGACGCATCAACGGATAACCGATTGCCGTTCCTATTTCCGGATCAAGTCCCGGATAGCTTGTTATCGTCAGTATGTTGTCCATTGACACGAAAGCACGGAGCTTGCTTACAAAGAACTTGGTGGAGATGCGCTGCGGCAATGTATACCCGATTTGGATATTCTTCAATTTAAAATAATCACCGCGGTATTCGTTCCAGTCACTTTGAAGTCTGTTGTTATAGGTCGTTCCGTATGTCAGACGGGGATATTTACCGGTCTGGTTGGTACGCGAATCTTCCGGATTGGAAGGGTCAAAGAAATAATGGTCGTCGGCAATGTGCTCGATAATGCCATATCCATGGCTGACGAGCGTCGAGTTATAATAATCCGTATTCCAGTTGAGGTAATGGCCGAAAGCACCTGACCACAACATGGAGAAGTCGATATTCTTGTAAGAAAACGCACAGTTGAGACCTAAATTGAATTTAGGCACACTGGTATGGCCGGAGAAATCACGGTCGTTCGTGTCACCGTAATTCATATCACCATTGCTATCAGCATACAGAATATCACCATACCAAAGCTGGTCTTTGGCTATCGTTTTCATCCCACCGAATGAATAGCCGGAATCAATCATTGCCTGTACCCATACCATATCCTCTTTGGTACGTATCATTCCGTCTTTCGGACCTGCATAGATATCAACCGCACCGCCGGTATATCCTTCACCGGAACCTCTGTATACCTTATACATATACGTTTCACCCAGTTGGCGACCTTCGGAGATATATCCGTTGAAACCGGATTCGGCCACATCGCTGAAGTTGTTGACATAGCTCACTTTGTTACCTTGGGCGTCATACGTCCAGTATTTCTGGAGCTTGCCTTTGAACTTCATAACCTTGTTGGCATTGAAAGAGAAGTTCATGCCTACTCGATATTCAAAGTCCTTTCCAATACGGTCGTTCCAGTTCAGAGTGAATTCCATACCACGGTTGCGTACTTCACCCAAATTGGCGGGAGCAGACTCAACGACACCCATTGACAGATAAAGTTCGGGATGATAAAGAATGTCTGAAGTATATTTGTTATAATAGTCAATCTCACCTGTCAGGCGACTGTTGAAGAAACCGAAGTCAAGCCCGATGTCAGTAGTGGTAGTGCTTTCCCAATGCAACTTGTCATTGCTCAACTTCTTACGTATAAGTCCCTTTGTTCCTTCACCGTCGACTACCACATTACCGATGGAGTAGTTTGCCTGCCAATCGTAGTTACCGGTGGAGTTATTACCGGTCTTTCCCCAAGAGGCACGCAGCTTCAGGTTAGACAGATAGTCTTTGGCAGACTGCATGAAAGACTCTTCCGAAATACGCCATCCACCGGAGAAGGAAGGGAAATACCCCCAGCGCTGGTTCACGCCGAAACGAGAGGAAGCATCGGCACGAAGATTGGCCTCGAACAGATAGCGTCCCTTATAGCCGTAATTGACACGTCCGAAGTAGGAGATAAGCCCCCACTTGGCAGGTGACGCACTGGAGGAGCTGACCAACGTTTCGTATGTACTCAACTCGTGCAGTGTCCAGTCTGTTGCTCCTTTACGAGACACGGCGAAGCTCTTGCTGTAATACTCCTGTGCAGAATATCCGAGCAATGCGCCCAAATCGTGGTCTTTCTTTATGGTCGTATTATAACGTACCAGTATTTCAGCGCTCTTCCGCCAAGTCCGTGCACTTGTATTGGTAATGGAAGCGTTCTCCAAAGCACTCTCGCTGACACGCTGGTCGGTTACATAGTCCCAATAACCATTTTGACGGCTATAAGAGGATCTGTCGGTGAAAGTGGGCGAATAGTTGAAAGTTCCTTCGATTTCAAGTCCTTTGTAGGGAGAGATGATTCCGTAAATTGAAGCATTGAGACGCCATGCGGTATTAAAACCGGTAGCTCCCGCCATCTGACCGAAGATATTATTGGCATTGGAAGATTCTTCACTGGCCAGTGCCGCACGTCCCCAATAGTTAGGTTCGCCCGGATATACACCCGGAGTGGTCTGATACAGATATTTGAAGCCGTTGCTGATATTAGCCATGCCATAATCCTGCTTTTGCCCGTAAAGACGTGTGCCGACGGTGAGCCAATCCACAATCTTGGCCTCCAAGTTGGTGCGGAAGTTCACTTTCTGTGTACTTGAGTCAAGGTTCCAGCGGTTCATCACTCCCTGATTGTCAAGATAGCCTAAGGAAAGCATATACTTCACCTTATCCGAACTGCCGGATACGGACAGGTTGTGTTCCTGTGAGAAACCGGTATCGAATACTTCGTCAAACCAATCTGTGTTCGGATAAGCCACATAGTTGGGCACTCCATATTCGTTCAGCCCGTTGGGGTCGGCAGAAGCAGCGCGCCAACGGTCGATACTTTCCTGTGAGAAGATATTTTTAGTACCCACATTGTCGCAAGCCTCGTTGACCAAATCCATATAGCGGGCATAGTCGCTGACAAAAGAGAGTTTGTTGTAAGGCATCTGCACTACTCCCGAATAAGAATAGGAGATTTGCGGCTTGCCCTTTCCGTTCTTGGTAGTGATAAGGATTACTCCGTTGGCGGCACGCGTACCGTAAATGGCGGTCGAAGCGGCGTCTTTCAGTACGGAGATACTTTCGATATCGTTAGGGTTCACGTTATCCATGCTCCATTCGATACCGTCTACCAGCACGAGTGGGGAGTTGGTATTAAAAGTACCGTTACCACGCACCCGGATAGTGGCTCCATCCGAACCGGGCTGCCCCGAACTTTGTGTAACATTCATACCGGCAGCCAATCCCGAAAGGGCGGAAGAGACACTCATGATAGGACGACCTTCCGTCTGGTCGGCGAAGTTGATGGATGTCACGGAACCGGTCAGATTCACCTTTTTCTGTGTACCGTAACCAACCACTACTACCTCATCCAGTACTTTCGTTTCCACTTTCATCTGTACATCAAGTTTGGTACGTCCGTTCAGCAGAATGGTAGCCGTTTCATAGCCAATGTAGCTAAAAGAAATGGATGGTTTTGCAGAAGTTGTTTTCAAGGTGTAATGCCCGTTCAGGTCGGTCAGCACACCATTAGTCGTACCTGCTTCGAGGACTGAAACACCGGGCAGGGTTTCCCCGTTCTCATCAGTCACTACTCCACTTACCGTCACGGATGTCTGTGCCCATGCGACATCTACCAGTAAAAAGAGCGAAGCTACTAATAATAATAGATAATGCTTCTTTTTCATTTTATCAGATTTAATAAAATAATTAGATGTTAAATATTCACAGTGCAAAGAAATAGTATATTTAACCAATCTAATAATACTGTTTAGGCGATTGATGCCACGAATTAAGAAAATTCACCGGAGAATAAAAAGAAAAAATAATGTTTTAATATTTCGACCAGCTATTATCAGAAAATGACTAAAGATTTTTATCCTATATTAAAAAATACGTTGTATTTTTGCCTGACATATGATATGCGAATGCATCTAATATATTAAAACCATAATAGTATGAAAAGACATTTTCTGATTCCTATTTTATTGCTTTTACTCCTTTCGCCCATACAAGGCAAAATAAAACTCCCCGCTATGATGGGAAACCATATGGTACTTCAACAAAACAGTTCCGTCAAATTATGGGGCTGGGCAGACGGCAAGAAAGTGACCGTCACCACTTCATGGAACAACCGTTCTTATCAGACATCTGTCGATAAAGATGGAACGTGGTTGGTGAAAGTGGATACACCTGCCGGTGGTTACACACCTTACTCCATTACAATCAGTGACGGTACGCCGGTCACTCTCTCGGATATCCTGATAGGAGAGGTGTGGATCTGCTCCGGTCAGTCGAATATGGAAATGCGTATAATGGGAAATGCGGCACAACCCGTCAACAACTCACTCGAAACTCTCTTGAATTCGGTCAACTATCGTGACCGAATCCGGTTTATCACCGTCCCAAGGACTAAGAATACCGAACGGCGCACGGATTTCGAAGGCAATAAATGGGAAGTGTCCGCACCCGAAACGACTATTGATTGCAGTGCCGCAGCTTATTTCTTTGCACGGCAACTGACGGAAACCCTTCACCTTCCTGTCGGTCTGGTCATCAACAGTTGGGGCGGTTCGGGAATCGAAGCATGGATGAACGAACAGACACTGAGCTCTATCGAAGGTGTGGATATAGAGGCTGCCAAAAGCACAAAACGAGATGTGCACCATCGCTTGGAATGTTTGTACAACTCAATGTTGTATCCCGTAAAGAACTTCACGGCACGCGGTTTTCTTTGGTATCAGGGAGAATCGAATATATCCAATTACCAATTCTATGCGCCAATGATGACTGCCATGGTGCAACTATGGAGAAATGTGTGGGAAGCGCCCGATATGCCTTTCTACTATGTACAGATTGCTCCTTACGAATATAAAAACAGTCGGGATACAGATGCCGCCCTGCTGCGTGAAGCGCAAATGAAAGCATTGGAAACAATTCCCAACTCCGGTATGGTACCTACGACGGATATTGGTGACGAATTCTGCATTCATCCGCCACAGAAGGATATCGTGGGGTTACGATTGGCCACACTCGCACTGGTTAAGACATACGGCATCCGCCGAGTGCCGTCCAACGGACCGGTCATGAAAAAAGTAGACTACTCCGACAACAAAGCAATTGTGACATTCGATAATGCTCCTGCCGGACTGTTCCCCACTTTCTCCCAATTGGAAGGATTCGAGATAGCCGGAGCCGACAAGAAGTTCTATCCGGCAAAAGCGAAAATCATAGGACGCACCAACACGGTGGAAGTATGGAGCGAGGAGGTTGCCCAACCGGTAGCCGTCCGTTATTCCTTCCGCAACTATGTAGGAAATATCACCTTGCGCAACACTTTCGGGCTGAGCGCTTTCCCGTTCCGCACCGATACATGGGATGATGTAAAATAATGTTGCCATAAGAAATATGAGATGAAACGGTTCATATTATCCATAAGTATCCTGCTTGTATCAGTAGCTCTTGCCACCGCCAATATTTATAAAAAATATGATGTAAGATCGGGACTGTCCGGTAATTGTGTACGCAGCATCCTGCAAGACAGTATCGGATATATGTGGTTCGCCACACAGGACGGACTGAATCGTTTCAACGGCATCGAATTTACCAACTACGGACATTCCTCGGAGAATGGCGGCAACAGTTATATGAATATAGTAACTATCTGCCGCCATCAGGACAACAGGCATATCTGGGTAGCAAGTACGGAAAAGCTGTATCTGTTCGATTCATTTGACGAGAAGTTCACCGTATTCGACAAGCAGACGGAGGATGGAGCGACCGTCAACAGTGCCTTCGGCATAGCTTACGACGACTACGGACAGCTATGGATCGGAACAACCAACGGATTATTCGTCTACAATGAGAAGAAAGATACACTGAAACATTATCTGCACTCTTCCTCCGATCCGCATTCATTGCCGGACAATCATATATGGGTAGTTTACAATGATTCGTTCGGCACCATATGGATAGGAACCCGCAACGGACTGGCAAAGTATAACCAGCGCACGGATAACTTCACCGGATACGTATCCGAAGAAAATTCCTTCGGACGTCCTGCTTGCAATGAGATTATCTCCTTGATGGAAAGTTCGCAAGGGGTGCTTTGGGCAGGCACATGGTACGGCGGACTGGCCCGTTTCAATAAAGAGACAGGACAATTCCGCTATTATTTCGGTGAAGGAGATACCCTTACCATCCCGCGTATCCGTACGCTGTTTCAACGCACT
Organism: uncultured Bacteroides sp.; assembly: GCA_934716785.1. Lineage (GTDB taxonomy): Bacteria > Bacteroidota > Bacteroidia > Bacteroidales > Bacteroidaceae > Bacteroides. The sequence continues at coordinate 848 of CAKUYM010000046.1, read as the reverse complement.
GCCAACTCTTTCTATCTCGGTTCCGACGACGGACTTTATACATTCAACACCACCACGGGAGAATGTATGCCTGCCGATGACAATCATAAGAAAGAAAGTATCTATGCCTGCTATCAAGACAGGGAAGGAGGAATCTGGATAGGGACTTATTTCAGTGGGGTAAGCTACCTGTCTCCCAAACATAAAGATATTGAATGGTATTATCCCAACGGAACGAAGAACTCGCTTTCAGGAAATGTTATCAGCCAGTTTTGTGAAGATCCGGACGGAAACATATGGATTGCCACGGAAGACGGCGGACTGAATGTATTCAACCCGCGTACCCAAAAGTTTAAAAACTACCTGTCGGAAAACAATAACACGGGAGTGGGCTATCACAATATCCACGCACTGCTTTATGATGAAGGAAAGTTGTGGATAGGCAGCTTCTCCAGAGGGTTGTATATCCTTGATATCCGTACCGGAAAGACCCGAAACTACCGCCACAACCGTACTAACCCGTATTCCATCCCGAATGACCATATCTATTCCATCTACAAGACCAAAGACGGTAGCATCTATTTGGGTACATTGTCAGGATTCTGCCGATATAATCCTAAAGACGACTCATTCGAGGCATTGGAAGCTTTAAATCATATCTTCATTTACGATATCATTGAAGACAGAAACGGAGATTTATGGCTCGCCAGTAAAAGAGACGGTATATGGCGCTATACCCCCGGTACGGGTAAACTGCGCAATTACCGCAACAATTCCGAAGATCCGGCTTCCCCTTGCAGCAACTGGGTAATCCGTGTATATATAGACCACAAACAGAATCTATGGTTCTGCACTGAAGGAGGAGGCAT
>CAKUYM010000045.1 GCA_934716785.1 uncultured Bacteroides sp. | reverse complement strand
AAATAAGTCGACAAACTTCTCCCGTACGCTTTTCAGAAGTTTTACCTTATTATTTTCAGATATAGGTATTCCCGATTCTTTTAGGAAATTCAAAACAAGGGAATCGCTTGTTAATCCGATTGAGTCTCTGTCATGTACCATCAAACTGTCGATAACATCCGCTTGAGCGTGTACTAAGGACAGTAACAGGGATAAAATAAATAGATATAGTCTCAAAACTTTTCTCTCAATTTTAGTTTGCATGACAACAAAGATACAACATCTAAGTTTGGGGCTGCCCGAGAGAAAGGGTAATTTTACCATTGTTTAACAGACAGAACGCCTAATAAGGATTAATAAGGATTTTATATATACTCCTGATTATGTCTATGCCATTGAAGCCACTTTCCGTGTTGCCATGAATAGCAGGACGACAGCAGCGATAATCATTGATTTCGGGTCAAGACTTGTAGTGCCATGATTGATCATGCCGATAAATACCTCTCTGATTGTGCCCCAAGCAGCTTCCAAGCCACCCAGCCAAATAAAAAGTACTGTTGCAACTGCCGCAACGAAAGCGCTCCAGAGGCGTGCCAACCGATAGCTGCGGTCGGGCAAGCGGCGCATAACGCGGCGGCTGAATCCGTTGTCCGCTATATCCTGCTTGTTTTCTGTAAAGAAATTGCGCAAGATTTTATCATTGTCTACTTCTTTCATAACCATTTTGTTTTAAATACGTTGCTATTTTTTCCTTGCCACGTGACAGATGGCTTTTCACCGTTCCTACCGGCATTCCCGTTATTCCTGCAATCTTGTCGATACTCGCATCTTCCATGTAGAATAACGTGACGCAGGTTCTTTCCGCTTCTTTGAGAGTCTTGAGCGACTGGTAGATATCCATTCTCTGACCGACATTCTCCTGCTCGACACTGCTGATTGCATCTATTTCCCTTGCATCCAAGTCGGCTGTCTCTTTGCGGCGGCGAATATAATCATAAAAAATATTGTACGCAATACGATACAGCCATGTGGAGAAACTTGACAAGTTTCGGAAAGAAGCGATATTGGTATATGCTTTGATAAAGGTGTCTTGGGCCAAATCGTCGCTCAATTCGCTGTCACCGCAAGTCAGGTTCAGGAAGAATCGTCTGATAGGCGACTGGTATTTATGCACCAACTGGTCGAAGGCCCTGGTGTTTTTGAACACCACGACCTGTGCGACTAACGATATATCGTTGAGTTGGCTCATTTCTCTTTTTCTTCTTCGTTCTTTTCTTCCTTATTCGGCTCATCGCCTTCTTTGTCTTTGGAGCCGATATTGCGCATCCATGCATCGGATGTATCCGGATTGTTTTTCTGATTGCTACCTATAATCCATTGTCCGATACCCATAAATGTGACTAACAGTCCGATTGCTCCGATTCCGAATTCGCCTGTAATCGCCCATAGGAAGATAAAAAGTCCGATACCGGTAAATGTATTTTTGATACCTTGCGAACGTTGGTCTACAGCCTTGTTCTCTCGGATAAAATCCGCGGGCAGCGGTTGGCCTGCCGCGATAGCCTGTTCTGCAAGACGATAACGCGCTTTCCGGTTCTTGTAGCGGAAAAAGAAGATAACAAACAGAATGAATACCGGAAATCCGAATACCGCGATTATGGCAATGATGGATATGAGAATGCCACCGCTAATGGCAGTTCCGAAGTTTTTGAATGGAAAATCATCATCATCAATTGTGAAACTGGTGCTGCTATGAGTCACACAGCATGAATCAGCGTTGACCTTGGCAGAATCAGCATCTGTAACATCTACCCCAATCACAGTCACAGCGGTATTATTGGCATTCGCATTGTTGCTTTTCTTTACACTGATTTTTATCTGTCCAATGGAATCTTGTGCAGCAACACTCTTATTTTGGGCAATAGCCAATGTGCAAGTGGTCAGTACGACCATCAATGCAAGTAGAAAATTTTTCATATAAATAGTATTTTAAATTGTTTCTTTGTCTATTAGACGTAGTTAATATCCGAGAAAGTTGCAAAGAGACAAAATATTTTTGATATTTGCGAAAACTAATAAACGAAAATGAATTTACCCGCTTCTTTCATAGATTACACCCGCTCTTTATTGGGCGATGAAGAATACAGCAAGTTGGCTGATGCCTTGCAACAGGATCCGCCCGTCAGCATACGGTTTAATAAGTTGAGAGTAGAGAGTGGAAAGAGGAGAGTTCCTTGGTCTTCCGAAGGATTCTATCTCGATGAACGCCTTACTTTTACATTTGATCCTTTGTTTCATGCCGGTTGTTATTATGTTCAGGAGGCGTCTTCCATGTTTGTTGAACAAGTGCTTCGTCAATATGTTACAGAGCCGGTAGTGATGCTGGACTTATGTGCTGCTCCGGGTGGAAAGTCTACTCATGCGCGTAGTGTGCTTCTTGAAGGGAGCTTGTTGGTTGCCAATGAAGTTATCAGGAATCGTTCGCAGGTTTTGGCGGAGAATCTGATGAAGTGGGGGCATCCGGATGTGGTCGTTACAAACAATGATCCTGCTGATTTTTCATCTTTGCCCTCTTTCTTTGACGTGGTTCTGACCGATGTTCCTTGTTCCGGTGAGGGAATGTTTCGTAAGGATCCGGTAGCGATTGAAGAATGGAGTCCGGAGAATGTGGAGATATGCCGGCAACGGCAACGGAGAATTGTAGCGGATATCTGGCCAGCCTTGAAGCCCGGTGGAATCCTTATATATAGTACCTGTACATATAATACGAAAGAAGATGAAGAAAATATCCGTTGGATTCAGCAGGAGTTTGGTGCGGAACCTTTAGCTATTGATGTTCGAGAGGAATGGAATATAACGGGAAATCTTTTGCGGGATGAGTCTTGCAGTTCTGAAAACGCTGCTCAATGCGCCTCTGTCTACCATTTCTTTCCCCATAAGACTGAAGGTGAAGGCTTTTTCTTGGCAGCTCTTCGCAAGCCGGCAACGGAAGAAGATGCAGCATCGTTCTTTCCCATTTCAAAAAGTAAAACAGCGAAGAAGAAAGACAAGAAAGGCGGAGCAATGCCTCCACTTGTCTCTAAGGAACATTTGAACATGGCTAAGAGCTGGTTGGATGAAGAAAAATCGACCGATTATCAGTTGTCGATAGAAGGTACTGCTATTCAAGCCTTTCCACGACGGTATGTTGACGAACTGGCGGTGATGAAGCAATGTCTGAAAATTGTGTCGGCAGGTGTCGGTGTCGGTGAGGTGAAAGGCAAAGATTTAATTCCCGCTCATGCTTTGGCTATGAGTTCCGCACTGCTGCGTCACGATGCTTTTACAACCGAAGAAGTAACTTATGAACAAGCGATAGCCTACTTGCGAAAAGAGGCCATTGCCTTGTCGGCAACAGCCCCTCGCGGTTATATTTTACTTACTTATCGGAATATTCCTCTTGGTTTCGTAAAGAACATCGGCAATCGTGCAAACAACCTTTATCCCCAAGAGTGGCGTATCCGTAGCGGATATTTGCCTGAGAAGATAAAAGTCTTAGAGTAATTACGGAAGTATTCCGGTAGGTATTTCCGAAATGGAAAGACTGAAACTGAGTTGTTTTCCTTTGCCGGGTTCTACACCTTCCGCTATTTCTTCCAGCGTGTAGGCGGGAGGCAGTGCGGGAGATGTACGTGTCTCTTCGACAGGAAGAGTATTCCAGTTCAAGTTCAGATTCTTGTCCAGCCGGTGGAATAAGTATGACGTCCCGTATACGATGAATTTATGGTCGGAAGCGCTTGTTGTCTTATTCTCGGCAAAGGTAAGGGTGAGTATGGCTTTCTCGTTGTTACCTTCTTCTTTCTCCAGTTTATACGTTCCGTGGGTTATCAGTTCAAGGCCGCTTGAAAAGGCGGTCTGCTCACCCTGTTTGAAGAAGTAGACATCCCGTGCGGAATTGTTGATAAGGAAGATATCGGAAATGCCGGGCAAGAGGGTTGAGCTTTCATCGGATGATGATGTAGACCGATAGCCGCGGATTATCCTGAAATCTTCGTAGTTGTCTACTACTTTGATTGGCAGGGTGCATGTTTCCATACTGACATTATCCGTCACGGTGAGATAGGTCTTGCCGGTAAGAGTTCCCGTTACGTAGATTTGGCGTCCGGCAGGTACTCCCGACCATCCCGTTTCGGTTCCGGCGCTTGCGATACGTGCGTCTTTGATTTCGAGTGAATAATCTCCGTTGCCGCTTTCGATTCCGAGATAGCGTTTGCCGCCCATGGGTACTTCGTATTCTGTGTCGTAAAAGCGGAGAGGGCTTGGGTCGTCATCTTTACAACTGCTTAGCAGTGCGAGGACGCTGCATAATGTGAATAGATAGAAGTGTTTAAGTCTCATAATCAGATTTTTTATGTTCGCCACAAATGTAATACATTATTCTGTATATTGAATATGGATTAATATAGATTAATACAATACAGATTAATGCGATACATTTGTGGCGGACATAAGTTTATAACTTGCTTTTGTAAATCCGTGCCATTGCTTTCTGGTACTGGTTTTCCAGTTGCAGATAGTTTTGGTGACTTTGATAAATGACGGAAACTTCTACAAAGTATTCAATCATACTAATCTGCCCGCCTGTCAAAGCCTGTTTCAGCAAAGCCAAGTCCTGTTGCGACCGGAAAGTCTTACTGTATTCTTCCATAGAAGCATGCAGCGTCTTGGCTTCACGGTAGAGCTGTGCCAACTCAGATTCCACTTGTAATGTCGCATTGTCTTTTTGCAAGTCGATGTTCAGTGCTTGTGCTTTGGCAATCTTCACCTTATTCCGATTTTCGAAGAGAGGGAAAGAGAACCCCACCACCACGCCATTGAACGGTGTGCCTGTCTCCGTATTCCGTCGGTAGCCCAACTCCAGTTTCGGCAACCATTGTGATTTGTTGACTGCAATCTGTTTGCGGGCAACCAGACTCTCGTTGCCGAGAGTCGTCAATGTGCGGTCTGCTGACATTACCTCAGATTTCAGGATTTGATAATCTGAAGGGAAAGGTACCGCCGGATACTGATTCTCTTCGAAAACCACCGGAATATTCCCGTTCAGTGCATTCAGCTCCTGCAATTTATTACGGAGTGCCGTTTCGTTCAGCGCCGTTTCCGTTTTGACGTTCAGCAATTCCAAGTTAATCTTATTCGTTTCAATGGCATTTGCATCTCCGGTTTGCAAGCGTTTGGCATACATTTTTGCAAGCTCTTCCGCATTGTGAAGTCGTTCTTCCAGAAGCTTTTTCTGCTGGCGGAGCATAATGATGTCTAAGCACAACTCTTTTGCCTGCAACAACTTCTCCTGACGGAAAACGTCCGCTTGGCTGTCATAAGTCCCCGCTTTCAGCCGGTTCAGCTTATTGCGTGTCGCATATAAACTCGGGAAATCGAAACTTTGTGAAATAACCAGTTCACCGATTGTCTCGCTCTTATCCTTTGCTCCCCAAAGGTGGGCATAAGACAGCGTCGGATCCGGCAGATTGTTATCCGTTTTAGCTTCCAACTTTTGCGAAGCGATAAGTTGGGCGTTCGCCTGCAGTTCCCTATTATTGGTTTCTATATTCTTTAAAACATGGTCTATGCTGCTCTGAGCTTGCACACTGCCCGTCATGGCAATGAGGGCGGTGGCGGCAAAAGAACCTATAATGACAATTCGTTTCATACTTTTTCTTTTATTTGTTTCTAAGTACGTACAGCATTTTAAACGCTGCGTTGGCGCTGATGCATCATCAGATAAACAATCGGGATGATGAAACCGTTCAGGAATGTAGAGGTAAGCAATCCGCCCAAAATAACTTTAGCCATCGGGCTCTGTATCTCGTTGCCCGGCAAATCGCCCGCCAAAGCCAATGGAATCAGTGCCAAGGCAGAAGACAATGCAGTCATAAGAATCGGATTCAGACGGTCGAGAGAACCTTGTATCACACTGTCGTAGACATTCAGCCCTTCTTCTTTTTGCAGATGGTTGTAGTGGCTGATGAGCAACATTCCGTTTCGGGTTGCAATGCCGAATAGGGAAATAAATCCGATGATGGCGGGGATGCTGACTTCTCCAGTCGTAATCACCAACGCGAACACACCTCCGATCAGTGCAAGCGGCAAGTTCAGCAGGATGACACCAGATTCTTTCACGCTGTGGAACTCATGATAGAGTAGCAGGAAGATGATAACGATGCTGATAAATGAGGTCAGCGCCAATATCCGGCTGGCGGCTTGTTCGCTTTCAAACTGTCCGCCGTATTCGATGTGATACCCTTCGGGGAGTTTCACGGATGTATCGATGCGTTTCTGGATGTCGTTCACCACGCTGCGCAAGTCACGGTCGACCACGTTGGCCGAAATCACGATTTTACGTTTCACGTTTTCGCGGTTGATGGTGTTCGGTCCCATGGATGAGACCACTTCCGCTACATAGCTCAGAGGAACTTTGCGACCGTCGTTGGTATCCACCATCAGGTTACGGATTTTCTCCATCTCGTCTCGCGCGTCATCTTTCACCTTGACGATAAGGTCGAAGCTCTTTCCTTGTTCATAAACCTGTGAGATGACCTTTCCGGCAAGAGCAACATTGACATATTCCGAAAATTCCGGTAAGGTGATTCCGAACTTAGCCAGCATTTCCCGTTTCGGTTGGATTTTCAACTGCGGACGTTCGATTTGCTGCTCCACATTGAGGTCGGCAATGCCCGGAATGTCACCGATGGCATCTTTTATTTGATTGCCGAGTGAGAACATCTTATTCAAGTCGTCGCCGAAGAGCTTGACGGCAATGTTGGCCTTCGTACCGGATAGCATGGCATCGATACGGTGACTGATGGGCTGGCCGATTTCTATATTTGCACCGGTGATCGTACTCAATTTCTCGCGCACTTCGGCAACGAGCTCGTTGCGCGGACGGTCTTTCAGTTCAAAAGGCGCTTCAATCTCCGACACGTTCACACCGAGCGCATGCTCATCCAGTTCGGCACGTCCCGTTTTACGGGCTACCGTCTGTATTTCGGGGATTGTGAGCAACAGTTCTTCGGCACGATGCCCCATTTTATTGCTTTCCTCCAAAGAGATACCGGGCAGCGAACTGATATTGATAGTGAAAGAACCCTCGTTGAAAGACGGTAAGAAGCTGCGACCGAGTGTAAAGAACACACCGAGAGCGATGGCAAACAGTCCGATTGTACAGCCTAAAGTCACTCGTTTGTGCATCAGCACCCATGTGAGCGCCTTTTCGTAAATACCTTTCATCCAACGGGCTACGAAAGATTCTTTCAACTCCTTGTCTGTCTTCGCATTGCCCAGCAGATATGAACAAAGCACCGGGGTCAGTGTCAGTGCGACGACCGTTGAAGCAAACAGCGCAACGATAAATGCAATGCCTAACGGAGCCAACATACGCCCTTCCATTCCGCTCAGGAAGAAAAGAGGAATGAAGCTGACAACGATAATCAATGTCGAATTAAGAATCGGCATACGTACCTCTTTCGAAGCATTGAACACCACTTCGAGCGTAGCAATCCGTTCGGCTTCCGGTTTCAGTCGGTTTTCACGCAGCCGCTTGTACACATTCTCTACATCGACAATCGCATCGTCTACCAGCGAACCGATGGCAATAGCCATACCTCCGAGACTCATCGTGTTGATGGTCAGCCCCATATAATGAAGCGTCAATATGGAGACAAGCAGGGAGATAGGCAATGTCACCAATGAAATCACTGTTGTGCGCACATTTGCCAAGAATAAGAAAAGGACGATAACGACAAAGATTCCGCCTTCAAAGAGCGATTTCTTCACGTTGCCGATAGAACTTTCAATGAAACGGCTCTGACGGAAAATGTCCGTAGATACTTTCACGTCTGCCGGCAGGTTCTTCTGAAGGTCTTTCAAGGAAGCCTCCAACTTATCGGTCAGTTCGAGCGTACTTGTAGCGGGCTGCTTGGTGACAGTCAGCAATACGGCAGACTTGCCGCGCTCGGAAGCTGTTCCCAATTTGGGTACCTTGGGACCGATCTTTACATCGGCGATGTCTTCCAGCGTCACGGGAAATGTATTTATCGTTTTCACGACAGCTTTGCCGAGTTCTTCAATCTTCGATGTAGAAAGAACTCCTCGCACGATATATTCGTTTCCAAATTCATAGAGCACCCCGCCGTTGGCGTTGAGGTTCATATCTTGGGTGACGGTCATCACTTCATCCATGGAAACACCGTAGTGGCGCATCCGTTCGGGGTCTAACTGAATTTGATATTCCTTGATATCTCCACCGAGCACCGCTACTTGGGCTACACCGCCGGTAGACAACAGGCGGGGACGAATCGTCCAGTCGGCAATCGTCCGCAGGTCGAGCATCGAGGTTGAATCGGCGGTCAGTCCGATGATAAGCATTTCACCGAGAATGGACGATTGAGGACCAAGAGTCGGCTTGCCGACATTGACAGGAAGTGATTCGCTGACCACCGCCAGTTTTTCGCTCACGATTTGTCGGGCGAGATAAATGTCGGTTCCCCAGTCGAATTCCACCCATACGACAGAGAATCCGTTGGTAGAAGAAGAGCGGACACGACGCACGCCGGTCGCACCGTTCACGGCCGTTTCTACAGGGAAAGTGACGAGTTGTTCCACCTCCTCGGCTGCCATACCATTGGCTTCGGTCATGATAACCACCGTAGGGGCGTTGAGGTCGGGAAAAACGTCCACTTCCGTATGCATGGCAGTATATGTTCCTGCGATGAGCAGGAGGATAGCCGCGCAGAGCACAACCAATCGGTTGTGCAGGGAGTAATGTATAATTTTATTAAGCACGTTATTGGTATTTTAGTGATTAATGATTGGTGATTAATTGAGTGACTGTCGATTAGCCAAATCAATGTTCGTGGCTGTGTGCGGGAATAGCATTGCTTGCGCTTGCCAAACGAACCTGATAAGCACCTTCGGTCACTACACGGTCGCCCGGTTTTATTCCGGTGAGGATTTGTACACTCTTGCCGTTGTCTGCCCCTAAAGTGACCTCTTGCTTCTTGTATCCCTCTTCGTCGAGTTGCAGATATACAAAGAATATCCCCTGTTCCTCGGTCAGTGCCGTGCGAGGAAGAGAAAGTACATTCTCCAGTTGCGAGGACAGCAGATAGACTTCTACGAACGAGCCGGCGATAATATCCCCTTTGTTGTCGAACTCAAAAGTGACGGGCACATAAAATGAATTATCTCCCGATGTCTTTCCGAAAGAAAGAAGCCGTCCGCTGAGTGCGCTCAATTCATATACCTTATTATTATAGGGTGTCTGGAAATTGGCGGAAGTAATTGTGCGGAGATATGGGTAATACTTTTCCGACACTTCGGCGCGAAGGAACAAGCGGCGGTTCTGTGTCACGCTGACCAACGGTTGTCCGATTGTCACGTAATCGCCCTCTTTCACCAAAATACTTTTCACATATCCGGCAATAGGAGCTGTGATATTCTGCCCGATGGCGGAATGATTTTTAGCCAGGGCTTCATAACTGATACGGGCATTCTCGTAATTCTGCTCCGCTTGTGCGAAATCCTTGTCGGATACAATTTTGCTTGCTACAAGCGTTTTCATGCGTTCGTACTCTTTCTTCGAAACCTCGTAAGCAATGCGGGCACGCTGCACCGGGTCGCCGTCTGCAATGTTATGCGAAGAAATAGTAACCAACGGAGTGCCTCGACCGACACTCATTCCTTCCGTCACTTTCCCGCGGAAGGAGACGACACCTGCTACTGTAGCTACGGCTACGGATTCATCACCTTGTGCAGCCAATACTTGTCCGCTGGTTTTGATAACTTGGCGGAAAGGGGCGGGTTCTATAACACTTACCTTTACTCCGGCTGCATCCGCCTTTGCTTTCGGGAGAATGATTTCATCGCTATGGGCTTCGGGAGCAGTCCCTTCGTGTTCGCGTCCTTCCGCTTCATGATTGTGACCGTCGTGGTCGTGTCCGTCGTGGTCATGATTGTGTCCGTCATGGTCATGTCCTTCGTGATTGTGTCCGTCGTGATTGTGCGTGGCAGCACTGTGGTCATGTCCTTCGTGGTCATGACTTTGCGCATTTTTTTCAGCGCAGGAGCCCAAAGCAAATAAGCCAAGGATTCCCATCAATAAAAGTTTCTTCATATGATATGTTCCTACTAAGTTTTTACTGTTTTTGATTCATGTTGCAAAGATAAGGCAATGCGGATGCAACTGACTTGCATTCACGTTTTTATGCAAAAACAGAGTAGGGAGGGGCACGAAGAGAAGTGGCACGGGGGGTATCCGTACCATGCAGAGAGTCTCGGTAGACGTAATAGTTACGAACCCGTCTCTCTTGCGGTCTCAGTAAATGTTCTATGATTACATTCGTAAACAGCGTGGTGATGAATACATAATCAGGTCCGTTGTCCGTATGTATGGAAGGAGTAGGCGATTGAAAATGCGTCAGGCATTCGCTGTTGCAGCAGGGATCGCTTTCGGGTTGATGTTGGTGGGGATGCATGGGACATTGCTGTTCGACAGGCAAATCCTGTTTCATGCAGATCATCCCGTTGGGGTGATGATGATGGGGAATAACTGCCGCCACCAACATGATAATGTTGATTAAAAACAGCATGGCTACTATGATTCGTTTCTTCCCTTTCATCTATTCTTTTAGAAAGTTTTCAACTTCTCTATTCTTTTAGAAGATTTTCAGCTTGTTGCAGCGTACTAAAATCGTACAAATATACGCAATACTTTTCATCTTCCTACAGCTCCCTGCTTTCTTTTTATTATTTATTATTTCTTTTCCAGCTCCTGCAATGAATCCATTTTCTTCTTTTCGAGGAATTCGTAGATGCCGCAAAGATGCTCGGTCACCTTCTGATTACCGAACTCATATACTTTTGTCACCAAGCCGTCGAGGAAGTCGCGGTCGTGAGAAACGACAATCAGTGTGCCGTCAAAATCCAGCAATGCCTGTTTCAGAATATCTTTCGTCTTCATATCGAGATGATTGGTAGGCTCATCGAGAATGAGCAGATTGACCGGTTCCAACAACAGTTTAATCATTGCCAGTCGTGTACGCTCGCCACCAGACAGTACCTTTACTTTCTTCATGGATTCTTCAGGTCCGCCAAACATGAACGCACCTAATAAATCACGAATCTTGTTCCGAATCTCTCCTTTCGCCACATCATCAATCGTTTGAAACACCGTCAGATTCTCATCCATCAGTGAGGCTTGATTCTGTGCGAAATATCCGATTTGCACATTGTGTCCCAACGTTAGCGTGCCGTCATGTTCAATCTCCCGCATAATGCATTTCACGAGGGTGGATTTACCTTCACCGTTCTTGCCGACAAATGCAACCTTATCTCCACGCTCAATCGTCAGATTGGCATTGCGGAACACCGTCTTGTCACCATACGCTTTTCCGACACCTTCCATTATCACCGGATAACTGCCCGAACGGGGTGAAGGCGGAAACTTCAACCGCAATGCCGATGTATCTTCCTCGTCTACTTCGAGCAGTTCCAATTTTTCCAGCATCTTCACACGGCTCTGCACCTGTAGCGTCTTTGAGTATGTCCCCTTGAACCGTTCGATAAACTCTTTCGTCTCAGCTATAAACTTCTGTTGGTCGTCATACGCCTTCTGCTGCTGCTCGCGGCGTTCCTTGCGCAGTTGCAGATACTGAGAGTAGTTCACTTTATAATCATAGATACGTCCCATCGTCACCTCGATGGTGCGTGTCGTTATATTATCCACAAACTTACGGTCGTGGCTAATCACAATCACTGCCTTACCATTATTAATAAGAAAATCTTCCAACCATTGGATAGATTCTATGTCCAGGTGATTCGTCGGCTCATCGAGCAACAATACATCCGGTTTCTGCAACAGCAGTTTGGCTAATTCGATACGCATCCGCCATCCGCCACTGAAATCGCTCGTCTGACGTTGGAAGTCCGACCGTTTGAAGCCCAAGCCCAGCAGTGCTTTTTCCACATCTTCTTCGTAATTCGTGGCATCAATCGAATAAAATTTCTCACTCAGAGCGGAGACTTCTTCAATCAGCGACATATAACTGTCACTTTCGTAATCTGTCCGTGTCTCCAACTCTTTGTTCAATCTTTCAATTTCTGCTTCCATTTCATGCAGATGTGCAAACGCCTGTGCGGTTTCGTCAAATACCGTCCGTCCGTCTTCCGTCATTAAATGTTGCGGCAGATAAGCCACTACGCAATCTTTCGGTGTGGAAACTTTTCCACGGGTAGGTTGCCGCACACCGGCTAAAATCTTCAGCAGCGTACTTTTTCCCGCTCCATTTTTGCCCATCAGGGCGATGCGGTCTTTTTCATTAATAACAAAGGAAATATCACTAAATAAAGTAGTGCCGCCAAACTCTACGGCCAATCCGTCAACAGAAATCATACTATTCTTTTAAAATGAAGCGCAAAGATAGCGAAATATATGAATATTTTTTATACCTTGCGAGCTGAAAAGGGATATTACCTTGAAAAGAGATAAAATAACAATAGTATATATATGGAAAGCATACAAACCAATGAATTCCGTCCACTGATTTTGGTGGCTGAAGATGATGACAGTAACTTTAAACTAATCAAAGCTATCATAGGGAAAAAATGCGATATAGAGTGGGCAAAAAATGGTGAAGAAATGGTGCAGTTGTTTCGGCAACATCACGAAAAAACCAAAGCTATGCTGATGGATATCAAAATGCCTATAATGAGCGGGCTGGAAGCAACGAAGATTATTCGTGAGTCCAATACCGAAATTCCCATAATCATGCAGACTGCTTATGCTTTTAGCTCTGATAAAGAGAACGCGATGAAGGCGGGGGCAACGGAGGTGTTGGTGAAACCGATAACTTTGAGTGTTCTTTGTGCTACATTAAGTAAGTATCTGCCCGATTTGCAGTGGTAGAGACAAAGGGGGGATAAAACTTGTTTTGACGGAATTGAAATTACTCGTCTTGAATTTGATATAAGCAAACTCACCATAGAATAAAAAAGTGAAAATTTGCTGTCATCCGTCACCTATCTGTATCTAAACTTCTGATAACGAATAAATAATGATTTGACAGCAGCGTGTGACAGCACAGTGATAGCAGAAATGCCGTCACACATCAGTGTGTATACATCCCATTCAGTTTCCACGTACAGAAACTCCAGTTTCCATGTGGGGAAACGCAAGTTTCCACGTTGGGAAACTGTAGTTCCCAGCGTGGGAACGGAAGTTCGGTACTTAACTACAGGAAGTTGTAATAGTTATGTCTGTCCACACAAACAAATTCGTTGGCGGAATCAAGTATATGCTAACTTGATTCCGCCAACGAGGTATTATAAAGAATGAAAGTATATTGGATCGATAGCAATATATTTATCGTACGAGGTTGCATCAAGACTCTCATACCTCTTTATAAAGTGACTATGGCATTTTTATCAAATGACTACGGCATTTCGCTCTCTATTTGGAATTTGCGGCTTACTTTCATCAAATTGATTGTGTAAGTTACTACATTCTGTGCCTCTTGGACCATTGTCAGATAGACCATACTTACGCGGATACTTCCCGATTGGCTTTGGATGCGCTGAAGCTCCTTTCGTTTCAACAGAGACAGTTGCCCGTTGAGGTTGTTGGCTCGTTGAATTTCTTCTTCCAGATTGGTATAGTCATTGTTCTCCAACTTTATGCGGCATTGCTGTATCAGGTAGGTGATATCTTCGGCGACATCACCGAACTCACCTTTCTGAATGGCATCCAAGGGGTTGAAGTTGTTGTCGATATGTTCCAGACATGGTTCGCAGAGACGTGAGATACTATATACCAGTTCACTGGCGAAATCATTGCCTTGATAATAGTAGAGTCCTTTTTCGAGCACGGTGTTGTTGTCAAGATGGCACATGGCAACGGTACCTGTACGTTTCATCTGCTTGATGAGTTGTTTCTCGAATTTTGTTGATCCCATGGCACGGCGCAGCCCGCGGAGATTTTCGTGTAGGAAAGAGGTGACAGTGAGTTCGAAATTCGTTTCTGCGTATTCCAATACTTTGGCAAGTTCTTCTCGGGTGTGCTTACGCATCAGTTGGAGGGCCTCTTCAGTATTGGTAGTTTGCATGAGTCGTTTCAGAGTCTCATTACCTTTTTCTTTCGCTTTGCGTTTTTTGTACATTATTTGACTGTGTATCAAAATGAATACGGCAAGGGCGATAAGAGCAATGATGGAGATGTTGCCACCGTAATGGAGTATGAGTGCGACGAAGAAGCAGATGGTAAAGGCTGCTCCGGCAGTGATGAACCAACCGCCGATGACACTCAGTACGCCGGTGATACGGTAAACGGCGGAGTCACGTCCCCAAGCGCGGTCGGCAAGTGAGGTACCCATGGCTACCATGAAGGTGACGTACGTGGTGGAGAGAGGAAGTTTCAAAGAAGTTCCCAAAGCGATGAGCAAACCTGCCAATACGAGGTTGACGGATGCGCGGACAAGGTCGAAGGCTGCCCCGTCGGCAATGATTGCTTCGTCTTTGCGGAAGCGTGAGTTGAGCCACTGTTTGCTACTCTCCGGCATGATTTGTGATATGCTGTTGGCCAATGTCATGCTGATGCGGACTATCGTGCGGGCTATCGGAGTGCTTCCGAAAGTCTCTTCGCCTTCATCTTGGCGGGAGAGGTCGACAGAAGTCTTGATTACTGCATGAGCTTTCTTAGAGGTACAGAGGGCATAAACCATGATGGCGCCGGCACCGATGAGGAAATACCATGGCGTCTTTGCGGGACCTAACAGCGAGGTCATCAGAAATCCGTCGGCATTGCCTGCTCCATTGGTCGTATAGTCCATAAAGGATGAGAAACCTGCCAACGGCACACCGATGAAGTTGACAAGGTCATTACCGGCGAAGGCAAGGGCAAGGGCGAAAGTTCCCATCAGAACAACCACCTTGAAAACGTTGACTTTAAGCCAGTGAAGCACTTGCATCAGTATGGTGAAAAATACGAAGAAAACAGTGATGAGCATCCATGTGTTCTCATGTATCCAATGCTTGTTGTCGGGTGTCATGAAAGAACTGTCTTTCAGTCCTTTGATAAGCATGAAATAGATGATGGAGGTTGCAGCGATTCCCCCGAAGAGAGCAATGCTGTATTTCATCTTTTTCTTATAGTTGAAAGTGAATATCACACGGGCTATCCATTGCACGAGCATTCCGAAGAAGAAAGCGATGGCTACGGATACGAAGATTGCCATAATGACGGAAAGGGCTTTGTCGGTATTGATAAGATCGCCCAAACTGAGTGTGTCACTGTTGTGTACTTTGATGAGCGAGAGGGCAAAGGTACCGCCGAGAAGCTCGAAGACGAGAGACACGGTGGTAGAGGTGGGCATGCCCATAGAGTTGAATACGTCGAGCAGCACCACGTCGGTCAGCATGACAGCGAGCAGGATACACATGATTTCGGAAAAGTAAAAGTACTCAGGCTGATAGATACCATGGCGCGCGATGTCCATCATGCCGTTGGACAAAGAGGCACCGATGAAGATGCCGATACCCGCGATGAACAGGATAGTTTTGAATGAAGCGGCTTTAGCTCCTACCGCAGAGTTCAGAAAGTTGACTGCGTCATTGCTCACGCCGACGATGAGGTCGAACACGGCAAGGACGAAGAGGAAGATGATGATGCATAAATAAATTGTCTCCATAAGTATGTATGTTATTTCCGAATGCAAAGAACGGGATTTGACTTTGCAGGAAAGTGTCATACATATTACATTTATGTTACAATGTCTTTTATGTTACAATGTCTTTTTGTTCAACCAGTCATAAAAGGTATATTGTGCACGGACGGCGGGGGTGCCCGGCGTTCTCTTTTTGAATATATTCCGCAGTTGGTCGTCCACCCAACAGGCTTTTTGATTGTCGGCAAGTTGGATATGCAGCATCTCGATCAGACTGTCGCGCAGGTCTGTATCCAAGATAGGTGTGACAGCTTCGATACGGCGGTAGAGGTTGCGGCGCATCCAGTCCGGAGAACCCATGAAGACTTTAGGATTGCCGTCATTGCCGAAGTACCAGATACGGGCATGCTCCAAAAAACTGTCTACAATACGGGTGACACGGATATTGTGACTGTATGGCTGGCCGGGAATGAGACAGCAGATACCACGGACAATGAGGTCGATTTGTACGCCGTGTTCGGAAGCCTCGTAAAGGCGGTTTATCATGACCGGGTCTTGGAGAGCATTCATCTTGAGGACAATACGTCCTTGCTTGCCTTGGTCGGCAAGAGCTATCTCACGGTCGATGAGGCGATTCAACTCCGGGATGAGGTTGAAACGGGCAACGAGGAGGGTGGTGAACTTCGGATCTTTTTTACCTTCGAGTGTGCGGAAGAGATTGTAGAGGTCGTTCACTATTTCTTTGCGGCAGGTGAAAAGCCCGCAGTCGGCGTAGAGAGTGGCAGTCTTCTCGTTGAAGTTGCCTGTGCTGATGTAGGCGTATCCGGGGAGTTTCTCACCGTTCATGCTGCGGCGGCGGATGAGCGCTACCTTGGCATGGACTTTCAGACCGGGGATGCTGTATATAATTTTAATGCCGGCGGCTTTCATCATTTCGGCGGTAGCGAGATTGTTCTCTTCATCGAAACGTGCTTTCAGTTCAACGAAAACAGTGACTTTCTTGCCATTTTGGGCAGCGGCTATAAGTGTATTGATAACGGCCGAATTCTCTGCCACACGGTATTGCGTCACCATAATCTCACGAGTTTCCGGATTGTGTACGGCTTCATAGAGAAAGTGGATGAAGTGCTCGAAAGAGTAATAAGGATAATAGAGCAGCAAATCCTTTTGAGCGACATAATTGAAGATGGATTCCTTTTCATCGAGGACGGTGAGTTTCATAGGTTTCGGCTTCTCAATGACGTGACGGGGCTTGCCCGGGTTGGGAAGATGGCGCAAGTCTTCCAAGTTCAGGTGTTTGTCGCCGGGCACCAATTCGTCCCGTTGAATATGAAAGGCATCTACGAGGAAGTCCAAAAAGTCTTGCGGCATGGCGCGGTCGTATACAAAACGGCATACATCGCCAATCTTGCGTTTCTTTACCTTTTTCTTCAGTTGGGCTACGAGGTCGGCACTGCTGGCGGTGTCGTCAATCAGGATATCGGCATCGCGGGAGATTTTGATACAGTAGCTCGAGTCTATGTCGTAGCCGGGGAAGATGAGGTTAAGGTTTGCTTTGATGATATCCTCGGTGAACATCAGGTAGTGGTCTTTTTCATGCGAAGGAAGCTCTATGAAACGGGGCACTTTGGCGTAAGGCTGCTTCATGACAAAGTAGTAGGGTTTGTTGCGCAGCTCCGTATTTTTCGGATAGACACGGATAGCAAGATAAAGCCGATTGTCTCGCAGGAAGGAGACTATCTTGTCTTTGGATACGGGCACGGGCTGAAGGTAGGGGAAGATTTCCTCCTTGAAGAAGTCTTTGACGAACTGTTGGTGAAACGGTTCCACATGGCTGTCCTGATAAAATATGATATGATTTTTGTGTAGGGCAGGCAGTATCTTCTGTTCGTAGATGTGCACACGGTCATCCAGTTGCCGGTTTACTTCTCTATTGATTTCTTCTACGAGTTCGCAAGCGGATTGTACGGTTTCTTCATCGCTCTCCGTCGCTCCCGAAGCAACGGCTTTATGGTCGGCTACACGGATTTTGTAAAACTCCTCAAGGTTGGAAGAGTAGATAGAGATAAAGTTAATGCGTTCATAGAGCGGTAGGTGCTCGTCCTGCGCTTCCATCAATACGCGATAGTTGAATGATAGCCAACTGATATCCCGTTTAAAATAATTATAATTGCTTTCCATGTGCTTTAAGATTTTTCCAAATATAGTATCTTTGTTGGGAATAAACAAAGAAATTTATGACAAGAATTGGATTATTATCGGATACTCACGCTTATTGGGATGAGAAATATTTAAAATATTTCGAGCCGTGTGACGAGATTTGGCATGCCGGAGATATTGGTTCATTGGAAGTTGCGCAAAAGTTGGAGGCGTTTCGCCCGTTTCGTGCAGTGTATGGAAATATCGACGGACAGGAGATACGAAAACTGTATCCGCAGGTAAATCGCTTTACGGTGGACGGGGCGGAAGTATTGATGAAACATATCGGCGGCTATCCTGGAAAGTATGATCCTTCGATTATCGGCAGCCTGATGACACGACCGCCCAAACTCTTTATCAGCGGACATTCGCATATATTAAAGGTGAAATATGATAAAACGCTGGATATGCTGCACATCAATCCGGGTGCGGCAGGAATGTCCGGCTTTCATAAAGTGCGTACATTGGTGCGCTTTGTGATAGACCAAGGGGCATTCAGTGACCTTGAGGTAATCGAATTGGCGGATAAATAATGATCCGGACGCATTTAAAAATTGGCACATTATTTTTGCTACGTCAGAATTCTTTCCGACCTTTGCGCATGCGTTAATGAATTAACTTAGACGAACATGAAAGGAATTATTCTTGCCGGAGGAAGTGCTACCCGCCTTTATCCGCTTTCCAAAGCGATTTCCAAGCAGATTATGCCTGTGTATGACAAGCCGATGATCTATTATCCGCTGTCTACGCTGATGTTGGCGGGCATACGCGAAGTACTGGTAATCTCTACTCCACGTGACTTGCCGATGTTTCGCGACTTGTTGGGAACGGGTGAGGAGTTGGGCATGTCTTTCAGCTACAAGATTCAAGAGCAGCCCAACGGACTGGCGCAGGCTTTCATCCTGGGTGCCGATTTCCTGAACGGCGAACCGGGCTGTTTGATTCTTGGCGACAATATGTTCTACGGACAAGGATTCTCCGCCATGCTTCGCCGGGCTGCCGCAACGGATAAGGGAGCTTGCATCTTCGGTTATTACGTGAAAGACCCGCGTGCTTATGGTGTGGTGGAGTTTGACGGACAGGGAAATGTAATTTCTCTGGAAGAAAAGCCGGCAGTGCCGAAGAGCAATTATGCCGTGCCCGGCCTGTACTTTTATGACAGCAGTGTGACGGAAAAA
>CAKUYM010000044.1 GCA_934716785.1 uncultured Bacteroides sp. | reverse complement strand
GTCATACTTTTTTTATCTGTATTGTTTGCATTGGCATCATGCACGAAAGAAGAGGAGAACTCCCCTCTTCTTTCCGCCCCCGTCATTACCTTGCAAGAAGAATCGCCTATCTACAAAACTAAAATCGGTCGGGAGATAACCATCACCCCCGTTTATGAAAATACCGATTCGGAGACGACCTTTAGTTGGATTATGGACGGGAAGAGTATCTGCAATGCCCCTACCCTGACATTCTCTGCCAATGAAGCGGGCAGGTACTTCGTTCTTATTTCTGCCACCAATGCCGGAGGAACCACAGAAAAAGAGATACGCATTGATGTCTTTCAGCTTGATGTGCCGACCATCTCTATCGCAGATGCAGACAAAGGATTCAAAGTGCTTCAAGGCTCCGAACTGACCATTACACCTATCGTAGATTCTTTTTTGGAGACCAGTTACTCCTGGCAGATAAACGGCGAAAATATCTCAAACGAATTAGCTTGTACTCTCCCTACGGCCGAAGTAGGTGAATATCAAGTGCGTTTTGCCACCCACAATGAGGATGGAGATGACGAGGTGACTTTCAAGGTAGAGGTCTGCTCACCGGAACAAGTAGATTTCAGTTGGACATTCCTGCAAACGGAATACAACATGTCGGCCGACAGGACTATCCGTATCAAGCCGGTCGACGTGAATAATGCACAAGATGCGGTCTACACATGGACTGTCGATGGCGAACAAGTACAATCCGGAGCAAGTGATACCTATCTGTTTACATCCGGGCAACAGGGAGAGCATATCATTAAGGTAGAGATGAAGAACTCATATATACTCGCTACGCAGACATTAAAAGTAAATGTTTGTCCGCCGGAAGGAACATACCAACGGAAAAAGGATGCAAGTAGTTCTGTTGCGATGAATAAAGTATATGAGTTTTTGCCTGCTCCCGGTCAGTTCGTTAATGAGAACTATACAGCCACCACAATGGAAGAAGCCTGCAAGTATGCAGAAGAGCGTATAAATCAGACAGCCTATGTCTCTTTAGGAGGATTTGGCGGATACATCATTGTCGGTTTTGACCATAGTATCGTGAATGATGGAGATTACAACATAGCCATTACGGGAAATGCTTTTGACGGTTCGTCAGAGCCGGGAATCGTATGGGTGATGCAGGATGAGAATGGTGACGGACTGCCGAATGACACCTGGTATGAGTTACGCGGATCCGAATATGGGCAAGCCGAAACCTGGCAGGATTATGCCGTCACTTATTACAAGCCATCCGGCATTCAGCTCCCCACTCCATGGACTGACAATCATGGGCAAAGCGGCTCCATAGATTACTTAGCCGCCTTCCACCGACAGGATTACTATTATCCGGCATGGGTAAAGGAGAAGCAATACACTCTGCGCGGCACCCGTCTGAAAGAGCGCAACTACGATCAGTCCGGCAATGGTACCTACTGGATTAATGATAGCTATGAGTGGGGATATGTTGATAATTTCAGCGCAATTGATCGGCTGACTGACGATGACAACTATAATGCCAAGCCGTCCGACAATCATTTCAAGATATCCCATGCCGTTACTTTTGCCGGTGAAGACGCCAATCTGAAATACATTGATTTTGTCAAAGTACAAGTAGGCGTCAACAGCAAAAGCGGTTGGCTGGGCGAAATATCCACTGAAGTTTTCGGAGTAAAGGATTTTAATATGCTCAAATAACCTCCTGAATGTTCTTGTAATCACTAAACAAAATTCGGGCGGAAGCAGTTACTTCCGCCCGAATTTTACTATACTTCTTTCGCTATCGGTTTTACGCCAAAAGCACAATAATATAAACATGCTACAAATCAGTTCAAGTTATAGCCTCCAACATTTCTTTATATTAAAATAATTGCTACCTTTGTTCCTATAACAGAGTAAAATAAAGAAATGAAAACAACTGTTGAAATACTTGATATATTACGCGATTTCAAAGCGCACTATGCTGAGAAATACGGAATAATCACTTTGGGGCTATTTGGTTCTGCTGCCAGAGGAGAACATGATGAAACAAGTGACATTGACATTTGTATTAAACTGCAAGAGCCAAACTATTTTATAATACAAGATATAAAGGAAGATTTAGAGAAAATATTCCATACTAAAGTAGACATTATCTCATTAGGAGCCATCATGCGTAATTTTTTCAAAAAAAGCTTAGAAGAAGATGCGATTTATATCTAAAGAAAAAATAATAGGCATGTTACGGTTCGTTGAAGAACGAATTATAGGGTTACGCAACATATTATCTCACGAATATGCTGCGATAGACCCTGAAGCAATATTCAATACTGTAAAAATTGGAATTCCACCTCTATTAGCCACTATAAATCGCATTATTACAGACTTAGAAAACGGCAAACATAACTCTTTATTTTAGTTTGAGAATTGGTTTTACGCCAAAAGCACAATAAGTCAGATAGAGTACACAAACCAAGGTGACAAAAATACCACCAATGATTCCTACAGTTCCGATAGCGTACCCAATCACAGGGGTTACAACTCCACCTCCTGCAATTGCCGTTATCATCAGCCCTGAAATCTGATTGGCTTTTTCCGGTCTGGCCTGTAAAGCCATCGAATAGATTATAGAAAATACAGACGAGGCAAAGAAACCGACGGCACCGATACAAATCAGATTGACTGTATCATTTTCCACCAAAGCCAATATCAACAGAGAGATAACACATGCAACAATGTTCACCCTGAAATATTTTATTTCGGCAATGCGAGCCAGCAGAAAAGCTCCAAGTAGCGCACCGATTGTACGACTCAGGAAATATACCTGAGGAGCGAACTTCACTTGTTCTACCGTCCAGTCAAACCGTTCTGCCATCAACTTCGAACTGATAAAGTTTGTTGCGACATCCACACCCACAATAAAGAAAATTCCTAAGAACAAAAGCAGAATTGTTTTATCCTTTAATAGAGAGAAAGTATCACTGATAGACAGTTGGCGAGTTGTCGTTTCGGAATCTTCCCGTTTGATGGGAGTAGCGACCAACCATGCGGCAGACAATAAAGTGATAAAGCCTAATATCGGAAAGCAATAGTACCATTTATCATCGCCAAAGTGGGCAACCGCCAATAAAACAATCTCCGGACCGACAAGGGAAGATGCAGCTTTGATCACTTGCCCGGCAGTCAGGCTGCTCGTCAAAAAACGCTGATTGGTAACGACATTGCTCAGCAAAGGATTTAATGATACTTGCAGAATCGCATTTCCAATTCCTAAAAGAGCGTAAGCAAGCATACAAGTCACACTGTCATAAACCACCAAAGGTAGAAGCATCCCTACCACAGTGATTCCCATACTAAGCAATACCGTATTCTTACGGCCCCATTTATTCATCTGATTCCCGATAGGTATCCCTAAAAATAAGAACCAAATAAAGACCAATGAAGGAACAAAACCCGTCATCACGGGAGACCAATTGAAAGTACGCTGAACATAGTCGGACGAAATGCCGACTATGTCACAAAAGCCCATTACAAAGAACCCGAAAAGCACGGGAAAGGCTGTTAATATTGAATTTTGTTTTTTCATGATAATATTTTATTTTAATATAGAATCACTCATAGAAGGGGGTATTTCCATAATTCCCCAATGTACATTGGGCTTTTCACCCATTGTCAATTCCAATATGCCACCCTTTTGAATATCTTTTAAGTCGACAAAACATTTTGGCAACGAATTGCCATTAAATGTCGCATTCTGCACATAATATGCTGTTTCAGAATTGCCACACGTTTTAATGATGAAAGTATCTCCTTGATAATATTCTCTGTTCAAGTGAACTGTTATCTTATCAAATAGAGGGCTACCGATTTGCATTGTCGGCACTTTATTCGTTCCCCCTTGTACATCGAACAGCCCCATAGCCGCCAACACATACCACGCGCCAAGTTGTCCCTGATCCTCGTCCTGTCCATATCCGTATCCATGAGTAGGCTCCGTTCCATAGAAGACGTTACAAATATCACGTGTATATTTCTGTGTCAGCCACGGTTTTCCTGAATAGTTAAACAGCCACGAATTATGTAAGCAAGGTTGGTTTCCATGATTATATAACTGCTCAACCCCTGAAAAGCTATCAAACTCACCGGGTTTTCCTCCATAAAAATTTCCGCTTGCCGTTTCAAAAGTATTCTCCAACCGCCTGTTAAACTCATCTTTCCCGATCAATGCCAAAAGCCCAGCCACATCGTGCGGAACATACCAAGTGTACTGAGCGGCATTCCCCTCTTGAAAGCCCAACCAAGCTTTCATCGGATCAAAATCTTCTATAAACTCCCCCGATTCTTCACGAGGACGGATATAGCCGGTTTCTTTATCAAAAAGTTTTTTATACCCTTCAGCATATTTTCTCAATTGTGCCGCTTCTTCCGTCTTCCCCAACGATTCTGCCAACTGAAAAGCCGCATACGCAGCAAAACAATATTCCAATGTATGCGAAGCGCCAAAATTAGTAACCCATCCATTTGGCAACGTATAGTCATGAAGCGGCACGTAGCCTCTTTTCATAAACTCGCCATTGTCGTAGCGACCGGCTCCCTCAGGACGACCTTCATATCCCATCTCGTTTTGATAGACCGCTTTCCACAATTCTTCGGTATCTCCCCTAAATACTCCTGAATGAAATGCCGAGGCGGCTATCAACCCTTGGAAGTTAGTTTGTACTCCATTGGTATAAACACCCGCCGCTTCTCCATCGTGCAACCATCCACCTGTATCTTTCGAGAAGTCTAAAGTTGAACGTACATAACTCTCCATGATTTCCGGATAGGCCAATGTCCATACTTGTGTCAAATTCCAAAAAGCTCCCCATATACCATCCGTATTATGATGGCTATATAAAGGACTTCCATTTTCATCACACGGAATCTTAGCTATCCTCTTCGAATGAGTTATATATGAACCATCCACATCATTAGAAATTCCTCTTCCCAAAAGAGCGTGATACAAGGCTGTATAAAATTTTACCTTATCAGTATCCTTTCCACCTTCCACTTCTATTCTGGAAAGTTTCTCATTCCATATTCTGCGAGCATCCTCCTTAACTTCATCAAAACTTTTACCTGCAGTTTCTTTCTCCAAATTCATCCGGGCATTCTCTACAGATGTATAAGAAAGTCCCATTTGCATTTCCACCACCTCGCCAGCCACGGTAGGGAATTCAATATACATACCGGTTCCCGGTCCTGAAATCTGCGTGCTGTCTTGATAAGCTATACTATCCCGATAAGTTCCGAAAGAGGTTATTCTCTCCGGCAAACGAGCATAAAAATAACTCTTCACCGTGTTTCCTTTATCACAGAATGTAGCATATACAGGATAAGATTCCAAAAATCCTTTAAGAACATGTTCAGACGGTTCGTAACAGATATGTGTATCCACCACTTTTGCGCTTTCCCCTTGCGGATGTCCTATATCAAATAAGATCCTTGCTGTATCTGCCTGTGGATAAGTATATCTGTGAAAGCCTACACGTTCGGAAGCTGTCAGTTCGACCTTGATACCATAATCGACCAGTGTTACTCCATAAAAACCGGGAACAGCCTGTTCGGTTGACTTTTCGAAACGAGAACGATAACCGCTATCCGGATCATCCAAAGTGCCCGGCAGTGTTTTCAATTCTCCCACAGTCGGCATCGTAACAATGCCACCTATCTGAAATTCATGAAGATGAGCAAACCCTTCAATAGAAGTATGACGGTCGTCATATCCGTTAGGCAACCATGAGCCGATGCTTCCATAAGCATTTGTAGTTGGTGCCAGTTTAGCCATTCCGAATGGAAGAGCTGCCGGTGTATAAAAGAACCAACGACAATGAGTAGCTCCCAGTTGGGTATCCACCCAATCAACGGGATTCTTCTCTATTGGATACGTACACGACATTACAGAAAGTAAAAGCAATAAGATTGCATTTATATATTTCATAAGAAAGACCACTATTGATACATTATACTTTTTCTTAAATCCTGAAGCGCCTTATAAACGTGATGTTCAACTGTACGAACAGATATATTCAATTTCTCTGCAATTTTATGAAAAGGAATCTCTTCTTCTCTACTCATTGAAAAAATGCGTCTGCGTTGTTCCGGCATATGTTCAAGAGCCATTTGAAGTGAAAATTCAAATTCGTGAAAACAAAGCTCATCATGAGGTTGGGAAAGCTCCTCTTCTGCCATTCTCATTCTTTCAGCAGCCGTTTCCAGATAATCAGATGCAATCGCTTTATGTTTTAGATAATTATAAATATAATTCCGTTCGATTGTGTAAAGGTAATTATTTATTCTTTCGCAATTCATCCATAAATCCGGATTTTCCCATAATTTCACAAAAATATCTTGAGTGACATCTTTTGCATCTTCTTCAGACCTCAATAATTGAAACGCAAGAGCTTTCACCCTTGGAGAGTTTTCTTGAAAGAATGATTGAAAACGCAATGTTTTATCTTCCACCTCCATAATACACATCATTTCACTAATTTGAATTAGAACTGCGCTTATCTAATTCATTCAATGCAAAAGCATACGCCCCTAAGGCAATGGCACGACTTGTACCCAAACGGCTTATTGCAAGTCCTGTTTTCTTTACTTTATCATATGGAACTAAAAGATTCGTTCCATACACGGATACAGTTCCGACTTCAGGCCTCAGCAGTTCCGCTAATTGTGTTTCATCCTCCATATTTAAAACCTGCATTTGCAATCTTGGAAAAGATTCTCCTGCGTATAATGCCAATTTACCTCCCAGACTATCCATTACAGCAGGAAGTATATATCGGGATGCTCCCGAAAGGCCTCCCCCAATAACAACCACCCCATCTATGAGAGTAAGAGCATATGCTATCGCATCTCCCAAAGCATATCCCAATGTAGAAAAACTTTTTCGGGCAGCACTGACATCTCCCGGTTTCACCTCGTCGGCAATATTATAAATATCTTTGGGAGTCAAATAAATGTCCGTATCACCGGACAAATCGGCATAGACCTTCTTCACAGCACGGATACTTACACTTTCTTCCGCAATCACATCAGGATAATACAGATTCTTAAAATTCCACAGATCACCGCCACAACCATTATCACCGGTCAATAACTCCCGATTAATAACAACACCGGCTCCAAAGCCTGTTCCTAATGTAATTCCTATCAGATTTTTAAACTGCCTGTCATTGCCAGACTCTTTCAATTTCCGATTCAACTCCGGCAATATTCCTACCAATGCCTCTCCATAAGCAAATAAATTACCGTCATTATTTATATATACCGGAATCTTAAACTTATGTTCCAGATATTTGCCCAATGCCACTCCTCCTCTAAAAGCCGGGAAATTAGGCAAATCTCCAATCACTCCATGCTCATAATCAGCAGGGCCTGGAAAGGCAAAACTTATGGCAACCGGCTGTTTGGCTAATTGTTTTCTTATTTGTTCGAAACCGTCCACCAATGTGTCAAGACATAAAGCCAAATCGTTAACCGGAGCCGACTTACATACCGGAGCCACAATTTCTTTATTGCCTTGGATTGCAGAAAAAACAAAGTTAGTCCCCCCCGCATCCAAAGTCATCACGATTCTATTATCATTATTATACATAGTTTTTTCAGTTTCTGAATCTTACATAAGCTTTGATCGTCGCGCATCTTTCTCCCTCCGCCATATTGACCGGAGATATCTTATATTCTCCTACACAAGCCGGAATAATAAATGTCTCCGCATAATGTACCACAAATGGTTCGAAGGCATTGACAGGACTCTCTACAATCGCTTCATTTCCTTCTATCAAGTTCAGCACATTCACACTGTTATTGGTATTATGCGTGACACTCTTGGTAAACCAATGCCTGCGCGTTTCAATAAACTCATTTTCATGTAAACCGGTTCTTTCTTCCACCCATCCATCACCGGAAGCAACAGTCTGTACGTGATTTCTCAAGTATTTCTCCACATATTCAGTATCACGCTTCCAATCTATCACTTTTGCTCCACGCTCTACATTGATCGGACGCGGCTTTCCATCAAGTCCCAATCGCTGCCAATCCCACAATTTAAATGTAAACAAATTAGGGGTCGAGCTAATCTCAAGCACCATGCTGTCAGCTCCCGAACAATGCACTGTGCCACCCGGAATCAAAAAATGATCATGCTTCTTTGCCGGTATCTTATTCACATACTTTTCCGCATCAAAAACAAAATCGGTTTCTTGAGCCTTTCGTAAGTCCGCTATCATCTGATTCTTGTCAATATTTCGTTTTAGCCCCAAATAGACCACAGCATCCTCCTTGGCATCCATCAGATAATAACTTTCATCTTGGGTATAATACATACCGAACTGCTCACGGATAAACTGAGTAGTGGGGTGTACCTGCAAACTCAAATTGCCACCTCCTATTGTATCCAAAAAATCAAAACGGATAGGGAAATCTTTTCCAAAACGAGCTTCTACCGGTTCACCTAATAGCTCCCGCGTTTTGAGCAAGACCAAATCTACAGAAGGAAGCTCAAACAAAGTTCCATTTACATTCAAGTACAAACTATTTTCTTCGGGTACACAGTCAAAACACCAACCGTAATTCATTTTACTTCTATCCAAGTCGCATACATCTTTCATCCACTGACCTCCCCAAGGAGCCGGGTCAAAAAAAGGAACGACCCTGAACGGTGCTTTCACAGTACGCTCAATTCCTTCCATAAAAGTTTTCTTATCTATCAGTTTAGGGATATCCGGTTGATGCGTATCCAACCAGTAGTCTACTCTTACGAACAGTTGTTCTTTATAATAATCGCAGACTCTCCAATCATTAAAATACCCTCTTTTATACTGAACAGACACCGGTTCATCTCGATTATCAATGCCCAATGCTTTAACCTCATGACGACGAAAACGCTGCTGAATCTCCCAACGTGCCATATCGGCATAAACAACGGTAGCATCTTCCGGAGCCATCAATGTCGCTCCTATACCGGCAACAATAACTTTGCCCTTGGTCTCCATTATTACCCTTCGGGCTGCATCCATTTTCTCACTGTCAAAGTAATCTTCCAACCGTGTATTCGTTACGTACCCGAAAAGCACATCGTCCGTTATAAAGCTTTCGGTCATTCGCCGTATGTCCTCTTCAGGTTTCATTAATGCACGCATATCTATCAGACAAGCGGCATTTATCTTTTTCAACTCCTCTATAACCTTATCCTCATATACTCCAAGATAAAAATCAACAACCAATATATGGTTATTCCCCAATTGATTACGTATAGCATCCCAACCTTCCAGCAGACATCCGTCGACCTTTGTTGCCGGAAATTTATCATAATTTGATCGTCTCATAACTACCAGTTTTACCTATTTATTCTTATCAGCCCATTCATTAAACATTTCAATAGCTTTACACAATACACCGGCTGAACCCTTAAAATGCCCTGAACCGCTCGGTATTCCTCCTTGTCCATACCACTCATAAAAACCTTTATTCTTTATAACTCGGTCTATCATCGGACGTACTTCCTCATAAGCTTCAGTCACATACCCGTTAGCTATCAATTGCTGTATCATCCGCCCGCCAAACCAAGTCCAGTCTCCACCATTCTGATAAATATATGGTTTCGCCATTCCTCCTGTGAAAAATCCTTCTGGATAAGGAGGATAAAGAGTCAATCCAATGCTTGGCATCCCCGACAAGCGCACATTTTCCAACATTTGCTTATTCACCGCTGCTATCTCCTCTTTAGTTAATAATCCAGCTTCAATGGCAATCGCTGTTCCTCCATGATAATATACATCCAATTCATTAAAACCTTCTGGAATTGGACTCTTATCCAAATAAATATGAGGAATGAATTTTTTACGTTCAGTATCCCACAAATATTTGCGTGCACTATCAGCAATCTGTTTGCTTAACGTACTCCATCGATTTGCGCTTTCCGTATTTTCCGACATCTCGGCCATTCCATTCAAAGCTAAGATAAACATGGCCTGATCATAAATATCAATCGTAATCGTTGAATTTTCCGTTATATCAACAATATTGGTAGAATCATTCTGCACATCACCCCAGTCAGCCGTCAACGCACCTGTCAGCAAACCATACTTTTCTGAGAATTTTTCTTTCAGCAGGAAATCTATCATTTTTTCCATTCGCTCATAAACGGTATACTCACCGATACGTTCTTTCAATATGGAAGTATCCCCGGTTTTTCGTATATATTTAGCAACCGCTTGTATCAAAGATGTTTCTTGGTCCGTTTCAACCGTATTTTTAAAAGCGACATGCTCCGGAGCCAAATCAGAATAATAAGGAGTCGGATCATCCCAGTCGAATTCTCCTTTCAATACATATCCGTCTATCATCTCATCATTCGGTTGTTGCAATCGGAAAAATATAAGCAACGCATTACGTATATCCTGCTGCTCTGCAACTTCGCAAGCCGTTTCGATAAATGTGTTCAAATCCCGTGCCCATACTTGTGAATAACCACTTCCGGCATTTAGTCCGCGTGCAAGAATAGAACGTCCCATACTATCCACCAATTGGAAAGATGAATCATTCAATATTTCATTTGCCAATTTCCGATTTTGCTGTAAGGCTCCGCCAGAACAACTTATTCCCGTTACAATAATGGAAGCCAATAAAGCCCCTTTTACCAATCTGTTCATCATCATATTTTAATGTATTTTCGTTTATCAATTCTTTTTAATATTTCCACAATAAACCTTCAAAACATCTTCACTCATTTCTACTGAAGGAGCAAAAAGTGCCGATCCCATATAACTTTTTAAACTACAAAGCAATTGCCTGCTTGCCGGACGTTGCTCCATATTCGTAACTAAATCACAACCCGCCAACAATACTTTTCCTTTCCCGACGCGGGCTTCCAACAGTAAAGCCAATGATCGGTCACGTCCCGGGCAATCCGCCAATCGGACTATAGGACGAGGAGAATATTCAACCAACTCAATAGGCATGGTATATTGAAGTACATCTTGCCATTCTCCTCCATTGTACGAAAAAGTAGGGAATAGCGCCAATGCAGGATGTGTTGGAGCACATAATATATTTCCATTATTTTCAGAATTCACACGATCCACTTTCCTTGTCAATAACAACAATCCGCCTGCCTTTAAAAAGTCCAGTTCCCGCCTATCAAATTGATCAGTAGTAACCATCCTAACATTCTTTGCATCACCTACAACATACTGTTTTTTCGGATAAACCGTAAAATTCCAGCTATTGTAACAACTCCCCACTCTTACATTCAACCTTAGCAATGCCGGACGCTCAAAACTTTTCAAAGAGACATCCAATTTACCCAATGATTTGCTGCTGCCTGCCGAAATATCCACAGTGGGCAAAGTATCCGCTTGCCACACTTGTCCCCGAAGGTCATCTATCCACCATTTCACATTGCAATCTGTCATCAAGCTATCCGTGCCATTCAATATTTTCAACTCACCACTCAACCTTTCATCATTTATGAACACTCGAGACTTCATAGGAAACAATGCAACAACCGGAGCACAAAAACAACCGAATTCTCCACCGGATATATAATTCTTCGCACTACCATCCTCTTTTATTATGCCAACCTCTCCTTTCGCGGAAGAATCCCGCCATCCACGGAGCAAAAAGCCTCTGCAACCGTGCGCATATAGTTCCGATTCAATTTTCTCTTTCAAACACATCACTTGTCTCCGTCCGCAGGAGAAAGCAAAATCGTCAGCCAATCCTTCAGGATATCCCCCATCCGCCATATCACACTCTATCAACGGCAGAGTATCCGTCCCTATATAAATGCCGAATGTTTCCGCTACTTCATATGCCACACGCGGCATAATTCCGGAAGCAGATTTCATATAATTAAATCCATACTCGCTACAAGTTTCCATCAGTTGCCACCATGCCTCTTTGCTTTCCGGAAAAGGCTTTTCCATAAGCACCCCCCTTATAAAAGCCGGTTTCTCACCAACCAAGTCTGTTTTGGATTTACATCCGATAAACAACAACTGTAACAACGCCAGACAAATACAAATATCTCCCAATTTCATACTCACCCATTATTTTATACATATTGTTGTATTGAGTCTGATATCATCAGAGGCAGCTCCTACCATCAACATGACATCACCGGGTTCCACTACCCGTTCACCATTTATATCGATCAAAGCAAAATCTCTTTCTTTTATCAGAAATGTCACTTTCTTTTTTTCACCTTTCTTCAAAGCCACATGGGTAAAATCACACAACTGCATTATCGGTCGGACAGTAGAAGCGTGTTTATCACGAAAATAAAGTTGCGGAACATCCGTACCGTCAAAAGTCCCCCGGTTTTCCACCTCAAAAGAGACTTTCCATACTCCATCAGCCATCTTGTCCACAATCAAGTTTTCATACTCAAAATCCGTATAACTTTTTCCATATCCAAAAACATAGAGTGGAGCATTCTGCGCTTCAACATAATTATGCTCTTTCGGATTTCTCTTGTTATAATAACATGGAATCTGTCCTACATGTCTTGGAATAGAAATCGGCAAACGACCACTCGGATTATAATCGCCAAACAATACATCCGCAATAGCATTTCCCCCTTCCTGCCCCGGATACCAAGCAGTCAGTAATGCATCTGCCTCCATAGCCGCCCAGTTCATATCTAAAGGACGCCCCTGTATATAAATCACGATTATCGGTTTGCCGGTTGCTTTCACCGCTTTCAACAAATCGTTCTGCTTGCCAAGTAACTCCAAAGAAAGGCGGTCATACCCCTCCCCACATTCCATATCACTAACCGATTTTTCAGAAGCCACAGCCGCACCGGTTTCTTTATAGCTGGTTTTAAAATCCCTTGCACTGGATCCGCCGACTACAACAACTGCCACATCTGATTTACTTACAGCTTTTACAGCCTCTTCGATAGCACAATGAAGCGTATCCCTAATGGCACACCCTTTGGCATAAAGCACATTCTGGCTTCCTACTTTTTTTTGGATGCCTTTCAGCACTGTAATTACACGTTCATTTGCCTGAGGAGCTGTATAGTCTCCCAACATATTATATATATTATCCGCATTCGGACCAATTACTGCCACTTTTATATTTTTCTTCCGCAACGGAAGCATATGTTTTCTATTCTCTAACAGAACTATAGATTGTTGTGCAACCTGTCGTGCCACAGCCACATGTTCTCCAGAGCCGACAACCTTTCCAGCTTCTTCCGGATTGACATACGGATGCTCAAACAATCCCATTTCAAATTTTAACTTCAGAACATTGAGAACAGCCTCGTCAATGACACTTTCTTTTAACCGACCCTTTCTCACTGCATCTATCAACTCCACATAAGCTTCCCCTCCCAAGTCAACATTAGTCCCGGCCTCCATCGCATATATTGCCGCATCTTGTTTAGTCTCCGCCACAAAATGACTATCCTTTATTCCTTCTATACTGAATAGATCAGAAACCGTAAACCCTTTAAAATTCCATTCATTCCGTAACACATTCCTCAGCATTTGCCTGTTCATCGTACTGGGTATGCCATCCATTGAATTATACGAAGTCATCACCGATAATGCTCCCGCATCGACAGCCGCTTTAAATGGCGGCAAAAAGTTTTCATACAAATCTCTATATCCTATGACTGACGGATTTCCATTCTGACCGGATTCCGGCACTCCATAAGCTATAAAATGCTTTAAAGTAGAAATTACACTATAAGGGTTTGAAAGTTCTCCTCCCCCCATACCTTCTACTACCGCAGCTCCCATCTTCGAAGCCAAACAAGGATCTTCGCCATATGTTTCCTCCACACGCGACCAACGAGCATCCCTTGCCAAGTCCAATACCGGCCCATATCCGATATGCGCACCTTGCAGACGAACTTCCTTCCCTATAATTTTTCCCATCATTCGCATCAAATCCCGATTGAAAGTAGCTGCCTGCCCTATGCCTGTAGGAAATACAGTCGTCCCAATAGCCATATGTCCATGAGGAGCTTCTTCTGCAAGAAAAACAGGTATTCCCAATCTTGTTTTTTCTATTGCATAGCGTTGCAATTCATTCTCTGCCTGTGCCGCTTCTTTAGGGGTCAGCCCATTTTCCAATGTTTTTTTAGTCCATGGGTCTGCACGGAAGGTAGCCCACAGCATACCAGCCTTATGTTCATCCAACAAGTCTCGATAAGTATGGGAAACATTTATCTTGTTCTCTTGTTTATCATACATAGTCCATCCCATCGGACAAAGCAATTGGCCTACTTTTTCCTCCAACGTCATACGTTTCAACAGATCCTCGGCACGCTCCTCCGGTGTGAGAATCGGATTTCTATATGCCAGACTTTGCGCCCAAACAGGACAAACAAAGTATAAAAACAACATGAGCACAATGGACTTCATAAGCGTGTATTTTCTTTTTTCATAAAGAACCATGCAACGGTCATAAATAGTATCAAGACCTGTTGCATGGTCCATTACTAATCCTTATTAAACTTATTACCTTAAAATTATAGACTTTTTTATTCCGGACATTTCACGTTCTCAATCCATGACCATGATTTTCCATTCATTACTGCATCAAAACCATTCCCCGTTTCATCACGTACTGTTACTCCGTCTTCTTGCAATTCATTAAATCGCCAATACGCCAGTAATCCCGGTGATTTAGGATCTACATAACAAGCATTTTCTTCCAGTTCACCCGGACTCAATGCTCTATTCCATACGCGTACTTCACTCACTTTACCATTCAAATAACGTCCCATCTGGGCTGATTTTCCAATCCAAAAACCATCGCAATAGTCGTCATTAAAATTCACAGAACCTCCTCCGTCAATGCTAACAGTAGAATCTAATTTTCCATTTATATACAAAGAAAGTGTAGAACCATTATATACAGAAGCAATATGATACCAAGTATCTAACTGAAAGACACTATTAGTTGTCAAGAATGTCTTTGTATCTCCAGTTTTGGCAGGCCCCATTTGTAATAAATCCCCTCTCATCAAACTTATATCTCCAAAGCGAAGCAAATAGTTTTCTTCAATTCCCATTACTGTAGAAATATAAGGATTACCATTATACCACTCATTCATTTTCACTCTGGCTTCCATTGTCACAGCTCTCAAATTTGAAACACGCTCATCTGTTATAAATTTAGGCACATTGAAAGCAGTACGACCACCTAAGTCCATGACTTTGGCAATAATAGGGCTACTTATGACTATATATACAGTTTTTGATGGTTCCAAAACAGACATGTTTCCATCTGTACCCGTTATTGAAATCGGTACACAATATTTTGCTCCTTCTGCAAAATCGTCCAATGAAGTAATTGAAAAAACAAATGCTTCCGATACATTTTGTCCAGCCCTTATTACAGTTTCATTCACGCTCAAATTATAACTGCCTTTGGGTGGAAAGACATAAGACCTATCATTACTCTCATTATACGATTCCAACAGTTCTGGCATTATAGCAAGGCTGACTTTCGTATCTGTATCGACCTTATCTGTAGCTGATACAGTTAATCCTATACTGGCAGGTTGATCAACTGAAAACTTAATAACAGGAGACGATTCTGTCCCAGTAAACAATAATACATCTTTATGTTCCACAGCTTCTTGGCAACCAACCAATAATAAAAGAGCCACGAAGCACAGATACTCATATTTAATCATTTTCATATCACTACAATTATTTATTTTTTACAAAGGCTCTAAATTCATATAACTTTCCAGCACAATTCCATCGTCCCCACATATTTTGCCATGCAGAAAATTCACACTTTACATACTGCGCATTAAAAGGTACATAGAACAAGACATTAGAATTTTCACTTTTAACAGTACCCATTTCTGTCCATTCAATATTATCTGAGCTCAAATAGACTTTTACTCCAGCATCTATACCATTCAAATAGACACCAGCCAAATCATACTTTTCTTTCAAATCCACTACCAATGAAATATTATCTGAGGTAGTATTTGAAAATGAAAAAGGTTTTCCAAACCAATAGCTTGTATTCTCATCAGAATCAAACAAATACGAAGAATCTCCTGTTACTGTACTTGGGAGTGGAACCAACTCCGCAGTCCAAGCCGAACGATCCTCAATAAATATAACATTGGCACTTTCCTGAGAAGCATCAGCATCAATATTATTCAAATCAACTGTAGTTGTAATTATTGAATACATAACTTTCCTTTCTTCACTAACAGGAGTATCCTGTGAGGCATCCTCAATTACAATAGGAATCAAATAAGCCGCATCCTTCAATTCTGAATAATTTTCCTCCTCAATATACATTTTTGCACTCAATTCAGATCCGTTTGAATTAGCAGGAATCTTCAATTCTCTATTCTCAAACTGAATTAAGTCTTCCGATACCGCTTCATAAGAAGTATTATGTTGTTCATTATATATCTCAACGTAAGAGTTGTCTATTGATAACCTTACATAAATGTCACCAACTGCCCGTTGTGTACAAGATACAGGAACCTCAACTTCTATCGGTTTTCCCTGACTTCCAAAAAGAGAATGTTTAATCTGAAATCTTTGTACAAAACTGGAATTTGTCATAAAGACCTTATTTATTGTACTTCCACATACATCATAATTATCTTCATCATGACAAGAACATAGAAGAATCATCATGATAACACCTAATAAACTGTATTTCTTATTTAAATATTTCATAATACGTTATTTTTATCTATCATTGTACCGCAGGATTTTGTTGCTGAATAGCTCGACGAAAGTATTTATAAGATGGTTCATTATTATAATCTCTATGCCCATAGAATGCTCCAAAACCTCCTTTGGGTCCTTCTGCCGGACTCCATCGTGCCATTCCCTCTAAAGAATATAACTTGCCACCATAGGCACTGGTCGTGTTCCCATCGTTCTCTATAAACACAATACCGCCCGTCTGATAGTCATCCCCCATGTTTACGGTAACAACAAAACGTTTAGAATCGAGTTTATCACTGACCTTATTATACAATTGCTGTAGATAGCTACCCGTAGTAACAGAATAGGACTGAGATATCAAATAACTTAAATACTCATAACCGCCCAATAATTGTTGTGCTCCAGTCGTAACGTCAACAATAAGTAGTTTCTCTGGATCCTTTCCCTTCGGTCCTATATATTGTCCAAGATATTCTATAAGTTCCACAGTATGCTGTCCATACATCCAATCCGACCCAATTTCATAATCCATGTCTACTCCATCCAGATCGTTTTGATAGATTGTATTCAATATCTGGTCTCCCAAAGCTTTCACTCTCTGATCTTCGGGCAACTCCATTATTTCAGGCTTATTCCCTACACTCGGAAATGTACAATAAACGATCTTTGTCCCTTTTACCTTCTGTACAAAACGCATTTCTTCATATATTTCCGGCATACTTTCTTTCGTCGGGATTCCAGACCATAAGCTACAGACATCCAAACTATCCGGCAATCCAAGAAAACGAGTTCCGACACTAAGAGAGGTGGTGTAATCAGCAAACCACATATAAGAAATTTGATGATTCGACTTTTTGTACTCCCTCAAATTCTCATAATATTTATCATCATAAGTATATGGTTTCTGAATCTCCATATTCTCCACCTCTGTATTACATGAAACTAATGTTCCAATAAATAGCAAGAATAACAATTTATTCTTTAAGTCATTTCGTAAATTCATACTATCAATTTTTTAATTAATCATTTTTTATCCCACCAAAGTCGAGTTCCGCCATTGTCCTCTCCTCCTAACAAAACTTTTGCTTGCGGCATATTCACAGCATTATCACTATATTCTGTTGCCGGAAATGGAATGCGGCGTACTTGTGTATTAGTATTGATAGTACCACCACTATAGTTTTCAACAACCGGAAATACTTTGGGATATCCAGTACGACGGAATTCAGACCATGCTTCCTGCCCATCAGGGAAAATTGCAATCCATTTCTGGGTAATAATCTGCTCCAAATTTACTTCAATAGACGATCCTTCTTGCCATTTTATTTTAGCCTGCCCCAGTAAAGATGAACCTTCCGGTACAGAATTTCCTGAAGATTGTGGATCAATATAGGCAGCCGGAATACTTTCATCATCCTGCAAATAAGCATCCACTCCACTAACCCCAGTATATTCAAAAGATACCCGTATACCCTGTTCATATAACTCTTTTGCTATACCATTCATATTCCATCCAAGCAAAGCACCTTCTGCACGTAAGAAATAAGTTTCTGCCGGATTCATCCAAACCAAATCACTGTTAGCTGTAAAATTCAATTTAGAGAAAGGAGCACTTTTTCCTGCATATTTGGCAACATCCATTGCTATGCCGGACCTTACTCCTGTGTATTTGCCTTCAGAAGTCATTTTAAAATAAACACTCCGACGCGGGTCTTTATAGCCGTTCAAATAAGAATCCATTGTTGCTCCCATGCTTGCATCATCAAACTCGCCCTCTCCAATCACATATAAAGGATGACGATAACTCATATCTTCCGAATGCATCAACCGTGCTACATCCTGCGTTGTAGTCATCACACCTACAGGATGTGCCACAGCTTCCTCTGCCAACATTTGTGGTGTTTTACCATTCACATTGTAGTCTGTATAACGAATACGCATCGCAAGACGAAGTTTCAAAGAATTGGCAAACTTTATCCATTGTCTTACATTTCCGCCATAGATAAAATCATACTTTTCCAAAATAGTGGCATCATTGTTTTTATCTAAAAAATCAGTCAATTGGTCTATAGACTCATCCAATTCTTCAAAGAACTTAGCATAAATGTCCTGTTGACTGTCATACGGAACCGTAACCTCTCCACTACCAAATTTAGTATAAGGCAGAGGACCATACATATCCGTAATACGATGCATAGCAGCTACTTTCACAATAGTAGCCAAGGCTACCACTTGAGGTTGTTCCAGTTCAACAGCTTTCCTCACCATCGCCTGCCAAGCAGGCATTACAGATACAAATGCCATTCTGAAAGCTGTATTTCTCCAATCCACAAACATATTGTATGTCAAGAAATTAGAGTTACCATACCATATTTCTGTTGCTCCAGTATATCCCGCAAACGAATCACCGGTCAGATTCTGGATAATCTGATAAGTTTCGGCACCTACACCACCACCTCCAGACAACTGTTC
>CAKUYM010000043.1 GCA_934716785.1 uncultured Bacteroides sp. | reverse complement strand
GCCTGCATCAGCATCACATTGATCGCCATGGGCAAAGGTGCGGAAAAATCCCTCAACCGCCGTAGCGGATATATCATTGTCAGCGTAGCATGGGGCACCTTTTCTTTTTTAGGGATGCTACCTTATTATATCGGCGGATACATCCCCAATGTCTCCGACGCATTCTTCGAAAGCATGTCCGGCTTTAGCAGTACGGGTTCCACTATCCTTGACAATATTGAATCAATGCCCCACGGGATACTGTTCTGGCGCGCCATGACGCAATGGATAGGCGGTTTGGGAATCGTATTCTTCACCATCGCCATCCTCCCCATCTTCGGTGTGGGCGGCATCCAGGTTTTTGCGGCAGAAGCCAGTGGTCCGACTCATGACAAGGTGCACCCCCGTATCGGCATTACCGCCAGATGGATTTGGGGTATCTATGCCGGAATGACAGGCGCCTTGGTTGTTTTACTGATGCTTGGCGGCATGGATACATTTGACAGCGTATGCCATGCGCTCACAACGACCAGCACCGGTGGTTTCTCCACCAAGCAGACCAGCATCGAATATTACCACTCCCCCTATATAGATTATGTGATATCGGTCTTTATGTTCCTGTCGGGCATTAACTTCACGCTACTGCTGTTGATGTTCAACGGCAAAATCAAGAAGTTTATCCATGACGCTGAGCTGAGATTCTATTCTATATGCGTGTCCTTCTTCACCATATTCATTGCTGCCTGGCTTTATTTCACCTCCTCCATGGATATGGAAGAGGCCTTCCGCAAATCACTGTTTCAGGTTGTTTCATTGCAGACCTCCACGGGATTCGCCACGACCGACTATATGCTGTGGCCATCCATACTGTGGGGATGCCTTGTCATCGTGATGATTATCGGAGCCTGTGCCGGCAGTACGACCGGCGGTATCAAATGCATCCGCATGGTTATCCTGTTCAAAGTAGTGAAAAACGAATTCAAACATATCCTGCACCCCAACGCTGTGCTTCCGGTACGGGTAAACAAGCAGGTCATCCCCCCTACCATCCAATCCACCGTATTGGCTTTCACCTTCTTGTATGCTGTGATAGCTCTCATTTGCATACTTATCATGATGGGATTCGGAGTAGGCTTTTTAGAATCAGTGGGAACGGTTATTTCAAGTATCAGCAATGTGGGACCGGGGCTTGGCACCTGCGGGCCTGCCTTCTCATGGAGCGCACTGCCCGATGCCACCAAATGGATGCATTCTTTCCTGATGCTTTTAGGACGTTTGGAGCTATTCACGGTACTACTGCTCTTTACTTCCGACTTTTGGAAGAAAAGCTAAAAATCCGACCGCCGAGACCTTTTAATTGCAATTCGCAATAACAACTTCGTTATCAAGCAATTATCAATTCTCAAAACATATCCATTATTATGAGAAAAAATACTCATTGCGATGAGAATTTTTTCTCATAGTGACGAGCATATTTTCTCATAGCGGTGAGATTTTTTTTCTCATAACAGTAAACATTGACTAAAAAGACAGACAGACTAAAGTATGAATCTAAAAGTTGTGACGTTAAAAAAGTTTTTTTGCTACCCCGACATTGCAAAAAGTACAAATATAAGTCCTATATTTGCAGCCGTTAAAGGAAAAAGATGAAACAAAGCTTAATATTCGGACAACTTTTGGTGCTGACTTTGCTCATTCATTGTGCCGTAAATGGCATCATTGAAGACATTGGCAAGGTTTCTCCCCCGGCTTACCGGCAGGCGAAATGTTATGTGTCCCAAGACCGTCCGATTCATAACGCCTTGGAACGTCTTTATCATTTCTATACTACCCAATCCTGCGACATGAGCCATGTAGACGTTGCACATATCCCGGCTGATAAAAGTATGCTGTTGCTGATAGCCTATTTCTGCGAGCATTACAAATTTCAAAGTCCGGCCTACTCAGCGTCACTCCACACTTCCACTAATCTTTACGACCCCATCTCCTATTATATATATAGGTTAAGAAAGATTGTGGTTTAGACGGGTGGTACAACCGGCTATTTTGCTCGTCATTTATACATTACATTGGTTTCATCTTCCGGAGGGTGGATAAACCGATCGTTTATTTCTATAATATTCAATCTAAACAGCTATTGAATTATGAACTTTACATTTTTAGTTGTTGTTTTACTGACAGCGCTTGCATTTGTCGGTGTAGTAATAGCTCTTTCGCGTGCTATCTCACCCCGTTCGTACAATGTGCAAAAGTTTGAAGCTTACGAATGCGGTATCCCGACACGTGGCAAATCATGGATGCAATTTCGGGTGGGTTACTACCTGTTTGCCATTCTGTTCCTGATGTTCGACGTCGAAACGGCTTTCCTGTTTCCGTGGGCGGTAGCCATGCGTGAAATGGGCGCACAGGGACTTATCAGTATTCTCTTCTTCTTTATTATTCTTGTTCTGGGTCTTGCATACGCCTGGAGGAAAGGAGCTTTGGAATGGAAATAACCAAAAAGCCGAAAATAAAATCAATTCCGTATGAGGAATTCATCGACAACGAGTCGTTGGAGAAATTGGTCAAGGAACTTAATGCCGGAGGGGCAAATGTCGCTCTCGGAGTTCTCGACGACTTTATCAACTGGGGACGCAGCAATTCGCTGTGGCCGCTTACCTTCGCTACCAGTTGCTGCGGTATCGAATTTATGGCACTGGGTGCCGCGCGTTACGACATGGCCCGCTTCGGGTTTGAAGTAGCCCGTGCCAGTCCGCGTCAGGCAGATATGATTATGGTATGCGGAACAATCACCAACAAAATGGCACCGGTGCTGAAACGTCTGTACGACCAGATGCCCGACCCGAAATATGTAGTCGCCGTAGGTGGATGCGCCGTCAGCGGCGGTCCTTTCAAGAAATCCTATCATGTGGTGAACGGAGTGGACAAGATTCTTCCGGTAGATGTATACATTCCCGGATGTCCGCCGCGCCCCGAAGCTTTCTATTATGGCATGATGCAGTTGCAACGCAAAGTGAAAATAGAAAAGTTCTTTGGCGGAGTGAACAGAAAAGAGAAGAAACCGGATTATATAAAAGAGAAAGAATGACCCTACATCCTAATTTAATTTGATTTATGCAAGAAATACAATTTATAGCCCCGGCAGCATTGCATGACGAGATGCTGCGCTTGCGAAAAGAAAAGCAGATGGACTTTCTCGAAAGCCTCACCGGTATGGACTGGGGAGCGCCGGATGAGAAAGACGCTCCGGACAAACTCCGCGGCTTAGGCGTAGTCTATCATCTGGAATCCACCGTCACGGGCGAGCGGATAGCTCTGAAAACAGCGACAACCAACCGCGACCTGCCGGAAATTCCGTCCGTCAGTGACATATGGAAGATAGCAGATTTCTACGAACGTGAAGTTTACGATTATTTCGGCATCACCTTTATCGGTCATCCCGATATGCGCCGTCTTTACCTGCGCAACGACTGGGTAGGTTATCCGCTGCGTAAAGACAATAATCCGGAGAAAGACAACCCGCTCTGCATGACCAACGAAGAGACGTTCGACACCACTCAAGAGATAGAGTTGAATCAGGACGGTACAATCAAGAACAAAGAGATGAAACTCTTCGGAGAAGATGAATATGTAGTCAATATCGGTCCGCAACACCCGGCAACCCACGGTGTCATGCGTTTCCGTGTGTCTCTCGAAGGTGAAATCATCCGCAAGATTGACGCCAACTGCGGATATATACACCGTGGAATCGAGAAGATGAATGAGAGTCTCACTTATCCGCAGACATTGGCTCTGACAGACCGCCTCGATTATCTGGGTGCGCATCAGAACCGCCATGCGCTGTGCATGTGCATCGAAAAGGCGATGGGCATCGAAGTGAGCGAGCGCGTGCAGTATATCCGCACCATCATGGATGAGCTGCAACGTATCGACTCTCACCTGTTGTTCTACTCTTGCTTGGCGATGGACTTGGGAGCGCTGACTGCCTTCTTCTACGGATTCCGTGACCGCGAAAAGATTCTCGACATATTCGAAGAGACCTGCGGCGGACGCCTGATTATGAACTACAACACGATCGGCGGTGTGCAAGCCGACCTTCATCCGAACTTCGTCAAACGGGTAAAAGAGTTTATCCCCTACATGAGAGGTATCATCCACGAATACCACGACATATTCACCGGCAACATCATCGCACAGAACCGTATGAAAGGCGTAGGCGTGCTGAGCCGCGAGGATGCCATCTCTTTCGGCTGCACAGGCGGCACAGGCCGTGCTTCGGGCTGGGCTTGCGATGTGCGCAAACGGATGCCTTACGGTGTATACGACAAAGTGGATTTCAAAGAAATCATTTATACGGAGGGCGACTGCTTTGCCCGTTATCTGGTGCGTATGGATGAAATCATGGAGAGTCTGAACATTATCGAGCAATTAATAGACAACATCCCCGAAGGCCCTTATCAGGAGAAGATGAAACCTATCATCCGCGTTCCCGAAGGAAGCTACTATGCAGCCGTAGAAGGAAGCCGCGGTGAGTTCGGTGTCTTTCTCGAAAGCCAAGGCGACAAGATGCCTTACCGCCTGCACTATCGCTCCACCGGCCTGCCACTTGTAGCGGCAATAGACACAATTTGCCGGGGAGCAAAGATTGCCGATTTGATTGCCATTGGTGGAACGGTAGACTATGTGGTTCCGGATATTGACCGGTAAGTTTATGATTAAACACTAATTAAATATGTTCGATTTTAGTATAGTAACAAACTGGATACATGAGCTACTCCTCTCCGTCATGCCGGAAGGACTGGCCGTCTTTATAGAATGTGTGGTTGTCGGTGTATGCCTCGTTGCACTGTATGCCGTTCTCGCCATCATCTTAATCTACATGGAACGTAAGGTTTGCGGTTTCTTCCAGTGTCGTCTCGGTCCGAACCGTGTCGGCAAATGGGGATCCATCCAAGTAGTGTGCGACGTAATCAAGATGATGACCAAGGAAATCTTCATGCCGAAGGGGGCTGACCATTTCCTGTATAACTTGGCTCCATTCATGGTGATTATCGCCTCGTTCCTCACTTTCGCCTGCATTCCTTTCAATAAAGGAGCGGAGATTTTGGACTTCAACGTGGGAGTATTTTTTCTGTTGGCAGCTTCCAGCATCGGAGTGGTAGGTATTCTGCTTGCCGGCTGGGGAAGTAACAACAAGTTCTCCCTGATCGGTGCCATGCGAAGCGGCGCACAGATTATCAGTTACGAACTTTCTGCCGGAATGAGCATTATGACGATGGTAGTACTGATGGGAACAATGCAGTTCTCCGAGGTTGTGGAAAGCCAAGCCAACGGTTGGTTTATCTTCAAAGGGCATATCCCTGCCGTAATTGCTTTCATCACCTATCTGATAGCCGGAAACGCCGAATGCAACCGTGGTCCGTTCGACCTGCCCGAAGCGGAAAGTGAATTGACCGCCGGATATCATACCGAATATTCGGGTATGGGTTTCGGCTTCTTCTATCTGGCAGAATATCTGAACCTGTTTATCGTAGCGAGCGTTGCCGCCACCATTTTCCTGGGAGGGTGGATGCCGCTGCACATCGTCGGTCTGGACGGATTCAACGCTGTCATGGATTATATCCCCGGCTTCATCTGGTTCTTCGGTAAGGCATTCTTTGTGGTATTCCTGCTGATGTGGATCAAATGGACGTTCCCACGTCTGCGTATCGACCAAATCCTGGATTTGGAATGGAAATACCTGGTTCCTATCTCTATGGTGA
This sequence comes from uncultured Bacteroides sp., assembly GCA_934716785.1. Lineage (GTDB taxonomy): Bacteria > Bacteroidota > Bacteroidia > Bacteroidales > Bacteroidaceae > Bacteroides. The sequence continues at coordinate 13,588 of CAKUYM010000043.1, read as the reverse complement.
ATTTATTAATCATGGCTTGTTGCGTAGCCTTCGGCTTTCATTTTTAAGCATTATGGAATATAAAGATAAAAAATATACATACTTAGGTGGTCTGGTGCACGGCATCAGCACACTGGCAACGGGGATGAAAACCAGTATCAAGGTTTACTTCCGCAAGAAAGTAACCGAACAGTATCCCGAGAACCGGAAAGAGCTGAAGATGTTCGACCGATTCCGCGGAACGCTGAGCATGCCCCATAATGAGAACAATGAACACCGCTGCGTAGCCTGCGGATTGTGCCAGATGGCTTGTCCGAACGGCACAATCAAGGTGACCGGTGAAACGATCGAGACAGAAGACGGCAAGAAAAAGAAAATACTGGTAACCTACGAATATGACTTAGGTTCCTGTATGTTCTGCCAACTATGCGTAAATGCTTGTCCGCACAATGCAATCACGTTCGACCAGAACTTCGAGCATGCAGTATTCGACCGCTCCAAACTCGTCTTGAAACTGAATCATGACGGCAGTAAAGTTATAGAAAAGAAAAAAGAAGTTTAGATATGGGATCAACACTTGAAACAGTAGTATTCTACTTTTTGGCAGCATTTATTATTGCTATGTCCATCATGACGGTGACCACCCAACGCATTGTCCGCTCGGCTACCTACCTGCTCTTCGTGCTTTTCGGCACGGCGGGCATCTACTTCCTGCTGGGCTACACCTTTTTGGGGTCTGTCCAAATCATGGTTTACGCCGGCGGTATCGTTGTGCTTTACGTATTCTCCATCCTGCTGACCAGTGGAGAGGGCGACCGCGCCGAGAAGCTAAAACGAAGCAAGTTCCTTGCAGGGTTCTTCACGATGATTGCCGGTCTGGCAATTATCCTGTTTATCACATTGAAGCACGAATTTGTGCAGACCGCCAATCTTGCGCCGCAGGAGATAAACATCCACGCCATCGGACATGCCCTGCTGAGTAGCGACAAATACGGCTACGTATTGCCTTTCGAAGCAGTCAGTATCCTATTGTTGGCTTGTATCATCGGCGGTATCATGATAGCCCGTAAGAGATAAGAACAAGAGTATTAACTATCAAACATTGAATTGAATATGATACACATGGAATATTATCTGGTAGTCTCTACCATCATGATGTTTGCAGGAATCTATGGATTCTTGACCCGCCGTAATACGCTGGCCATCCTGATTTCCGTAGAGTTAATGCTGAACGCCACGGACATCAACTTCGCCGTGTTCAACCGTTTTCTCTTCCCGGAAGGAATGGAGGGCTATTTCTTCGCTCTGTTTTCCATCGCCATCTCGGCTGCGGAGACTGCCATAGCTATCGCTATCATGATTAATATCTACCGTAATATCCGAAGCATCCAGGTGCGCAACCTCGATGAATTGAAATGGTAATGTAAGTAATAATAAAACAAGTAATTAAATAAAACTGTATGGAACTAACAATTCTAATACTCCTTCTTCCTTTCTTCTCCTTCCTCATATTGGGAATCGGAGGGAAATGGATGTCGCACCGGACGGCGGGTATTATCGGTACGTTCGTATTGGGTGTCGTGGCAGTACTATCCTATGTGACTGCTTTCCAATATTTCTCCGCCCCACGGCAGGCAGACGGTACATTCGCCACATTGATACCTTACAACTTCACGTGGCTTCCTTTCACAGAGACACTGCATTTCGACTTGGGCATCCTGCTCGATCCTATATCCGTGATGATGCTGATCGTCATCTCCACCGTGTCGCTGATGGTGCATATCTACTCCTTCGGCTACATGAAAGGCGAGAAAGGATTTCAACGCTATTATGCTTTCCTTTCCCTATTCACCATGTCTATGTTGGGACTGGTAGTAGCGACAAACATCTTCCAGATGTATCTCTTCTGGGAGTTGGTGGGCGTAAGTTCTTATTTGCTGATCGGGTTCTACTACACCAAACCCGCTGCAATCTCCGCCTCCAAGAAAGCATTTATCGTCACCCGTTTTGCCGACTTGGGATTCCTTATCGGTATCCTGATCTACGGATATTACGGCGGAACGTTCGGTTTCACTCCCGATACGGTATCGTTGGTCAGCGGCGGAGCAGCCATGCTTCCGTTGGCTCTCGGCCTGATGTTTGTGGGTGGTGCCGGTAAAAGTGCGATGTTCCCGTTGCACATCTGGCTGCCCGATGCAATGGAAGGTCCTACTCCGGTCAGCGCATTGATTCATGCGGCTACGATGGTAGTTGCCGGTGTCTATTTGGTGGCACGTATGTTTCCGCTTTTCATCGCTTATGCCCCGAACACGTTACATATGGTTGCCTGGGTAGGTGCATTCACCGCATTCTATGCGGCAAGTGTGGCTTGCGTGCAGTCGGACATCAAGCGTGTGCTCGCTTTCTCTACAATCTCGCAGATTGGTTTCATGATGGTAGCCTTGGGCGTTTGTACATCGATGAATCCACACGAAGGCGGATTGGGATACATGGCATCCATGTTCCATCTTTTCACACACGCCATGTTCAAGGCGTTGCTCTTCCTCGGTGCCGGCAGCATCATCCATGCAGTACACTCCAACGAGATGTCTGCCATGGGCGGGTTACGCAAATACATGCCTGTCACCCACTGGACTTTCCTGATTGCCTGTCTTGCCATTGCGGGTATCCCCCCGTTCTCAGGATTCTTCTCCAAAGATGAGATTTTGGCAGCTTGTTTCCAATACAGCTCTGCAATGGGTTGGGTGATGACGGTAATTGCCGCAATGACAGCTTTCTATATGTTCCGTTTATATTACGGCATATTCTGGGGCAAGGAGAACGAAGAGCTGCATACGCAGCACACCCCTCACGAAAGTCCGCTGGCTATGACTTTCCCGTTGATGTTCTTGGCTGCAGTCACTTGCGTAGCCGGATTTATTCCCTTCGGCCACTTTATCAGTTCGAACGGAGAATCCTATTCCATCCATCTCGACACGTCGGTAGCAGTCACAAGCGTGGTCATTGCCATCATTTCCATAGCAATCGCCACTTGGATGTATAAGAATGCCAAGCAGCCCGTTGCCGATTCTCTGGCAAAACAGTTTAAAGGATTGCACACGGCCGCCTATAACCGGTTCTATATTGATGATATATACCAGTTCATCACGCACAAGATAATCTTCCGCTGCATCTCCACTCCTATCGCATGGTGGGATCGCCATGTAGTGGACGGATTCTTTAACTTCCTGGCATGGGCAACCAATGCCACAAGCGATGAAATCCGTGGTTTGCAAAGCGGCCAAGTACAGCAATATGCGTATGTGTTCCTTTGCGGTGCACTGGCACTTATCCTACTGTTGATTCTCTAAATAGCAAATAGTAAATCTTTAAATAGTAACTTATAAAGATGAATTTCTTATCAATATTCGTACTTATCCCCCTCCTGATGCTTGCCGGACTTTGGGCGGCACGAGGTATCAAAGCCATTCGCGGGGTTATGGTTACCGGCGCATCGGCACTTCTGATTGCCTCCATTGTGCTCACATTCATGTATTTGGGAGAGCGTAGTGCCGGCAACACAGCCGAAATGCTTTTCCGTGCCGACACTCTTTGGTATGCACCTCTTCACATCTCCTATTCGGTAGGTGTAGATGGCATATCGGTAGCCATGCTATTGCTGTCGGCCATCATCGTATTCACCGGCACATTCGCTTCATGGCGACTGCAACCGCTGACAAAAGAGTATTTCCTTTGGTTCACCCTATTGTCCTTGGGAGTATTCGGATTCTTTATTTCCATAGACTTGTTCACCATGTTCATGTTCTACGAGATAGCGTTGATACCGATGTACCTGCTGATAGGCGTATGGGGATCGGGACGCAAGGAATATGCGGCCATGAAACTGACTCTTATGCTGATGGGCGGTTCCGCCTTCCTGCTGATCGGTATCCTCGGAATCTATTTCGGTTCGGGAGCAACGACCATGAACATACTCGAAATCGCGCAACTGCATAATATACCCTTTGCACAACAATGCATCTGGTTTCCGCTGACTTTCCTCGGCTTTGGCGTGCTGGGCGCTCTCTTCCCATTCCATACATGGAGCCCCGACGGTCATGCTTCCGCCCCGACGGCGGTATCCATGCTGCATGCCGGAGTATTGATGAAGTTGGGCGGTTACGGCTGTTTCCGCATCGCCATATTCCTGATGCCGGAAGCTGCCAACGAATTGTCTTGGATATTCTTGATACTGACCGGCATCTCTGTTGTCTACGGAGCTTTCTCCGCTTGCGTACAGACCGACTTGAAATACATCAACGCCTATTCTTCGGTATCCCACTGCGGATTGGTTCTTTTCGCCATCCTGATGCTCAATCAGACAGCAGCGACAGGAGCTATCCTCCAGATGCTTTCGCACGGATTGATGACGGCGCTGTTCTTCGCCCTTATCGGTATGATTTACGGACGTACCCACACTCGTGACATTCGCGAGCTTTCCGGATTGATGAAGATAATGCCGTTCCTCAGCGTATGTTATGTGATTGCCGGCCTTGCCAACCTCGGGCTGCCGGGATTGAGCGGATTCGTGGCCGAGATGACCATTTTCGTAGGTTCTTTCCAAGATAATGACGTGTTCCACCGCACACTGACCATCATAGCCTGCACTTCCATTGTGATTACAGCAGTCTACATCTTGCGTCTGGTTGGTAAAATTCTGTTCGGTACCTGCACCAACAAGCATCATCTCGAACTGACCGATGCAACGTGGGACGAGCGTGTAGCAGTAATCTGCCTCATCGTATGTGTGGCCGGACTGGGTATGGCTCCTTTCTGGATTATCCCCATGATTAGTGAAAGCGTATTGCCGGTTGTCTCACAACTGATACCCTAACAGTAAATAGTAAATTGTAAATCGTTAAATAGTAAATTAACAATATGGATTATTCACAATTTCTACATATGCGAGAAGAGCTGTCGCTCGTAGTTGTTCTGCTGCTACTGTTCCTGGCCGACCTCTTCATGAGTCCGGACGCACACAAAAACGACGGGAAAGCACGACTGAACACAATGCTACCCGTTATACTGATGGCAGTTCATACGGTTATCAACTTGATTCCGGACACTGCTGCCGACATATTCGGCGGTATGTATCACTATGTACCGATGCACACGGTCATCAAGTCTATCCTCAACATTGGTACACTGATTGTCTTTCTGATGGCACACGAATGGATGAAACGCGAAGATACAGTCTTCAAGCAAGGAGAGTTCTATGTACTGACGCTCTCCACCCTGCTGGGTATGTATTTCATGATTTCCGCCGGACACTTCCTGATGTTCTTCATCGGACTGGAAACGGCATCTATCCCGATGGCTGCACTGATTGCCTTCGACAAATACCGCCACAACTCCGCTGAAGCAGGAGCCAAGTATATCCTCACCGCCCTCTTCTCCAGTGCGCTGTTGCTGTTCGGTCTGTCTATGATTTACGGTTCTACCGGAACATTATACTTTGATGACCTCCCCGCCCATATAGACGGAAATCCGTTGCAGATTATGGCATTTGTATTCTTCTTTGCGGGCATGGCATTCAAGTTGTCCCTCGTCCCGTTCCACCTTTGGACGGCAGACGTATATGAGGGTGCACCAAGTGCGGTTACCGCCTACTTGAGCGTCGTTTCAAAAGGTTCGGCAGCCTTCGTGCTGTTGGCAGTACTCATCAAAGTATTCGCACCGATGATCAACGATTGGCAGGAAGTGCTCTACTGGGTGATTATCGCCTCTATCACCATTGCCAATATATTCGCTATCCGCCAGCAGAACCTGAAGCGCCTGATGGCATTCTCCAGTATCTCACAAGCGGGATATATCATGCTTGGCGCCATCGGCGGCACAGCACAGGGAATGACAGCATTAGTATTTTACGTACTTGTATATGCCGCTGCCAACCTCGGAGTCTTTGCCGTAATCACTATCGTAGCGCTACGCAGCCAGAAGTTTACGCTCGAAGATTATGCCGGACTTTACAAGACGAATCCGAAGATAGCGTTCCTCATGACCCTGTCTTTGTTCTCATTAGCAGGTATCCCGCCGTTTGCTGGATTCTTCTCCAAGTTCTTCATCTTTATGGCTGCCTTCGATGCAGGATTCCATCTGTTGGTATTCATCGCATTGGTGAACACAGTGATTTCACTGTACTACTATCTGCTGATAGTGAAAGCAATGTATATTACTCCTTCCGACAATCCTATCCCTGCTTTCCGCAGCGACCGTTGCACGAAATGGGGATTGGCGCTTTGCACATTGGGCATCATCGGACTGGGTATCGCAAGTGTCGTATATCAATCAATCGACAAACTATCGTTCGGGATATAACAAAGACATAGAGCTATATCAAAGACCTTTATAAGAGAATAACCCTCGATACAACAATAGGATGTACCGAGGGTTATTTCTTTATTTATAAGGGAAGTCTTGATTTTTGAAGATAGATAATCATACCACCGGTGCAGTTCCTTCCGGCAAGGTAAACCAGAATCGAGAACCTTGTCCCGGTGTAGAGTCAACGCCTATCCGTCCGCCTAATTGCTCTACGATACTTCGGCAAATAGGAAGCCCCAACCCAGTGCCGGGTATAAACGAATTGAGTTTGACAAAACGTTCGAATATACGAGATAGCTGTTCTTTCTCGATACCAATGCCGGTATCCTGCACGTAGAATTCAAGCTCTCCGTTTTTAAGGACATACCCCACACGAATGCTTCCTTCGGAGGTGAACTTGATGGCATTGCTTACTAAATTGGACAACACCTGATATAAGCGGTTGTGGTCGCATACCACATGGCAAGCCGACATACGAGGTTCAAACAACAACTGTACGCCCGTCTTCACTTTCATTTGCATGGAACGCACGAGATCCTCACACAACAAGTTCACATCGACATCGTCATTCGTAAACTCAAGCATACCGGCTTCAATCTTCGAAATATCAAGGATATCCGAAATCAGTTGCAACAATAAGGCATTGTTTTCACGTACAATGCTGATATATTTCCGGCGTTCCTCCACATCTTCCGATTCGACCAGCAAGTCGGAGAAGCCGACGATCGCATTCAGAGGAGTACGAATTTCATGACTGATATTAGCAAGGAAAGCACTCTTCAAGCGATCCATCATCTGTGCCTTGTCCCGAGCCTTGATAAGTTCGGCTTCAGTCTCTTTCAGTGCCGTAATGTCATAATTGATGCCGATAAGTTCTATTTTTTCATTTTCGGGTTCATAGGTTGTAACCAAAATACTGGTTCGCACCCAATCCCACTTATTCACCGTCCCCGGACGATGGACACGCATTTCTTTCCGGAAATTGCTTTGTTTCCCAGTCCTCGCATCTTCAAAGAAATCAAGAAGAACCCGACGGTCATCCGGATGTACATGCTGATAAATATCCACGATTTCACCCAGCGGAGTGCCTTCCTTCTCTCCCATATTCTTATACCACTGCTTGATGGCGTATCCTTTCTTACCAATGAGGTTCAGTTTGGCATACCCCACCTTGGCATAATTAGAAATCAGCAAGAAATAATTCTCGAAATCACGGATACGGTTCAGGGTATCAATACGTTCGGTATAGTCTATATTAATCAGGATATAACCGTTAAAGCATCCTTCATTGCTATAGACTTTGGTGACCTTGGTATAAAGTTCTATAGACCTCGATTGGCTTGATTGGAAATAATCTCCAGCCCGTTCAAAAGAATAATTGATGCGGAAATCCACCAAGTCCTCATTCTTCACACGATCACGGATAGCCTGCGGCACATTCGGGTTCTCAAAGAAATTGACTCCGAGCACCTCCTCTTTGTCCGCCACTCCGAATATCTCCTGATCCATGTTATTCATATCCGTGAGGTTGCCATCCTTATCATAGATCTCTACTCCGACAGGGATGTTGGCAAAAATACTTTTAAAAAGTTTCTCACTACGGTCCATTGCCTGATTGGCTCTATGCAATTTGATGCAAAGGCTGATGATATTCGCCAATGAAGAGAACCACTGATAGTCTTCGTTGCTCCATTCGTGATACGTTTCGACCAAATCAATGCCCATATATCCCCACACATGATCGCCCACCCTCAAAGGTGTCACCATAATCGACAGAATATTCTGCGTGAAGAGAAGCCGGTGTTCTTCGTCCGCCTCTTCGGGCAGCTGATCCAATGAATTCAACAAAATAGGCGTATCGGAGAGAATATGCCGGGTCCACCATTGCGTATTACTGACAGGAAGAGCCTGCAAAGTATCTTTCTCTGACAACACACCCTCTGAGACAACCTCGTACACACAATTTTGATGTGTATAATTCTTATCATATTCAAAGATATAAACCCTTCCTTTACCATAATAAAGGTTCAGGATGTCATTCAATATCTCCATCACGCAGGAATCCACCTCTTCATCTCGATGAAAGCGGAGAAGAGACTGAGAAATCAAACTCAGACGACGGAGCAAGTCGTTCACTTTTCGCAAAGTCTCCACTTGTCCGGATTCCTTAGGGGCTTCCACCCTTTGAATTATCCCGAAAGACTTGTCACCGCTATCGGTTCCTGTGCCTTTCTCACGATAAGCCAGACGGGTATGCAACCAGACTTCACCATGAGGGGTGCATATGGGAAAAGTCTTTTCATAGAAGTCTCTATGAATATTCGCATTGGCACGAAAGTCTTCCGCAATTTGTTCACGATAATCCTCACGTATCAACTTTTGAAAATCGGAGAAGGAAATAGTATCTCCCTTTAAACCGAGAAGATTACAAAGAAAATCTGAACATAAATACTGTCCCGTCGTAAAATCGGCCTCCCACCATCCAATCTGGGCTAAAGAAGCCATCTCGACATACCGTTCATAATCCGTTCGCATACCTCTTTATTTCGTTACAAAATATATGGCAAAGATAGTGAAAAGAATGTCAATAGATATAGACAAATAATTAATAGTTACTAATAGGCAAAAAGATATTACAATTAAACAATAAGATATTTTAAAATTTATTTAATGTTAGCTGTGTAAAAATGCACAAGAAGCTTATCACTCGCCATATACTCCATCTACTTGTATAGCACATGGATTTATGAAAGAATGCAACAAAACAAGGAAGGACTTACAACAATAGCCATTCCCTTTATAATCTCTTTTCTAATAAAATATTCGTAAATTGAATGCCTGAAACTTATATCTTGTCCAAGTAAATAAAGGAGATACATACGTATTTGCATAGACCACCTGCTATATAAGTTTTTTCTTCTTTCGGTAGTTCTCACGGAACTCCTTAGGAGAGCAATCCTTTTTCTTCTTGAAGATGCGGTTAAAGTTGGAAAGGTTATTGAATCCGCACTCATAACAGATCTCGGCTATCGACATGGTGGAGTCAACCAATAAACGGGAAGCAAATCCGAGACGGATGTCAATAATGTAATCGGAAAGATTCTTCCCCGTACGCAATTTGAAGAAACGGCTGAATGACACATCCGTCATACCAACCATGCTTGCCAACTGTCCCAAACGAATTTCTTCCTGATAATGGACATTGACATATTCCTGCACTTTCTGAACACGGCGACTATCCGAATGAACATCTACTATCTTGGCGAAAGACGAACTGGACAACGTACGGGCTTCTTCCTCGAAAAGAGAAAGCTCATAAAGAATGGTCATAAACTTAATGACCGCATAGAATCCCTGCTTCTCGGAAGCCAACGTATCGAGCAATGGATAAATTTTGAGTATAGCGGACATCGGGAAAGCCAATCCTTTCTGTGCCCTGTCCAGCATCCGACGAATGGAATCAAACTGATTCTTATTGATAAAGCTCTTGAAAAAAAGGTCGGAAGAGAACTGGATCGTTATCTCACGTATCTCCTGCGAGCGGCATTCATTTTGTTCCCAGACATGCTCCAACTCTTTGCCCGTTATCAAGACCAAATCATAATCACCTATCACCTCGGAAGAATCCCCGACCACCCTTCTCACTCCGGCAGCCTTCTCCGTAAAGTTCAGTTCGAACTCGGAATGATTGTGAATGGGGTAAGTGAATTCTGTCTTATAACGTTCCGCGATGTAAAAGCAATCCTTGTCTGACAAGGGAGTTATCTCACGGATTATTTGTTTTGGCAACGGCATGTTCATGGCTATTAATGGTTATGTTTTTCCCGAAATATTGTTTGTCTTTATCGTGTTTGTCAGTTTTCTATCTTCACACCCACCCGATGCAGGTCGGCACCCGAAGGATTCTGGAACACCCGTAAGTCGAATTCGGGTATGATGGCAAGCACGTGGTCGAAAACATCCGCCTGTATACCTTCATAAGCAATCCATGCCGTATTGGCGGAAAAGAAGTAAAGTTCCAATGGTATGCCGGTTTCGGTAGGCTGGAGCTGACGCACCATACAAGTCATATTCTGGTTGACGGTGGGCAGGCTCTTCAGATAGTTGGTCAGATAAGCGCGAAACACTCCCAAGTTGGTCTGCCGGCGTCCGTTCACCAATATCGAATTGTCAATATTGTGTTCCTTGTTATATTGCTCCACGACCTCTTCCGTCTGATCCACATAGTCTTTCAGTAGTTGTATCTTGCGGTATTTTGCCAACATCTCCGGAGTGCAAAAGCGTACACTGGTCATATCTATATTGATGGAACGCTTCACACGTCGACCACCGGATTCCTGCATCCCTTGCCAGTTCTGAAACGAGTCGCTAATCAACAAATAAGGCGGAATGGTAGTGATGGTATTGTCGAAGTTGCGCACCTTCACCGTATTCAAAGTCACTTCTATCACCGTTCCGTTCGCACCGTATTTGGGCATAGTAATCCAGTCGCCCACTTTCAGCATATTATTGGCAGAGAGCTGGATGCCCGACACAAACCCCATGATACTATCTTTGAAGACCAACATCAAGACGGCGGCAGAAGCACCGAGTCCGGTGAGCAACACCACAGGGCTTTGCTTTATCAAGATACTGATAATGACAATGGCCCCTATAAAGAAAAGAGTCACTTGCGCTGTCTGCAGAAGTCCCTTCAAAGGCTTATCCTTGTATTGCTCGCGGGTGCTGTACACAAGATAGAAAGCGGTGAAAAGCGCACTTACGAAACGTAGAAAAACAGCGAGAATATAAATCAGGCAAAGCCTACGCAGGAAATCAAGCAAGGCGGAGTCCGCATGTTCGGGGAATGCGACGGGAATAGCGATATAAATCAGTATCGGTGCCACCAACTTGCTAAGGTTTGCCAGCACTTTGTCATTGAATACGATATCGTCCCAAGTGGCTTTTGTCTGCTTCACCAGTCGGGAGACCGTGCGCAAGATTATCTTACGGCAGATTAGGTTGGCAAGCAAAGCCACTCCTATGATAAGCAGCAATATGATAAAGTTGTCAATCTTATCCGCCCACACTTTATCCACTCCTATCGCCTGCAAAGCCTCATTCACGCCCAGCATCATCGCCTCACCGACATTTTGCGTTTCTCCATCCGCCAATGTGACCGGCACAATATCAATCACTTCCTTTACATCTTCCATAAGCAGATTCTCTATCTTTTAAATTTATTATTTTCCTTGTTTCAAATATTCGCTTATATCCTGTCTCAGCCAGTCGTAATGAAAGAGCCGTTTGTAAGCGACATTCTTCTTCAACATTATCTCCACATTCACTTGGCTGTTCTGATAGCAAGTCAATTCGTTCTTGAATTGTTCATCATGTTCGGCAAGCCGTTTTATCTCCTGTTCGCGCTCGCGGCGCAACACCGTACAAACGGGAGTAAGAAGTTTCATCACCACATTGTCCATCACATGATGTCCTTGCATATATAAATAGGTGTTTTCGGGCACCAATCCCAATTCTTTCAATTCAGCGCGCAACGCATCCACTTGGTTAATGTCGCGGGAAAAGCGTTTCTTCAATTCCGCCAATTTCTGGTTGACACGCTGTTGCAATGCTTCCAGACTCCTTTCCGGATGCCTGAGACTTATCTCGCGTATGGCAGTATGAGTATGGAGTTCATACATCGGGAAAGTAGAAGTATCCCGTTGCCGATAGAACCACACATTCCACAGAAAAAGAGGATATACGATTTCGGAATATCTCTTCAAATAAACATTGAAATCGAGAATAAAGCGGTCGTTCAATGTAGCCTGCACACATACTTCATGCAGGCTTTCGGCAAAACAATGATAGTTCTCAATAGCATACGTATAGGTCTGGAATATGTATTTGTTACGATTGATTTTGCGGGAAGTGTTGGTTGCCCCTTGCAACAGGAAATCATAATCGCTGTCTACGCAGGCTATCAGACTTCTCCCCAACTCGGCTGTGTTCAAAGTATTCATAAGCACCATCTTCTTCCCCTTCGCGAGAGAGGTAGCCGAAGGTAACATCACCTGAAAATAGTGTTCGTCATCTTCAAACTCTTCGAGCAGCGTACGCCAAAAGGCGATGTCGTCATAGCTTTCCACATAAGCAATGATACGGCGACGCGCCTTCTTCGAATAAAGCTTGCGGGCTGCATCAAAATATGAAGAAGTAAGATTATCTCGTAATGAAGTTGCCATGCAGTGAGTGATTAACAGATGAACGGTTAATGATTAGGGCTAATGGACGGGGAAGCTTTAAATCCATCGGCTTCCGTCGATATGTCACTCACTTCCGTCACGGCATCCAGCCAGCCCTCCATGATGACAGCGGGCGAATGGGTAGTCAATATGATTTGCACATTCGGGTTCAGTTCGCGTATCATGGATATCAGCCTTTGCTGCCATTCTATATGGAGCGACGCTTCCGGTTCGTCCATAAAAAGCACACAGTGGCGGTTGTCTTGCACGAGTACCGTCAGCAGAATGACGAGCATCTGCTTCTCCCCGGAAGAGAGTTTATAAGGTAGTAACAGTTCGCCGTCCTGATAGAAAGCGATATCATTCCGTTTACGGTCTATCTTCTTGCGTGTATAGCTGAACAGTTCGTCAATCAAATCCTGAAAACGACGCTTGGCGATAGACAGAGTAGCAGCTTTACGACGTTGCTCTTCATCATTGCCGGAAAGCATTTCAATCATTTTGTTGCCGATATTGACTTGATAGTCGAGGTAGCGGCGTTGCAAGAGATAAAGCTGCCAGTCCAGTTCGGACTTTACATTCTTATCTGCCATGCGGGCGGTGAAATCGCCCATTATCAAGGGTCGGTCGTAGCTCCGGATAACGTCATAGGGGATATAAGTAGCATTGGGATTGTCGAAGAAAAGACGCACTCCGTTTTTTTCGTCACTCTTCATCTCACCGGAGAGTTCTTCGAGATAACCGACGGAACGGTTCAGAATCGTGGTCTTCCCCACTCCGTTAATGCCGGAAAGAATATTCACATCGGGACGCAAATCCCATCCTATATTAAAACGTTCCCACAGCCCGTGGATTTCGATACGACGGATATAATTAGCCTGTTGTTCCATAATATTCTATTTTAATCCAAGGCAAATATAAATAAATCAAATGACAAAGTCATCGGTAAACTCATCAAATTGAGAAAATACAAAAATAAAAAACATCAGCCCGCCCTTCAACCAAGTAAAGAATGACAGACT
>CAKUYM010000042.1 GCA_934716785.1 uncultured Bacteroides sp. | reverse complement strand
CCATCCAAGGAAACACTCGCTATAAAATAACAACATTTTTAAGTGAACAACGAAATCTTAAATGAAAGAGCCGTGTTATTTGGCGAAAATTTCTTTCAAAGTTATTGTGGTATTAAAAAATATACTTATCTTTGCACCCGCAAACAAGAAAGGTGCCATAGCTCAGTTGGTAGAGCAAAGGACTGAAAATCCTTGTGTCCCCGGTTCGATTCCTGGTGGCACCACTATCGATTCGGTAATTTCTCAGAACCCATTGAAATTCAGTCATTTCAATGGGTTTTCTTTTATACTCCAATACGCAAATTCCAGCCGATTCGAGTATCTAGAAATGTCCCATTCGGTGGCTTTTTCAGAGTCCCTTTAAAAAACCACCGTTTGCACTATATTTCACTCATTTACAATAATTTGCGCTAATCATTTTTAGGAGCAAAAACATACTTTTGCATACCTGCTTGAATGTAATGGAAACAGCGAAAAAAGAAAAGCAAAAAAGATTCTTCCTTTACTGACAAATATAAGATGAAGGAAAACAAAGAGAATCTTAAAACTAAAAAAAACGGTGGTTTTTCAGACCATGTCTACCAAAAAGCCACCGATTTTAACTTTTTTACCGACTTCCAACTCATCTTTCAAGTTGACAGAATAACTAATTGTATTTACCAACTTAAAGAAAAAAGGTTATGAAACAAGGAACAATGAAGATTCTGTTTTTCGTTCTCAAAACGAAATTATTAAAAAATGGTGAAGCACCTATTCTAATGAGGATCACAATTAACGGTCAATACGAAGAAACACGAATCCAAAGAAGCGTTCCTCTCAAACTGTGGAACGCAGCCAAAGGATGTAGTAAAGGAAAAGACCGGGCTTCCAATGAACTCAACAGTTATTTATCTGAATTAGCCACGCGAGCATTGGAAAAGTATAAGGAACTTATACTGGAGCAGGCAATATCCACTCCCTCCTTAATATTAAAACGTGTATTCGGTAAGGATACGGAAATGCGTACCCTGCTTGGAGCAATACGACAAGAAATCAAGGAGATGGAGAAAGTTGTGAATATTGACTATGCACCAGTGACCATCAACCGTTACAAAAATGTACTGAAAAAACTCGAAAATTCCATTCCTACATTTTATGACAAAGAAGATATTACTTTCCATGAACTCACTCCGGAATTCATAAAAGCCTTTGACCTTCATTTAAAAACAGAAGTCGGTTTATGCCGCAACACTATTGTACGATATATGAAATGTTTCAAGAAAATCACAAATATGGCACTGGCAAAAGGTTGGATGAAGAAAGATGCGTTTTATGGATACAAAATGGAACAGGATGAAACAGCTCCTGTATTCCTCACATATGACGAATTACAGACCGTTATGAATAAGGAATTCACTATACCCCGACTGGCACTGGTACGGGATATTTTCATTTTCGCCTGTTTCACCGGTCTGGCATTTGTCGATGTGTCCACGCTCAAAAAAGAAGATATGGTGCAAGATAATAATGGAGACTGGTGGATCAGAAAAGGAAGAATCAAACTGATGCATCGGCGTAAAGCATCTTCAATCTGTAACATACCTCTACTTCCCGTTCCGCTTGCCATACTAAAAAAGTATGAAAATAATCCTGTCTGTATCAAAAAAGGATATTGTCTCCCAGTTCCCTGCAATCAGAAAATGAACAGCTATCTCAAAGAAATAGCAGATTTCTGCGGGATTAAAAAAAATATCACCACTCATGTTGCCCGGCATACATTCGGGACTACCATTACGCTCGCTAACAATGTACCCCTACAAGATGTATCGGTTATGCTTGGGCATGCTTCCACACGAATGACGCAACATTACGCACGAGTAATGAATGCAAGCCTAAAGAAATCCATGATTCATGTTAAGGAGCAATTGACACAATAAATTAACGTGAGTTCGACAAATTCAAAATAAGGCAAGCTGTATATCAATTGTTCTCGTAACATTGATACACGGCTTCTTTGGAAAACAGCAGTATGCTGCGATTGCACCCAAGAGGTTGACAATGAAATTATCAAAGGTTCTATGTCTTGAATGTTCCACTTGTGATATATTCCTGAGTTCGTCATTAACGGTTTCTATAATGGTTCGTTTCCTAAGAAGGAGTTTGTCTGAAAGTGACATCAACGTTCCTTTCATATTGCTTTTTAACTTGGTTATAAGCTGTATGCCATTGACAAACAATCTTTGAAAGAGGTTCTTGCATACCCGTAAAGGAGTACTGTCAACGAAACTGATGCCTGTACATTTGCCTAAAAGTATCTTTTTGATAAACAAAGCCAACGGGATGGCCACCTCTTTTCCAATTCCACAAAGCGGTTATAAGAGACAGCCTTTGAAAAAAGGTGGCGCATATACATGCAGACCTTTTCTTGATAGAAATGAGGCTGTCTCAAAATAGAAAAATGAGGCAGCCTTACTTATAATCTGTAAGTTGAAGTATAAGAATCCCCTTATTTTAGCCTTATTTCCTTATAAGAAAGGGCAAAATAAGGAGATTTTTTCTAAAGAGATTTCAATCTATAAGTTTTTCGTTCTTGAAATTCTATTTTGAGACAGCCTCTTTCTATTTACACAATCAGATGGATAGTCCCATCCCGATATTAGGACATCATCTTCATATGCCATCGTATTTTTTTAAGACATTTATTGAATATCCCTATATTGATATAATAATCAACAACTTATAAAGTCATTTCTGTGATAATCTACGATAATTCGCGTTAATCTTGTGTTTTATTATTCATTATAAACCCATACACATTACCGGCAAAATCTGTTACATACAAAGCGTTTCCCGCAATAGATACTGTAGAAAATATGGGTACACCGGTTTGGTATTTCCACAGCAGTTTGCCATTTATACGGTTCAATGCATACAGTATTCCGTCAGAAGCCCCAAAGAAAATAGTATCTCCAACCAACACTGGACTAGTCTCTACAGTTGAAGATGATGGTTTAGAATAAGGAGATGTATAAATCAAAGCGGGGTTTGTTTTAAAATTCCATTTCTCTTCTAAGGTCTGCTTATCTAAAGCTATGACTCCATTAGTAGCTGTTCCAAATATTATCTCGGATCCAGTGACTAAAGGAGTTGAATTCACATTGACCGAACAATTCAATTTTTTACGTACTATAATCTCACCGTTCTTTGAATTCAAGATAAAAAAGGAACGGGAAGAAAGAAGATAGAGATTCTCTCCTTCCCAAGCAACAGAGGCCGAACGATATTTTAATTCTGCATCTTTATTCTCCCACAACAACTCACCATTAACAGCATTATTGGCATACAACCCCTTCCAGTTTGCATGCCCAATCAGAATACTATGTCCAAGAGAAAGTGTTGCCACGCATCCTTCCCCCCTGCTCCAAGCTCCATTCTTCCAAATAAGTTCCCCCGTAGCTGCTTTCAAGGCACATAATGATTTTCCTGTACCGGCATATACTATATCCGAAACAGCAACCAAACCGTCATTCAAAGGAGGAAGTACACCGATATTTAAATCTTTTTCCCAAACCAATGTCCCAGTTTCTGCTTGAATCGCATATAGGTAACCATGTACATCTTGGGCAAAGACCAGTCCATCAGCAATCGCAATACTACTGCGTACAGAGCCACGAAGTGAATACCGCCAACAGACTGTTCCATTTTGCGCATCCATACACACTACAGCCGCTTTCCCCGATTCATTATCATCGACCGATGCCGTAAATAGACGTTTCCGATATACCAAAGGAGCAGACATAAAAATAGAAGCGCCTACATTTTTAATCCATGACAACCGCAAAGGCAATTGTTTCCTTTCAGGCTTTTCATAAAAAAACGAACGCCTGCATCGCCTTACCTCTCCATTATTGAAAAATGCCTCCACTATTACAGTAAGCTGCCGATGTTCCCATTGAGAAAGCAAAGGAATTTCCGCATACCAATTGAAATCACTCTGACGTTTCAAAAGATTGGAGGAAAGAACTTTTTTACCTTCCGATTCACACCAATAACGCATGGTTCGTATTGGGGAAACCGTAGAGTAGGCATTGACGGACAAAGGAATCTTTCCGGAAGGAAGTGTTGGCAGCTGTCCATTCTCCAACGAAACAATATGTAATGAAGGAGACAGATAACTGTATCGGAACTCGGACGCCACGTTTCCCTCTGTATCAACAGTCAGTACACGAAAAGCAGAAGGTGCATGGTCAATACCACCACAAGCAGGCGTAGAGGTACAGATAGTATACACCCCTGCCACTTTATGCTTATGCACATGATTTACGTGCCAGTGACCGTACAACCAAGCTTTCAATCCCATAGCCGGTAAATCTATATACTCCGTATCACTCATACCATATTTAAAAGCTACCGTATCTTCCGGCAGACTATGATTGAAAACAATGATCGACTTCTCCTTGCCTACATAAGCAAGATCATTTTTCATCCAGCGATATACATCTTCCTTAGTATACTCCGGTAAATAATCTCCATGAAGCATAGGTGTCATTATGTAATGTGTATTCCCCACATCAAATGAATAGAATACCGGTCCGTAGAGTTTCTCGAAAAGTTCTTCCCCATAAGCACCTTTCACCAAGTCATGATTGCCTATTCCATAAAAGATTTGCGTGTCTTCCATCAAAGCGGTATTCAGCAAGCCTATATGACTGTTCAGTCCCGATTCATAACAAATATCCCCTGTATGCACGATAAAAGCTATTTTCTCATTGGCCGAATAGTCACGGAGATTATCCACCCACGCTTGATTCCCTTCTTTTCCACGTATTTCTGTATCAGAGATATGTATAAACCGGTGACTACCGTCAGCTTGAATTCCTCCATAACAAGGATATACCGGAAAATCGTATTCCGTACGACCGTTCTCTATCCGGTAATAGTAGGCATTATCAGTCTTATATCCGGAAGGAGTAGTAATAAACAGAAAATGCATACGGGAATGTCCGGGCAATTGATATGCGCCATTTGAATCTGTCTGTACCACATTTAACCCATCGGAAACAGAGACCCGATGCAATCGTTTTTCACCTTCATCGAGGAGACCATTTCTGTTCTCATCAACGAAAACCTTTCCTGTATATTGAGCCATAGCTTGTAAAGTCATACTACCCAGCAAACCAATAGCCATACAGTATTTCATGTATCTACTCACCTTTAGCCATTTGAATACTGACATCAGTCTGCCCCTCTACTTCTATTGTTTTATCGGCAAATCCTTTTTTCGAGAAAATAAGTCTGCCATTATCTTTCACCTTGATAGTATATGTGCCCCGATAGTCAGTCAACGCACTTTCACCGGATTCTTCGGACTGGACTTTCACTCTGGCAAGCGGAGTTGCCTGTATATCACGGACAGTTCCTTTTACTTGAATCACTTTTCCATCTGTCCGTGATTTGAAAGAAGTACCGGACACCGTCTGTCCTCCCTTTCCGGAAGAACCGATATACACCGGAAGGTTGAAATAAATCCGGTCGGAAGAAGTACCTACCTGTAATTCAAATTTGCCCGATTCGAGATAACGATTGCCCAAATCATCTGTCAGATAAAATTCATGAACAGGAATCATTATAGTCGTTTCCCGTGTCTGTCCGGGAAGTAAATCTACTTTTCTGAAACCTTTCAACTGCTTCACCGGTGTCATCACCGAGCTGACCACATCTCGCATATATACCTGTATCACCTCTTTCCCGGTTCTTTTCCCCGTATTTTTCAATTGAACAGTCACACAAACGGTATCATTAGCCTGATAGAGTTCCTTATCTGTAACAGCTTTCAGATATTCAAATTGAGTATAGCTCAATCCATATCCAAATGCCCATAGCGGGGAACTATTTGAGAAAACATAATCTCTTCCCGGCTTTTCATAAGTTCCCGGCTCTTTATAATATCCTTTATCCGTAGGCAAATAGTTATAATAGACAGGGAGATGCCCCGTACTTTGCGGAAATGAAAAAGTCAGTTTTCCGGAAGGGTTCACATTGCCAAACAAAATATCCGCAATAGAGTTTCCTTCCTGTTCGCCAGCATACCATTGCGCCAATATCGCCGGAATATTCTCTTTCACCCAAGGTATGGCAAAAGGCTTTCCTGCCACCAATATAACAACCACCGGCTTTCCCACAGCAAAAACCTCACGTATTAATTGTTCTTGTGCACCGGTCAAAGAGATATCACTCAAATCGATTCCTTCTCCGCTAGTAGACGGCTCTTGAGTATGACGTACGAACGCTGTACTCGAACTCCCCACAAATATCAAAGCAACATCACTATGACGGGCAGCATCCACAGCCTCCGCTATCCCCGAAGTATCCAAAGAAGCCAAAGAACATCCTTTAGCATAGTTGATTTTCACCCTATCACCCAACAAGTTTTTGATTCCTTGAAGCGGTGTCACTCCATCTTCTTTCTTTTTACTCCAGGTATAATCTCCAAATTGTACATTATCCGCATTAGGACCAATCACCGCTACTGACTTCAAATTCCGAACATTCAGCGGCAACAACTGTCCATCGTTCTTCAGCAATACGGTCGATTCGTCTGCAATCCTACGTGAAAGTTTCACACTTTCTTTCGAACGGAGAGGAAGCCGATAGACTGCTTGTTCCTGATAGGGATCTTCAAATAACCCCAATTCAAATTTAGCACGAAGCACTCGTCTCACGGCCTGATCGATATAGCTGATATCAAACTCTCCATTCCGTATTTTATCAGCCAGCACTGCATAGCAAGAGCTGGAAGCCTCCACGTCCATTCCGGCGGTCAAAACCTGCCGGGCCGCTTCGAAATCATCCACCGCCGTCTTATGGAAAGTCTTCAGCATACTGACAACTCCCCAATCCGAATAAACATATCCCCGGAAACCAAATCTATTGCGCAAAATATCCGTCAGCATAAAACGAGAAGCAGAATTAGGAATTCTATTCCAAGAATTATAACTGGACATGACAGCCATAATTTCAGTTTCAGCAAGCACAGCCTCAAATGGTTTCAAATAAATATCAAATAAATCACGTACACCACACTCCACCGAAGCCAGATTCAATCCACCCAAAGGATTACCATGCGGACCGTAATGCTTCAACATCGGAGAAATTCCATGTTCCATATATCCTTTTACCTCAGCAACCGCCATCTTTGAACAAAGAAAAGGATCTTCACCAAAAGACTCTTCTACACGTCCCCAACGTAAATCACGTACAACATCAATACAAGGTGCCAACACTTGCTTCACTCCCATCGTATTCAGTTCGCCTGCAATATGTTTAGTCTTTTCGTAAGCCAGTTCTGGATTGAAAGTACTCCCCATCGCGATATTCTGAGGGTAGATAGTTGTTCCCTCATGCACCACTCCATGCAAAGATTCGGCAACCGGAAATCCGGGAATACCCAGACGTGTTTTTTCTACCATATAGGTTTGTATCTCACGGAAAGTCTTACGACAGCTTGCAGCCGTCAATGGAAAACCTTCAAAGAACCCATATCCTATTCCACCGCACATCTTATCCAACTTCTCTTGATTCAGGATCTGTCCATCGAACACATCCCACGAATGCAAATGACGAATCTGAGCTATCTTTTCTTCCAGTGTCATCCGGCCCAGCAAGTCATTCACTCTTAGTTCTGTAGGAAGAAGTGGATTCTTATAAGAAAATGATTGCTGTGCGTTAACTGTAAGTATACAGCCCGACATCGCCACTAGTACGAGGCCTATATATTTCTTCATATTCTCTTATTTTGGTTAATCTATTTATCTAAGTTTAAACTTTACACTACTACGAATATCGGCTGAGGAGGCTCCTATTAAAGCTCGAAATTCTCCCGGTTCCACCACCCATTCGTGTTTCTCATCGTCATAATATTCAGTGCATAATGTTTCACACATACAGCTACTCCGTTTTTCTGTACACCTTTTATGTAAGGTACTACCATACGGGATGCCCCAAATGGGTCTTCTCCCATATATTCGAAATTCCGGCCGTTCAGCGGGCTACGATAGATATTAACTCCCGGCCCCAATAGGACATTCTTATTGCGGTAGCGTGCTTCTTCTCCAATATTGCTTCCATATATATAAGATAATTCGGGATTCCACGTAGCCGCCAAACAGGTTAATGCCGGAAAGGCAATACAAGAATCATTCGTCCACTTAGCTATATTCCATTGATCCCAAAGCAGTTCTTCACGTACATCGTGTGGACCATCAGACATCCAGTTTTCAGGAATCCCTAAACGAAGAACACCGGGAGAACTGAACTTAGATTGGGCATGGGTCATTACCGCTTTTTCTTCCAAAATCATGCGTGCCAAAGCATTCTTCCACACGCTTCTCTATAGGTTGATTATTATCCAAATAAATGGGAACCTCTTGCTGCTGTGCAAAACTACATATCGTCCAAAGACCCACTGCTCCTAATATCCATACTTTCATTATATATTACTCAAACTTGGGTTTATGCTCCTTGGGGTAGCTGAAGGTATTATTCATTACCCAGCGACCCTTATAGATTTTAGTGCCGTAGATGTTAAATAGTTTCTTACCTTTCTCGTTTATCAGACCATCAGACCACCACTCGGTAGTAGGATACAACATCAGTACCCCGTCGGCACTGTTACACACACTCTTCACAGCGTAAAGCGGGTAAATCAATTCAGCTTTGTTATTCTTTATATCATATTGCCACACATTCTCATTAGTAGTGATCCATAGCACATCGATCTTGTTATACACGGGAAAAAGGTCATGCCCGCACGATTCGGTATTGGGTAATTCGAAGATTACGCTTCGATCTTGCAATCTAGGTTCCTTGCGGTTGAAATTGTACTTATAAGTACACAATTTAATCCCTTCGGTGGTGTAAAGCAACTCTCTTTGGAGATCCCATACCACGTTGTGGGCACTAGGAAGCTCGTAAGAGGCAAACCACTTGCCCGTTCCTTTAATAGTATCAGTCATAAATGTACGTAACTTACCATCGGTAGACGATACAGCCACGAGATTTCCATCGGGCAAAATCTCTGCGGAGTGTGGATTTTCACCCACATACGCATAATACATCAATTTACTGTCGGCAATACGTATAAGAGCTACAGCACCACCTGATGCAGTCATCAAGATATACTGATTGTTGAACACTGGCTTAACCTCACTAGGATTGTGAAACCATGTTTGACAATTGGAGGGTACACCGGCCTTCTCCGGATTCCAACTCCATACAGTACGATAAGTGGAAGCATCGAGTATCACAACTGACTTAGAGGCTTGCTCGGCCAGTACAATTGCTTTGTCAGGAAGCGTAAAAGGGGATTGGGAATTTGCTTCGGATTCATCGCTGGAACTACAACAAAGGAACAATATCGCACACATAGCGGCATATAAAATCTTTTCCATTATTCTATTTTCTTTTAAATCTATTAAGTCGGCTTTATACAATTACTTCTTTTCTATAATCAACATACTGTTGGTAACCTTACGGGGTACCCGATCATCGGCCGGTGTATTCAAAATAGGAAAAGTCGGCTTCCCACCATCATTCACCTTTCGGATTATAAGCGTAGTTGATCCTCCTCCGTCAAGGTTGATAGCATTATAGCATCCCACAGCCTTCATCATAGAAGCCAGATGGGGCAAAGTAAGTCCCAATGCAAAGAAAGAGTCTTTTCGACGACCGTCCACCACAAATATATACATGGTCTTTCTATCTTGAGAAAGCCCTACACTAGTACGCGGATGGGTATTCTGCAAATCACCCATTTCTTCGTAAGAATTTTGAACCACCCCATCTTTAACTAATAGTCCATATCCTCCCAACGCATGCAACAGATTGGCTTCGTGAGCCAACGCCTCATCAGCTTGTCCCACATAGGTCTCACCATTTTTCAGTTGATACAACACCTCATCGTGCCCTTCAAAATACTGCGAATTAATACACACTCCGTCCTTATAGAAAACCCCCATAACACGACGTGGATTGTCAGCATAATAATCACCATTCACACCCAGCCAAACAGTTTTGCCGTTTGCCTCGGCCGCAAAAGCATGAATCGGGAGAGGCGCACTAGATTCAGGCCCTGTTGCCGGTACATTCTTATCGTCTTTTGTAGCCGGAGTAAAAGTAAGTTTGTTTAAGTCGATTGTAGCCACGAAAATATGCTGAGACTCTCCAAACGTTTTAAAAGCCAATTCATTCAGTTTTACCCCATCACGCACTACACTCTCGTTATCTAAAGTCACATCATTGGCCATACCAGATTCAACCAATTGCCGTCCTATGGCGGTTTGTGGCATAGCCTCTTCAGAATTACTATTAGAACAAGCACAACTAAAAGATAATATCAGTGCTCCCAATATAAACTTCATTGTTAAGAATTTACTTTTCATATTATTTTTAATTAGGTAAACAAATAAAGAAAGCAATTCTTTATTATGAACTATAGAGAATTGCTTTCTATATTACACTATATTTTATTTATTGGCTTGCCACTCAAATGCACCGATATCAATTCCAGCGTTTGATATACGAGCACCTCCTTGAATATCAAGTAGCAAGTTCCAATCTTTTACCACAGAGTTCAAACCAGCATCAACCAACGGAGAGTTCTCTGTGGGCTGATAGTTTTTACCTGCTACATCAGCAAATTGAGGACCATCGGTAGCGGCATTATCCGTATTCAGATTAATACAATTAGAAACTTGAGGAGTATTTCCACCATTATAAATCCATCCGCCTTGAATAGCACAATTCTTAAAAATAGCAGCCTTGTTCTGATCCAAATAGCCACTGTGTAAATCACCTTTAGTATGAACATTACCCCATACCACGCAATTCACCATCTGGCAGGTACCAGAACCTAAACGAACACCGGCACTACTACCAGCACTTCTATTGTTGACCACAGTCACATTATATAGACAAGTGCTTTGTTGAACATTTATTGTAGAAGATGTACTTAATGTTTCGTTATCACGTATCACACAGTTAATCAATGTACACAAAAAATATGCGCCACCAGCATCACGGGCACAAGTATTATTTCTCACCACACAGTTTCTAATCATCCAATACTCATAAGCTACCAAAGCGCCTTCACCTTTTTTTCCCTTAGAGTCTACAAATTCAAAACCATCAACAACACGTGTTGCACCTTCTGTCAATTTATACATGAAACAGAAGGCCAAACATTAGACGATGCAGCATGAAGAATAGATTTACGCTTCATGGTACGTTCAGACACTGTAGTCTCTTTTCCTTCAAAACCACCGTAAAAATTCACCCTCTTAAATTCAATCCAATCTTTCAAATAATAGTCACCTGCAGCTACCCACATTTGCATATCACCATAGTGAGCACAGGCTGACAGACCTTCTTCGATAGTGCCAAACGCTCTCTCCCAGCTAGAACCATCACCATTGGCTCCAGCTTTCACATAAACAATCTGACTGTAGAGACGCTGAGTAACATAGAGAGTATCCGATACTTCTACCACATCGCCCTGATTCTTGACAACTATATATCCTGTTCTGTCTTCAAATCCGTCGTTAGCATCCAGTTCGATAGGAATGTTTACATCCTGCACAATATCACCGCTAAACTCAGGCAGTTCACCCACATGAATCCAAGAATGAGAAACCTTACAATCAAATTGTATATTTAAAGAGACTGGAATATTAAATTGCATTCCTTTTTTGTCGGTAATCATATTTTTCTCTGTTTCGGATAAAGAAATAGACAACATCTTTTCCACATTGGTCTGAACAATTGTCAATTTGGTTTCCGTAGTTTTACCCGTGTCGGATAAAATAACACTCTTTCTTATTTCGGCCCCAGTGGTGTTCTTAGCTACTTTAACTTTCAAATGAGTATCGTCTACTTTCTTAAAGGTAAATCCACCAATCTGTTCCTCTTCTACATTCCATTCAAGATCGGTTACTACATCCAAAACAGCTTCACCACCATTAATATTAAAGTAAAGTACCTCCTTAGATAACGTAATCAATGAACCACGACCGTTTTGTTTCACAACAATGCGTTTCGACATTTGATCCATCAAACGAATCTCAATCCAGCCTTCACGCAATGCCATCTCCGGGTTCTCTTCGATTTCAGCCACTATAGAGTCGGGCAACAAAGCTTGCCCACGATAGCGTTTCAGTTTAATCCATGAAGCGGAAGCTTCGGCAAACCATGGATACGAAGAGTGTAAATCAATTACCTGACGAGAAGCGACAGGCCCCATCAACAATTCATCTTGAATTTCAAGAGTTGGTTCAACGCGACGTATCAAATCGGAGTCATCGCACGAAGCTATGAAAGCTACCAAGAACAACCCCAACACCTCCCTAAACCAAGCATGGAATTTCATATTATATGTATTCATACTATTCCGTTTTTTAATTAGTTTTTTCAATAACTTGCAAGCCGTTTATCACCGATCTGGCAGGATTGTCTGAAGGTTGATTCATTACCTCAAATGATACAGAACTGCCCTTTTCTACCCGACGTACCATAGTGGTAGAACCACCGCCATCCATATTGAACGCCTGGTAGCAACCAGCACCTTGACAGAGTAACATCATGTCTTCAAGACGCATACCGTTAGAATATTCGGGCTGACGACCATCAACAACAAATAGATAAACCTTGCGATTATCGGCAGATACACCTACAAAGGTACGTGGATGGAATTGCATGGCGTTGTCATTTACAGTAAAGCTCTTCACTACCTCGCCGTCTTGCACCATTCTTTGCCAACCACCAATAGCATGCACTACCTCTTGTTCTACCAATTTAAACTCGGGAACAGAAGTAATATGTGCTGTACCGTCTTTGAGCATATAGAATACATGATCAGCCTCCCAACCTATTTCAGTCTTGATGGCTACACCATCTTTGTAGAATAACCCACCAGGAATCCAAAGATCATTTTTCTTAGAATAAAAGTCGCCATTAGTTCCCAGAATCACTTTGCGTCCGGCTGCTTCGGCTTTCTCAGCCTGCACAGTTACCTGTTGAAGAATTTTACCCACCTCCGGCTTATTATCAGGTGTAGAGGTAACTATGGTCACATTCTTGTTTAAATCTACTTCCGCAATAATCATACGGGTAGGTTTGGCGCAATAGGTAAAGATGACATCGGTAATGCGTACCCCATCATACAAGTCGTAAGTTAATTCTTTTTCTACCGACTGAATGTAAGGCACATTATCGGCTATTCCTTGCATAATAGGAAGTGTGGCTCCTTTGTGAAGCTCCAATTTATCTTCACTAGAACAGCTACACAATAACATCATGAGTGACAGCATCAATGCTACTCGAAAATTCTTTGCAATGTATGACATAGTGTATTTCATATTTTCCATTTTTCTTTTCATTTACAGTAATTGACTATTTATTTCCATTGCTGTCCCATTAAAATCTAAAAGAGTTCTTTGAAATATTTGAAATTTAGTTAGTTACAGCGATTTTCCGAGCGAACGGACTTGAATTTGTAGCTTTGCATCAGATTAATCCGATGGCATATGTTCCAAGACAAATACGTTTTCGCTCAATTGGCTTCATTTCTGAATCGAAGTAAGTTTAACCGCATAGTCACCAAGTATGATGGTGATAAATATGTGAAGCACTTCACCTGCTGGAATCAACTACTTGCTTTGATGTTTGGTCAACTTTCCAATCGTGAAAGTCTGCGAGATTTGATAGTTGCTCTTGAAGCTCATCATTCCAAATGTTATCATTTAGGAATGGGTAAAAATGTATCAAAGTCATCGCTGGCAAGAGCAAATCAAGATAGAGACTATCACATCTTTGAAGAATATGCTTACGACCTGGTTAGCGAAGCACGACAAAAGTGTGCTAATCATATTTTCAAACTTGGCGGTAACGTTTATGCTTTCGATTCGACAACTATTGACCTGTGCCTTTCAGTCTTTTGGTGGGCAAAATTCCGCAAAAAGAAAGGTGGTATCAAAGTGCATACATTATATGATGTGGAAACACAGATTCCTGCATTCTTTCATATCACGGAAGCATCCGTACACGATTCTAAAGTTATGATTGAAATTCCTTATGAACCAAGCTCTTATTACATCTTTGACCGCGGTTATAACAACTTCAAAATGCTGTATAAAATTCATCAAATTGAAGTCTACTTTGTTGTCAGAGCAAAAAAGAATCTCGGGTACAAATCCATCCAATGGAAACGTAGGCTGCCTAAGAATGTGCTTTCAGACGCAAGTGTACTTCTGACAGGATTCTATCCTAAACAATATTATCCAGAGCCACTTAGATTGGTTAAATATTGGGATGAAGAACAAGAACGAGAATTTACATTCATAACCAATGCGATGCATATATCTGCGCTTCAAGTTGCTGAACTTTATAAAAATCGCTGGCAGGTAGAGCTGTTTTTCAAATGGCTCAAGCAGCACCTTAAAATCAAAAGATTTTGGAGAACTACAGAGAATGCTGTTCGAATACAGATATATGCTGCTATATGCGCTTACTGTTTGGTGGCAATCATTCAACACGATATGCAACTGAACAGAAGTACATATGAAGTGTTATAAATACTGAGCATCTCATTGACTGATAAGACTCATCTGAGAGACCTCTTTGATAAAACTAAATTTCAAAATGACAAAGAACGATTCGGACCAAATGGGCCAAGTTTATTTAATTTTTAATTCGTCCCAATTTTAATGGGACACTAATGATTTATTTCCAACCCGGATTCTGAGGAAGTAGATTCGGGTTCAATGATATTTCGTCCAACGGAATGTTGTACAAGTAATTTTTAGCCGTAAAATTCATACTATAAGTAACTCGCTTAGCATAGGGAGTAATAAAACCATCGGCATCGAATCCTACTTGATCTTTAATAGTCTTTATCTCATCGGCAGAGTACAAATTGGGGTCCATCTTAGCACCACGACGCACACGGTTAAATACGACCTCGCCTACATTCCAACGACAAACGTCGTCCCAACGATAACCTTCGGCAAACAACTCAATGCGACGTTCGCGACGGATTTCACGAATCAAGTTAGCGTTATCACCTTTCACATTAGGATATTTAGCAATTAAATCCGGATCAGCTATCGGATCAGCTTCCAACTTAAAAGTAAATCCTACACGGGCACGAAGCTGATTGATGGTTTTATCCAATTCGGGATCTTTCCCCAACTCAGCACCAGCCTCAGCACGAATCAACAAGGCCTCAGCATAACGCATAACAGGAGCGTCAATACCACCTTTGTGATTACCCACATAATGCTCAGATGCCTTATAGAACTTACATACCGAATATCCGGTACAAGATGCAGCGTAGAAGGTTCGAGTATCCGAGTTGGGAAGAATGGAAAATATATTAGGAGCTCCACCTTTTAACATACCTCCAGTAGTACGATATAAAAAACGAGCATATTTACTACCAGATTCGGGCAAACATACTGTTTGCAACAGACGTCCGTCGCGATTCTTCATCTCAGCATTATACCCCATGTTGGGATTGTGACAACCACAAAGAGATATGGGTTTTCCTGTATTAGCACACAAATATTCTTCGAAACAGTCACGGCTCATACCCTGTTCGCTATTAGGAATACTATTAGGCACGTTGTGCCCCATATTAAGGGCAGGATCATATTCACGAGAGAGAATTACCTCCGAATTATCATTGTAATTATCTTGTATGAAAAGATCGAAATAGCTATCGTCTGTACCCGATGCCTTATACAATTCATAACCATACCCCATCAGCTCTCCAGAAGCTTTGTAAGCCTCTTCGAGGAATTTTACATCGCCCTCTACATTACGATAACGGCGCCAAGTACCTTCATAAAGACAGATACGGGCTTTGAGTAATAAAGCGGCATCGCGACTCACACGATAAACTTTAGTCTTGCGAGGTAAAAACTCAATAGCCTTATTAATGGTAGCCAAAATATTGGTCATCACTAAATCACGAGAATCACGACCTTTATACAATTCGGGATTATCTTTATTCAACGTAGAGTCATACCAAGGTACCTCACCAAAAAGACACACCTTATTGAAATAATCAAAAGCTTTGAAAAATAAGATTTCTCCGGCAAATTTCTTTTTATCAATATCCGAAACGGGAGACTTTTCATAATTTTCAAGAAAAGCATTACAACCTCTCACTGTAGACCAGTCCCAGTCAGCACTACTAGTCATTACAGTGTTTTGACCAAATGTAATACTACTAGCACCAGCTGCTAAAAGATTATCAGACTGATACTCTTGCATAATCATATTTCCAATATTCCAAGACAAAGGATCACCATGTCCCTTGATGAGTTTAGGATAATAAAGATTGCAATATTGCTCTAATGCGGCCGCATTAGAAGTCTCCCAGAAACGATCACTAGAAATTGCGTCACCCGGTTCAGTATCCAAATAATCACATCCGGACAGTGACAAGCACAAAATGCAAATACATGAAAATATATATTTTTTCATAATACCTATCAATTTTTAAAATGTTATATTAATACCGAATGAATAACTTCTCATAAATGCATATTCTTTACCACTGTTCTCGCTAGACAAGCTATTATCAGTTATTTGATCTACAATATCAGGAGTCATAAATGGGGGCAAACCGGTTTTCTCCCACAAATTCATACCACTTACATAGATACGTACCTGCTCCATTTTCATCTTGGTCAACCAACTCTTGGGTAAAGTATAACTCAAAGTAATATCTTTCAAACGGATATATGCCGCATTTTGTAAGTATTTAGTTTGAATCTGCTTACTACGTTTATTGCCATTAGCATTCAAACGAGGATAGTAAGCTGTAGGGTTCTCATAAGTCCAAATATTGTCGATATGGTATTGGGTTACACAAGAGTTATAGATGCCTCTAGAGAATCCCCAAAAGATATCACTACTTGTCCACATATCGCGTTTACCCACCCCTTCGAAAATAGCACGGATATCAAAACCACGCCAACCAATACCTCCTTGTAAATTAAAACGATATCGAGGAGTAGAGTTACCTATCACCTTTTGGTCACCCGGATTGGCCAATGTACGATTACCTTGGTCTATCATGCCATCACCGTTTAAGTCTTTGTAGCGAATATCGCCCGGATACCACTTAGAAGAAATGTATTTCTGTACATAATTCATCTTGGCTGCTTCAAAATCGTCCATAATATAACCATCAGTCACATACCCCCAGATTTCACCCAATTTCTGTCCTTCATAATACATACCACCAGCCAACGAACCGTTGGGGTTATCGTATTTGGTTATCTCGGCCTGATAATCAGACAAACCTACGGTAAGCGAATAGTCCATAGGACTTCCTAACACATTCTTAATACGATCTTTCCATGTCAATTCCAACTCCCAACCAGTGGTACGCATATCAGCAATATTCTCTTTACCACCCGAAGTACCCAATACGGCAGGCAGTGTAACCGAACGTACCATATCTTTGGTATCACGTACATAGAAATCGAATGTGCCCATCAAACGATTGTTGAACAATGACCAGTCCAAACCCAAGTCTTTCGTCACAACCTTCTCCCAAGTCACTACACTAGGCAAAGAAGGTATATTCAACGCATTGACCATTTTGCCATCCATCATATAGTTGGTCAACACTTTACCTGAAAGAATAGACATATAGTCATGATAGCCGTTAGTTATCTGATTACCCAAAGCACCAACAGAGGCACGAAGTTTCAAATTGTCTACTACTTTGGAAAGTGGTTCGAAGAATTTTTCTTCCAAAATACGCCAACCGATAGAAGCTGAGGGAAAGAATGCCCAGCGGTCGTCTTTGGCATATTTAGAAGAGCCATCATAACGACCATTTACCTCAAGTAGATATTTGGAACGATAATCGTAATTCAAACGAAAGAAAGCCCCCTGTACACGCCAAATGTCTGCACCTTCAGCATTGTCTTTGTAGTTGACGGCCAAGTCGGAAATAGGCAACTCGTTATCATACAAGTCAGTCATGGTATATGAGGTATTAGCATAACTCTTCTCCTCTTGGTTATAACCACCCATTACCGAAATGTTATGGACGTCATTGAACGACGTTTTATACTCGGCCCATACATTGATAGCATGGTAAATGTTGTTCGAATTATAGTTTCTCACATAGTTTGGAGTCTCTATAATCCATTCAGGACCGCCTTCAGGAAAAGTTTGCTTAATCTCTTTACGGTGGAACTTCTGAACGGTAGAATAACGATTCCAAGAGTAATCGCCCTTAATAGAAAGTCCTTTCAATGGATGTAAATCAAAACGTCCTATGTACCATTGATCCCAAGTCTCTTTCTTGTTACGTCCGGCCAAAGCCATCTTGCCAATAACGTTATAATTACCACTATTGAGATACATACCGGCAAAATCACCGTTAGGCAAAAAGATGGAAAGTGTAGGATACATGCGATATACTTCATAATACCAAGTTTGAGCACTGCTACCACCATTATCCATATAGGGTTCATCATTCTTAATGTTACTCATGCGAGTAACAAAACTCACGTCCAGCCAATTAGTTAGTTTAGTATCGAAACTGAACGCCAAGTTGAAGCGCTTATAAGAATCATTTCCGTAGCGAAAAATACCCGACTGGTCTTTGAAACCAATAGAAGCATAGTAATTGTTACGCTCGGTTCCACCCGAAAGGCTCACATTATGTTGCTGCATGAAAGCTGACTTTTGATAGAACTCAGATAACCAATCGGTGTTGCCCACATAGGCCCATCCCGGGTTGCTAGGACTATAATTTGAATTCTGAATGCCTTCGGTATCGACCAAGATTGCAGGATTGTGTTCCGGGTCGGCAATATGTGCATCAAGTTTCTCCATAAACTTCTCGTTAAAGTAATATCCACCCGGAGTATCATACTCGTATGCCTTATTCCACATACGCGCCCATACATCCGAACGGGGCATTTCCGGTAAACGGGCCGGTGAACTCCATGAAAGGTTATTATTATAGGTCACCCGCGTTTTCTGATTACGATTTCCTTTCTTTGTAGTGACAAGCATCACACCGAAGGCAGCACGTGCACCATAAACAGCAGCGGCAGAAGCATCTTTCAACACTGACACACTCTCCACATCTTGAGGATTAATCAATGACAGGTCGGAGATTTCCACTCCATCGACCAAAATCAAAGCATTCCCGCCATTCAAAGAGGTATTTCCGCGAATATTAATCTTGGCTGCTTCGTTTGGTTGACCGCTATTGAAAGTAATATTCAGATTGGGAACCATTCCCTGCAAACCCTGAGCAATATTAGCGATAGGGCGGTTTTCAAGGATTTCACCGGAAGCAGTTGTCACGGCTCCTGTCAGATTCAGCTTTTTCTGTGTACCATATCCTACTACCACGACTTCATTCAAAGACGCCGAACTTTCTTCAAGCATTATTTTCAAAGAATTAGTTTCACCGGATACCCAGACTTTTCTTGTGCT
>CAKUYM010000041.1 GCA_934716785.1 uncultured Bacteroides sp. | reverse complement strand
GAAGATTGACGCGAGCTTGGCTTATCAATGGTTGAGCCAGTCTGTAAATGCAGCCAAGTCCGAATCGGCTGCCGCTACTTTGTTCTATTTCTTACAGATGTCTTTGGACAAACTGAAAGCGGATCCGAGCCATAAGGAACAATTCATCCAGGATTATCTGGCTGCATCCGAATATGCGGACGAGGCTATCGCTGCCGAAGCCAATGAGGCTAAGAAGAAAAATCTGCAAGGTATCAAGGACAACTTGGTTGCTCTGTTCGTAAACAGCGGAACTGCCGACTGCGAATCTCTGCAAGGTATCTATGGACCGAAAGTGGAGGCCAACCAGACTGATTTGGAATACTTGAAGAAGGTAATCGACATCATGAAGATGATGAAATGTACCGAAAGTGAAGCATACCAGCAGGCATCTTACTATTCATATAAGATTGAGCCTACTTCGGAAGCTGCTACCGGTTGTGCTTACCAAGCATTCAAGAAGGGTGATATTGATGGTGCTGTGAAGTTCTTTGACGAAGCGATAAACTTGGAAGAAGATAAAGTGAAGAAAGCAGAAAAGGCGTATACCGCTGCTGCCGTATTGGCTTCTGCCAAGAAACTGTCTCAAGCAAGAGCTTACTGCCAGAAGGCTATCGGCTACAACGAAAACTACGGTGCTCCCTATATCCTGATTGCCAACCTTTACGCAACAAGCCCCAATTGGAGCGATGAGAGCGCGTTGAACAAGTGTACGTACTTTGCGATAATCGACAAATTGCAACGTGCAAAACAGGTTGACCCCAGTGTGGCTGAAGAAGCTAACGGCTTAATCAGTAGATATTCAGCTCATACTCCGCAGGCTAAAGACCTCTTCATGTTGGGTTACAAGCAAGGCGACCGCATCACTATCGGTGGCTGGATCGGAGAGACTACAACGATCAGATAATAATGTATGTTGCGAAAACGAAGTAAACGTTTGTTGCATAAAAGCATAAGCATAACAATTGCCCTTGGGGCAGTTGTTATGCTTCTTTTATTCTCGTCATGCGGCGGTAAGACGAAAGCGATGGGTGAGGCTATCACCGAACGCGACTCTCTTCCGATGATGCGCACGATGGGGGTGACCACCCTTATATCCGATTCGGGAGTGACACGCTACAGGGTGAAAACGGAAGAGTGGGACGTCTACGACCGCAAGAAACCGTCTTATTGGGCGTTTGAAAAGGGAGTGTATCTCGAACAGTTTGACTCTATCTTTCATGTAGAAGCCAGTATCAAAGCGGATACTGCCTATTACTATGACAAAGAAAGACTGTGGAAGCTGATAGGGCATGTCGACATACAGAACCGGAAAGGCGAGCGCTTTAATACGGAACTGCTTTACTGGAACGAGGCCACCCAGAAGGTGTATTCCGACAAGTATATACGTATACAGCAACCCGACAGGGTCATTACCGGACACGGGTTCGACTCCAATCAGCAAATGACCGTCTATACCATTCATAATATAGAAGGTATTTTCTATGTAGAAGACGATGCGGGTACTACGCAACCGGAAGTAAAAGCCTTGCCGGACTCCGTGAAAAAAGATTCTGTGAAATAAACTATGAATATTTATATCTCTCTAATAATCACTATGCTTTTCTCCGCTTTCTTCTCAGGAATGGAGATAGCTTTCGTGTCGGTAGACAAACTGCGTTTTGAGATGGAACGCAAGGGAGGAATCACCTCCCGCATCCTTTCCGTCTTTTTCAAACATCCCAATGAATTTATCTCCACCATGCTGGTGGGCAACAATATAGCACTGGTCATCTACGGTATCCTTATGGCGCAGATTATCGGTGACAGCCTGCTGTCGGGATTTATTGAAAACCACTTCCTGATGGTGCTGGCGCAGACCGTCATTTCTACCCTGATAATACTGGTGACCGGAGAGTTCTTGCCGAAGACAATCTTCAAGATCAATCCCAATCTGGCATTGAATCTCTTCGCGCTGCCGCTCATTATCTGTTATGTCGTATTGTATCCCATCTCCAAGTTATCGTCAGGCTTGTCGAGCCTGTGTCTTCGCCTTTTCGGAATGAAGATGGACAAGAAGGCTTCCGACATCGCTTTCGGTAAGGTGGACTTGGACTACTTCGTACAGAGCAGCATCGACAACGCCGAGAATGAGGAGGAGCTGGATACGGAGGTGAAATTCTTTCAGAACGCACTCGACTTCTCGAATATAAAGATACGCGACTGTATCGTGCCGCGCACGGAGGTGGTGGCGGTAGACCTGACTACCACGCTTGACGAACTGAAGAACCGCTTCATCGAGTCGGGCATATCCAAGATTATCGTTTACGACGGTAATATCGACAATGTGGTGGGCTATATCCACTCGTCGGAAATGTTTCGTGCCCCGAAAGACTGGCACGACAACGTGAAGCAAGTGCCGATTGTGCCCGAAACGATGTCGGCGCACAAACTGATGAAGTTGTTCATGCAGCAGAAGAAGACGATTGCCGTAGTGGTGGACGAATTTGGCGGAACGGCAGGCATTGTGTCATTGGAAGACTTGGTGGAGGAGATTTTTGGCGATATAGAAGACGAGCACGACAATACGTCTTATATCTGCAAGCAGGTGGAGGAGCACGAGTATGTGCTGTCTGCCCGTCTGGAGATAGAGAAGGTCAATGAGACGTTCGGGCTCGACTTGCCCGAATCGGACGACTACCTGACGGTGGGCGGATTGATTCTCAACCAATATCAGAGTTTCCCGAAATTGCATGAGGTGATACAGATAGGGCGTTATCAGTTCAAGATTATCAAGGTCACGGCAACGAAAATAGAGCTCGTTCGCCTCAAAGTATTGGAATAATAACGATATTCAAGAAATTTTTGGCTAATAAATAGATGCATATAAGCATTTTTTGTATCTTCGTGCGCTAAAACGGCAAAAGAAAGAAATATAATAATAAACATAAATCGTATTAATTAAAATGGCAACGTTACAAAACATTAGGTCGAAAGGACCTCTATTGGTGATTGTTATCGGCTTGGCGCTGTTTGCTTTCATTGCGGGTGACGCATGGAAGGTGATGCAGCCGCATCAGGCACATGACGTAGGTGAGGTGAACGGAGACGCTCTTTCCGCTCAAGAGTATCAGAATTTGGTAGAAGAATATACCGAAGTGGTGAAACTCATGCGTGGAGTGACCGCCTTGAACGACGAACAGACCAACCAGGTGCGCGACGAAGTATGGCGTTCCTACGTAAACAATAAACTGATTGAAAACGAAGCGAAGGCTTTGGGACTGACTGTCTCTACTGCCGAAATTCAGGATATCCTGAAGGCAGGCGTGCATCCTTTGCTGCGTCAGACTCCTTTCCAAAATCCGCAAACAGGAAACTTCGACAAGGATATGTTGAACAAATTCCTCGTTGAATATGCCAAGATGAACGAATCTCAGATGCCGGCACAGTATGCGGAACAATACCAAAAGATGTATAAATACTGGTCGTTCATCCAGAAGACTTTGATCCAAAGCCGTCTGGCAGAGAAGTATCAGTCATTGGTTTCCAAAGCTCTTCTCTCCAACCCGGTAGAGGCACAGGATGCTTTCGATGCAAGGGTGAACCAGTACAACGTTCTGTTGGCAGGTATTCCTTACTCTTCCGTAGTAGACTCTACTATCGTAGTGAAGGAATCCGAACTGAAGGATTTGTATAATAAGAAGAAGGAAGAGTTCAAGCAATATCAGGAAACTCGCGACATCAAGTACATCGACGTACAGGTGACTGCCAGCGCAGCAGACAGAGCTGCCATCCAGACTGAAGTGGACGAGGCTACGGCACAGTTGGCTACTACAACAGACGATTACACTGCTTTCATCCGTTCGGTAGGTTCCGAAACTCCGTATGTAGACCTGTTCTATAACAAGACGGCATTCCCGTCGGATGTAGTGGCACGTCTGGACTCTGCTTCCGTAGGTTCGGTTTACGGTCCTTACTACAACGGTGCCGACAACACGATCAACTCTTTTAAGGTTGTCGCCAAGGCTGCCGCTGCCGACTCTGTAGAGTTCCGTCAGATTCAGGTATACGCAGAAGACGCTGCGAAGACAAAGACACTGGCAGACAGTATCTATAATGCTATCAAAGGTGGTGCCAACTTCGCTGAGCTGGCTAAGAAATACGGCCAGACCGGTGATTCAAACTGGCTGACTGCCGCACAATATGAGGGTGCGCCGCTTGACGGTGACAACCTGAAGTTCATCTCTACCGTCAACAGTACGGGTGTGAACGAACTGGTGAACCTGCCGCTGGGACAAGCCAACGTGATTCTGCAGGTGACCAACAAGAAGGCTGTAAAGGACAAATATAAAGTGGCTGTCGTAAAACGCGAAGTTGAGTTTAGCAAAGAGACCTACAACCGCGCTTACAATGACTTCAGCCAGTTTATCGCTGCCAATCCTTCCGTAGAGAAGATGGCTGCCAACGCTGAAGAAGCCGGATACAGACTGCTTGACAGAGGTGACCTGAACAGCTCCGAACATGGTATCGGTGGCGTGAGAGGTACGAAGGAAGCCTTGAGATGGGCGTTCGAAAAAGCTAAACCGGGTGAAGTTTCAGGCTTGTACGAGTGTGGCGAAAGCGACCACATGATGGTAGTGGGCTTGGTGAACGTCAAACCGGAAGGATACCGTCCGCTGAAAGCCGTACAGGAATTGCTGAGAGCCGAAATCGTGAAGGATAAGAAGGCTGAAAAGATCATGGCTGACATGAAGGCTGCCAACGCTACTTCATTCGATCAGTACAAGTCTATGACAGACGCTGTGAGCGATTCTTTGAAGATGGTTACATTCGCAGCTCCTGCCTACGTATCTTCATTGCGCAGCAGTGAACCGCTGGTGGGCGCATACGCTTCCGTATCTGCCGAGAACCAGTTGAGCGCACCTATCAAGGGTAATGCCGGTGTATATGTGCTGCAAGTATATGGCAAGGATAAACAGGACGAAACGTTCGACGCTAAAACAGAAGAAGCTACATTGGCAAATATGCACGCACGCTTCGCCAGCCGTCTGCTGAACGATTTGTATCTGAAGGCAAATGTGAAAGATACACGCTACCTGTTCTTCTAAGATTCATCGTAGAGGACACAGGGTCTGATATTCAGGCATAAATTATACGTTTATCAAAAGATGCGTATAATTTATGCCTGAATATTTTTTTTCTCCGTGTCTTCCGTGTCCTTTGTGTTCTTTGTGTTCTTTATGGTGAATAAATGAATTTTGTTAACTTTTACATTATCGCTATATGGAAATCGACTTTATTTCCTTACATTTGCAAATATAAACCATGAACGGAAAGAATAATGTCTAAATATCCTCTTTTAGGAATGAGTCTCGTAGAGCTGCAATCGCTGGTGAAAAGATTGGGAATGCCCGGTTTCACCGCCGCACAGATTGCATCTTGGCTTTACGGGAGGAGGGTGGCCACGATTGATGAGATGACCAATCTGTCATTGAAGAACCGGGAGCTGCTCAAGCAGAACTATGAGGTGGGGGCGGCTGCTCCGGTAGATGAGATGCGCTCGGTGGACGGCACGGTGAAGTACTTGTACAAGGTGGGCGACAATCATTTTGTGGAAGCGGTTTATATCCCCGACGGCGACCGGGCAACGCTATGTGTCTCCTCGCAAGTGGGCTGCAAGATGAACTGCAAGTTCTGCATGACCGGAAAGCAGGGATTCACCGCCAGCCTGACTGCCAACCAGATTATCAATCAGATTCATTCATTGCCGGAACACGACAAGCTGACCAATGTGGTCATGATGGGAATGGGCGAACCGCTCGACAATCTCGATGAGGTGCTGAAAGCGCTGGATATACTGACGGCTCCCTACGGCTATGCTTGGAGTCCGAAACGTATCACGCTCTCTACGGTGGGACTGCGGAAAGGACTGCAACGCTTCATCGAAGAGAGTGATTGCCACTTGGCTGTCAGCCTGCACTCTCCGGTGCCGGCGCAACGCTCGGAACTGATGCCGGCGGAAAAGGCGTTCTCTATCACGGAAGTGGTAGATTTGTTAAAAAACTATGATTTTAGCAAACAGCGCCGACTTTCGTTCGAATATATTGTTTTCAAGGGGCTCAATGATTCGCAAGTCTATGCCAAGGAGCTGCTGAAACTCCTCCGCGGACTGGATTGCAGGGTGAACCTGATCCGTTTTCATGCCATTCCGGGGGTAGACCTCGAAGGGGCGGACATGGATACGATGACCCGCTTTCGTGACTATCTGACGTCACACGGGCTTTTCACCACCATACGTTCTTCAAGAGGCGAAGATATCTTTGCAGCCTGCGGCATGCTGTCGACTGCGAAACAGGAAGAGAAAAACAAGTGTTAATATATAAAACCGAACATCATGAGAAAGTACTTTTTTTATTTGAGTATCGCTTTGGTAGCCTTCGTCGCTGCTTCTTGCGGAGTGAGAGGAAACCACACGTCAAGCGGACGTGCATACGAGATTTTGGTAGTAGTAGATCACGGTGTTTGGGATCGTGCTGCCGGAAGGGCATTGCATGACGCGCTCGATGCTGATGTGAAGGGATTGCCGCAGTCGGAGCCTTCATTCCGCATCATGTACACTTCACCGAAAGATTATGATTCGACACTGAAGCTGATTCGCAATATTATCATTGTGGACATTCAGGATATATATACGAAGCCTACTTTCAAGTATGCGAAAGATGTGTATGCCTACCCGCAGATGATTCTGACCATACAGGCTCCCAACGAAGAGGAGTTCGGAAAGTTTGTGGAGGAGAACAGCAAGACGATTGTCGATTTCTTTACCCGTGCGGAGATGAATCGCCAAATCACTCACTTGGAGGAGAAACACAGCAACTTCATCTCGCAGAAGGTGGACAGCCTGTTCGGATGCGATGTCTGGATACCTGCCGAACTGAGCAGCTCCAAGACCGGCAAGGACTTCTTCTGGGCTTCTACCAACACGGGCACTGCCGACCGCAATTTCGTGATGTACTCTTATCCTTATACCGACAAGGATACATTCACCAAGGAATATTTCATCCATAAGCGCGACTCTGTGATGCAGGCGAACATCCCCGGATTCAAGGAGGGGGTTTATATGTCTACCGATAGCCTGCTGACTGATGTGCAGCCGATCAGCGTGCAGAATACTTACACGCTCGAAGCACGCGGACTGTGGCGTATGAAGGGCGACTTCATGGGTGGCCCGTACGTTTCGCACACCCGTCTGGACGAGAAGAACCAACGGATTATTACCGCAGAAATATTTGTTTATTCACCTGATAAAATGAAACGCAACCTGGTACGCCAGATGGAGGCATCGCTTTATACGCTGAAGCTCCCCAATGAGGTGCAGCAAAAGCAGATTCCATTGGGCGGAGTGACCAAAGGGGCGGAAGAAACTAAAAAATAAAAACATGGAAGATAGCAAAATAAGAGTTGGCATCACCCAAGGGGATATAAACGGGGTAGGATATGAAGTGATTTTGAAGACTTTCTCGGACCCTACCATGTTGGAACTTTGCACTCCGATTATTTACGGTTCGCCGAAAGTGGCTGCCTATCATCGGAAGGCATTGGACATACAGACGAATTTCAGTATCATCAATACGGCTTCCGAAGCGGGGCACAACCGCTTGAGTGTGGTGAACTGCACGGACGATGAGGTGAAAGTGGAATTCTCCAAGCCCGATCCCGAAGCGGGGAAGGCTGCCTTGGGGGCTTTGGAACGTGCCATCGCGGAGTATCGCGAAGGGCTGATTGATGTGATCGTGACTGCTCCTATCAACAAACATACGATTCATTCGGAGGAATTCTCGTTCCCCGGTCATACGGAGTATATCGAGGAGCGTCTGGGCGAAGGCAATAAGTCGCTGATGATCTTGATGAAGAACGACTTCCGCGTGGCTTTGGTGACTACGCATATCCCTGTCAGAGAGATTGCGACGACCATCACCAAGGAACTGATCGAGGAGAAGCTGATGATTTTCCACCGGTGCCTGAAACAGGATTTCGGTATCGGCGCACCGCGCATCGCCGTGTTGTCTCTCAATCCTCATGCCGGTGACGGCGGACTGTTGGGAACGGAAGAGCAGGAGATTATCATTCCCGCCATGAAGGAGATGGAAGAGCAAGGGATTCTCTGTTATGGGCCTTATGCTGCCGATGGCTTTATGGGTTCGGGCAATTATGCTCATTTTGACGGCATCTTGGCTATGTATCACGACCAAGGGCTGGCTCCGTTCAAGGCATTGGCTATGGACGACGGAGTGAACTATACGGCTGGACTGCCGGTGGTGCGCACCTCTCCGGCTCATGGCACTGCTTATGACATTGCAGGAAAGGGTGTGGCGAGCGAGGATTCTTTCCGGCAGGCAATTTACGTTGCCATCGATGTGTTCCGTAACCGTCAGCGGGAGAAGGCTGCCCATGCCAATCCGCTGAGGAAGCAGTATTATGAGAAGCGCGACGATAGCGATAAACTCAAGCTGGACACTGTAGACGAAGATTAGTACATATTGAATAGTAAATAAATAGTAAATACTGTTAGTTCGATTGAATAAGCAATGACGAAAGCAGAGATACAACAAGTGAAACAGCGTTTCGGTATTATTGGTAATACCGAGGCTTTGTCACGTGCCATCGATGTTGCCATTCAGGTAGCTCCTACCGATTTGTCCGTGCTGATTACCGGAGAGAGCGGTGTGGGAAAGGAGAGCTTTCCGCAGATTATCCATCAGTACAGCCGGAGGAAGCACGGGCAGTATATTGCCGTCAATTGCGGAGCTATCCCGGAGGGTACGATTGACTCCGAGCTGTTCGGTCATGAGAAAGGTGCCTTTACCGGTGCTATCGGTGAGCGGAAAGGATACTTCGGTGAGGCCGACGGCGGTACTATCTTCCTCGATGAGGTAGGGGAGTTGCCGATGCCTACCCAGGCACGTTTGCTTCGTGTCTTGGAGAGCGGTGAGTTTCTGAAAGTTGGTTCGTCCAAAGTGCAGAAAACGGACGTGCGCATCGTGGCGGCTACCAATGTCAATCTTGTGCAGGCCATTTCGGAAGGACGTTTCCGCGAAGATTTGTATTATCGGTTGAACACCGTACCCATACAGATACCGCCTTTGCGCGAGCGGGGGGAGGATGTGATTTTGCTGTTCCGCAAATTTGCATCTGACTTTGCCGAGAAATACAGGATGCCCGCCATCCAGTTGACCGAAGATGCGAAAAAGGCGTTGCTGGCGTATTCGTGGCCGGGCAACGTGCGACAACTGAAGAATATCACGGAACAGATTTCAATTATCGAAACGAACAGGGAGATTAACGCTGCTATCTTGCAGACTTATCTTCCCGCACAGAATGTGCAGAGTCTTCCGGCATTGACGGGAACGCGCGAGCGCAAGGGCTTTGAGAGCGAACGGGAGATTCTTTATTCCGTCTTGTTCGATATGCGTCAGGAGGTGGCGGAGCTGAAGAAAATGGTTCATAACTTGATGGCGGAACGCGTGGGGCAGGTGGGCTCGATGGGACAAGTGTCCCCAATGACTTCGATACCCCCAATGACTTCAATGGGACAGATGGGACAGGTGACTCCGATGGGACAGATGACTCCGGTGATGACGCCTGCCGACCACTCTTCCATCCCTGCCATTATTCATACCGCGCAGCCCTCCCAGCAGCCGTCTGCCCACAGAGATGATGATGACATTCAGGACACGGAAGCGTATATCGAAGATACGCCCAAGTCACTGGAGGAAGTGGAAAAAGAAATGATATGCCGGGCTCTCGAAAGGAATCATGGCAGACGAAGAAATGCGGCTAAGGATCTGAATATTTCCGAGCGCACGCTTTACAGAAAAATAAAAGAATATGGTTTGGATTAAGAAAATAACACGCCCTTTGCTGCTGTTCGTTTTGCCGGTAGTGGTCGTTGCGTGTACTGTCTCCTATAAGTTTAACGGCTCATCTATCAATTATGACAAGGTGAAGACGATTTCTATCGCCGACTTTCCGATCAAGTCGGAGTATGTATATGCCCCGTTGGCAACTAAATTCAACGAGGACCTGAAGGATATCTTCATCCGTCAGACCCGCCTGCAGTTGCTGAAACCGAATCAGAATGCCGACTTGCAGATAGAAGGAGAAATCACGGGATACAATCAGTACAACCAAGCGGTATCTGCCGACGGGTATTCTTCGGAAACGAAGCTTACCATCACCGTCAACGTTCGTTTTGTAAACAACACAAATCACGCCGAAGACTTCGAGCAACAATTCTCAGCTTTCCGTACCTATGACTCCAGCCAACTGCTGACTGCCGTGCAGGACGGGTTGATTGCCGAAATGTCTAAAGAGATAACCGACCAAATATTTAATGCAACCGTAGCAAACTGGTAATATAAATGACTTCCGCTAACTTTCAACAATGGATTCAGCATCCGGAAACGCTGAACAGGGATACTCTGTACGAACTGCGCAACCTGCTGGCGAGGTATCCGTATTTTCAGTCGCTGCGCTTGTTGTATCTCAAAAACCTGTATATTCTTCATGATATTAATTTCGGTGGCGAACTGCGGAAGGCGGTTCTCTATATAGCCGACCGGCGGAAGTTGTTCCAACTGATAGAGGGCAGCCGCTACGACCTCCAGTCGCGGAAAAAGGGAGTGGCGCTGACGGAAGTGCTCAAAGAGGAGCCCTCCGTAGACCGCACGTTGACATTGATCGACGCTTTCCTGTCTACAGCTCCCGAAGAGGTGACCGCCCAGAC
This sequence comes from uncultured Bacteroides sp., assembly GCA_934716785.1. Classification (GTDB taxonomy): domain Bacteria; phylum Bacteroidota; class Bacteroidia; order Bacteroidales; family Bacteroidaceae; genus Bacteroides. Next base: position 8,801 of record CAKUYM010000041.1, on the reverse strand, counting down.
AGGATTTGACTACTCGATGGACTATACTTCCTATTTGCTTGAAGAGACTCCCGCTACGGACGAAGCGGCAGAGGAAACACCCAAATTGAAAGGTTTTGAACTGATCGACGACTTCATAGAGAAGAGCGAAAGCGACTCGCCCCTCTACATAAAACCTTCGCGGGAGGAGATGAGGGCGGCCGTTGTCTCTTCTCACGAAGAAGAGGAAGCATCGGTTGCTGCTCCTAACGAGGTGAGTGCGGACGAAGAGGATGATAGCTGTTTTACAGAAACTTTAGCTAAAATCTATGTTAAACAACAACGATATTCGAAAGCTCTTGAAATAATTAAAAAATTAAGCTTGAAATATCCAAAAAAAAATGCTTACTTTGCAGACCAAATCAGATTTTTGGAGAGATTGATTATTAACGCTAATTCAAAATAACTAAAAATGTACTTATTATTCGTTATCTTAATGGTGATTGCAGCTCTGTTGATGTGCTTCATCGTACTGATTCAGAATTCAAAAGGAGGCGGACTTGCTTCTGGTTTTTCTTCATCTAACGCTATTATGGGCGTGCGCAAGACTACAGACTTTTTGGAAAAAGCAACATGGGGGCTGGCTATCTTCATGGTGGTAATGAGCATTGCTACCGCTTATGTCGTTCCTCGTTCGGCTGTTGCCACAGATGCAGTGCTGGAACAGGCTCAGAAGGAACAACAGACTAACCCGTATAACTTGCCCGCTGGTACATCTGCGCCTCAATCTGAAGCACCGGCTACAGAAGCTCCTGCTACGGAAACTCCGGCATCGGCTGCTGAAACTCCTGCTCCTTCTGCAGAGTGATTCGTTCTGAATGCAGCAGTATAAGGCTTTTGAGAAAAACATTTAAAAGAAAGACGGCTTGATGCCGTATTTCTTAGATATTTAAGTGCGGATTGCGCAGATACACGGATTTTCGTTTTCTCCGTGTCATCGTGTAATCCGCACTTGATTTTGTATGAAACTATTAATAACTTTTTAAATATAACAATGACAGAACAATTGAAAAAAAAGTTGAATGACTCCGCTGTGTTACGCTGGAGTGTTCTTGCATTGGTCGCATTTACGATGTTATGTGGCTATTTCCTTACGGACGTAATGTCTCCGCTTAAACCCATGCTTGAGAAAGAACTGCTATGGGATAGTCTCGATTACGGATTTTTCACAAGTGCTTACGGTTGGTTCAATGTATTCTTGCTGATGCTGATCTTCGGCGGTATCATTCTGGATAAGATGGGTGTCCGTTTCACCGGAATGGGGGCATGTATGTTGATGGTATTGGGTTGCGGATTAAAATATTATGCGATTTCCACTACTTTCCCGGAAGATGCCGTGCTTTTCGGATTCAAGACGCAGGTCACTCTGGCTGCATTGGGATATGCAATCTTCGGTGTAGGTGTGGAGATTGCGGGTATCACGGTCTCCAAGATTATCGTGAAGTGGTTCAAAGGCAAGGAGATGGCATTGGCTATGGGACTTGAGATGGCTACGGCACGTATCGGAACGACCTTGGCAATGGTGCTGACTGTGCCTTTTGCCGATCTTTTCGGATATACGGACGAGGGCGGTGCATTCCATACCAACATTCCTGCTCCGATTCTGTTTTGTCTGATTATGTTGTGCGTAGGTACGGTTGCTTTCTTCATCTATACTTTCTATGACAAGAAGTTGGATGCGTCTTTGGATGCCGAAGGACTGGAACCGGAAGAGCCGTTCCGCATGAAGGATATTGTCTATATCGTCACCAACAAGGGGTTCTGGTTGATTGCACTGTTGTGTGTATTGTTCTACTCGGCAGTATTCCCGTTTATCAAGTATGCTGCCGACCTGATGGTGCAGAAGTATAATGTAGGCCCGAAGTTGGCGGGAACAATTCCAGGATTGTTGCCGATCGGTGCTATCGTGCTGACTCCGCTGTTCGGTTCGTTGTATGACCGCATCGGTAAGGGGGCTACTTTGATGGTGATCGGCTCCGTAATGTTGATCTTCGTACATACCATGTTTGCTTTGCCTATCCTGAATGTGTGGTGGTTTGCCACTATCATCATGATAATATTGGGCTTTGCGTTCTCACTCGTACCTTCGGCCATGTGGCCTTCCGTTCCGAAGATTATCCCGGAGAAACAGTTGGGTACAGCCTACGCTTTGATCTTCTGGGTGCAGAACTGGGGATTGATGGGTGTGCCTTTGCTGATCGGATGGGTGCTGAACTCTTATTGTAAAGGACCGGTAGTAGACGGCGCGCAGACTTATAATTATACGTTGCCGATGGCTCTTTTCGCTCTTTTCGGTGTGCTGGCGCTCATTGTCGCTTTGATGCTGAAGGCTGAGGATAAGAAGAAAGGCTACGGCTTGGAAAAGGCGAATATTCAGAAATAAGAAATAATAAATAACAATAAGAAGCTATATGGCTGCCAAAGAGAAAATAAACCTGTTAAAGGCCATTCCCTGCCGCAGTGAACATATTACAGCCGAACGGGAAGGGGAGACAATCGTGCTCTCCTTTCCCCGTTTTAAGTATTCGTGGATGCAGCGATTCCTTGTGCCGAAGGGGATGTCGAAGGAGCTTCATGTGCATCTGGAAGAACACGGTACGGCTGTGTGGGAACTGATAGACGGGAAACGTACGGTGGGCGAGATTATAGAAAGACTCGCAGACCATTTTCAGAATGAACCGGGCTACGAGTCGCGTATATCTGCCTATCTTCATCAGATGCAGAAGGATGGATTTATAAAGTTGATGGCGCCGCTATGATTTAATAGATGCTGCTGTGATTTTTAGTGCCGCTATGATTTAATAAAGACAGCCCATAGTATCACGGCAACTGCAACAAGCGCCCCCATACAGATAAGCGTTCCCCATACGAAATAGTTGCTGTCTTTCTCCCTTTTCTTTTTAGAGTCGTTGATGATATGCCCCATTTCTTCATGGCTGATGTCGGGCAATGAATAGTGCTCTCCGGCTCGGTTCATATGCTTCAACTTCTTGTTAGTACGCTCTTGTCGCAGTCGGGAATGTTCCCGTCCTTCGCTCAACCGACGTATCATGTCGAGCATATGTCCTTCGCCGCCCATAAATTTTATATTTTAAATGTTTTTATTTGCTATCTTCTCTGTCTACTTTGATCAAGCCGCCGGTATTCGGGTCAAAGTACACTTTGATAGTAGAGTTCTTGTTGAACAATACGGGAGCCAAATACTCGATAACTCCGAATTGGGTGACAGGAAGTTCGCCTTCGTATAGCTTTTTCTTGCCGTCAGTCAGTGTGACCAATGCTTGTCCGGGCACGTTGTAGGCGATTCCATCCATATCTTTTTTCTTTTTCCCGTCTTCTTGAGGTATCTTCACCGTCTTCAGGTCTTTCAGACTGATGTAGAACGGAGTTCCTGCCAAGTCGTTGTTGGCAACCACGCCCAACTTCTTGGAGAAGCGGAAGGCCACTTCGTTATTGAATTCCTTGTCGGGCGTAAGCCGGATGGTGAATGTCTTCTCTTCTTTGTCCAGTATGCCGGAGAACATTTTGGTCATGGCCTCCTCTTGCATATTCAGGTTGTCGAGCATAATCTTGAGCTGTGCACCGTCCGAAGGCGTATTGTCTGCCTGTCCGCGCAGTAAGGCGTTTTTGCTGTCGCGGATGTTGTATATTTCTTTGGCCACTAATTCTGCCATCTTGGCGGTAGATCCTGCCATCAGGATCTCTTCGGTCAGGAAGTCGCGCGGATTCACTTTCTGCGGGGTAGCCGGAGTGGTCGCGCTGCTTTTCTTCGCAGGAGCACTCGTGCTATAAGGCACATTGATCGATTTGACGAGGCCGCTTTCGGTCAGTTCCATGAGTGGAGCCGACGTCTTATCTTTCAGTTTGACGAAATAGGTAGCTTCGCTGTTGGGCACTCCTACGGATTTAACTTTTACACCGGTCAGCTCCCAATACGTTTCGGGATCGGCAGACACGTTGCTCAGTCGCAGATAGCGGTCGGCATATTTGCAAAACTCCCCCGGAGTATAGTTTACCTTATTTACCTTTACCTCAAGCTCTATCTGGGTTTGGGGAAGGCTGTACACTACCCCATAATCCTTGCCACGGGTGATGCCCGTCAATACCTCGGTTTGTGCATAAACGGAAGTTGCCATGAGGACTCCTGTTGCTATGATAGTTAATTTTCTCATATTCGATTCTCCTATTTCTTACTAATTCGATAGTCTTCTCTTATGGATTCGATTCTCTTTTCTTATTGATTCGACTTTCTTTCCTTACAGATTTGATTCTCTTTTACTGATTTAGAAAACAAAGTTAATGAAGTTATTGAAAAAACGGTAAGTTCTTAACTTTTATTCGCTTACAAGTCGCCAAGCTGCAGGCAGGCAGGTGACGATATCACTTGCTATCAGCCCGGTCATGCCTTGTTTTTTTTGGGCGATATCTCCCGCCAATCCATGTATATATGTTCCTATTTTGGCAGCCTCTTCGGTGGAGTAACCTTGTGCCAACAGTGCCAAGATGACACCGGTAAGCACATCACCACTGCCGCCGGTTGCCATTCCGGGGTTTCCTGTCGGGTTGAAGAAGCAGTTGCCTTCGGGGGTGATGATGGCGGAGTAGGCACCTTTCAAAATAATGTGCACGTGGGCGGTGTGCGCCAGTTCGCAAGCTTTCATCAGGCGCTCGTAAGAATCTTGGCACTTGCCGGTCAGGCGTTCCAGCTCCTTCGGGTGAGGGGTGAGGATAGACCCTTTCGGCAGGTGTGTGAGCGTGTGGCGATGGTTGGCGAGAATATTCAGTGCGTCGGCATCCAGTACGACGGGAGTTTGGCAATGCTCGAGTTGCTCGATAAGGGCAGCTTCCGTTTCCTCACTCCGTCCCAGTCCGGGGCCGATGCCGACAGCTTGGTAATCGTCGGTATCGGTAGGCACGGCAAAGTAATCTTCGCTGGCATCGGTCTCTACCATCGCTTCGGGCACGGAAGTTTGCAGGATGCCGTTGTTGCATATCGGTGCATGCACGGTGAGCAATCCTACGCCGGAGCGCAGGCAGGCACGGGCAGCCAGTATCGATGCGCCCGCCATTCCTTTCGAGCCTGCTATCAGCAGTGCGTGGCCGAAGTTTCCTTTATGCGCGAACTGTTTGCGCGGCTTGATGAGCGAACGGATTTCCTCCATCTCCAGCATCTCGTAGTTTGTCTCCGTCTCTTCGATTCCCTCTTCGCTCAGCCGGATATCCAATAGTTCCCATTCGCCTACGAACTCGGCGTTCTCGGCAAAGAGAAAAGCCAGTTTCGGCAGTTGGAGACTGAGGGTGACATCGGCACGGATAATGTTGCTTTTGACGTTGAAGGTATTCTCTTCTCCCATCAGCCCCGAAGGTATGTCGATGGCCACTACCGTGGCGGGAGAAGAATTGATATATTTTACTACGGCTGCGAATCCACCGCTCAACGGTTTATTGAGACCGGAGCCGAACAGTCCGTCGATTACCAGATGCTCCGGTGTCAATGTCGGTGGAACGAACTGTGTACTGATTTCGTGGAATTCGACCTCTTCCATCATCTCCACCAGCTCTTTATTCGTCTGGCAGTCGGGCGAAAGACTTCCTTTCGTGTTGAAGAGATATACCTCCGTCTTATATCCTTTTTCTGCCATCATGCGGGCTACGGCAAGGGCGTCTCCGCCATTATTGCCCGGTCCTGCAAAAACAGTGACGGGCGTTGCCGTACTCCATCTGTCCGTAATGGCTTTGGTCAATGCTGTTGCTGCACGCTCCATCAGGTCTATTGACGCAATGGGCTCGTGCTCAATGGTATAAGCGTCCAATTTCTTGATGCTGCTACTTGGAAATATCTTCATTGCAATATTCTTTTAGTTTTTCGAACCACAAATGTACATGATTCTTCTGACTTTTCCCGTTTGTGGCGGGAAGAAAACTTGTAAATCGTGGTGGAAACAAGTGTAGGATATTGTTGGATAAGTTATTATTATCTATAATTTAACTATCCTAATTCAAACATTAGGATGAAATAGATTATCTTTGCTACAGGAAAGCCGGATTACATTAATAAAATTAGGTTTACCTTAGATTTGCATCCGAGGACTATGGAAGTAAAAAAGAAAATATCGGAAGAAAAGGAAGCTAAAGCCAAAGTGCAGAAGCCGAAGAAGAAAAAAGTGAGTAGAACTCTTGAAGCTGCAAGGAGATTGAAGGGTAGTTTGATTGTAAACGATCCTAAGTTCTTATTGTAGTAATGAGGTATCTTATAGACACGAACATCTTTGTCTATCTTGCAACAGATGTAGACTCGTTGAGTCGGGATGTGTTATCTTTGCTCGAAGAGCCTGATGCTCTGTTGTATATGAGCATTGAGTCTGTTCGCGAATTAATTGTGGGATATAGAAACAAGGGATTGTGTTCTAAACGTTGGAAATCAGTAGAAGTGATGGTTAATTCGATTGAAAAAGAGTTTTATATCAAAATACTTCCCTTGAAAAAAAGAGCACATGCAGACATATGCACGAATGGAATTGAACGAAATACAAGGCACAAAGATCCTTCCGATCATGTGATTATCGCCTATGCCATCACAGAACATCTGCCACTCATATCAAGCGATACTCGTTTTGACTTTTATCGTAATCAAGGGCTTGATTTGATATTTAACCGATGATCCCTGATTTTGAACAGCTAAAACACATGATATTGTGAATCCGCTCTATTTTATTTGAAGTTATATCCAAGTGTAGTATCGCCTGATTCTCTCTTTATTTCGAAGAATTTACTGAAGATGATGCACGAAGTGGAATAAAAATTGTATTTTTGCGACAACTTTTTTTTAATTATCGGTTATGGATACCATTCAGATAAAAGACAAACTATTTACTGTTTCTATTAAGGAACAAGATATTCAGAAAGAAGTAATTCGCGTAGCGAACGAAATTAACCGTGATTTGGCGGGAAAGAATCCGCTTTTCCTTAGTGTGCTGAACGGTTCGTTCATGTTTACCGCTGATTTGTTGAAACATGTCACAATCCCTTGCGAGATCTCATTCGTGAAATTGGCTTCTTATCAGGGAGTGACCTCCACCGGAGTCATCAAAGAGGTGATAGGGCTTAATGAGGATATTGCCGGACGCACGGTGGTTATTGTAGAAGATATTGTGGATACGGGGCTGACTATGCAACGCCTGTTGGATACGTTGGGCACGCGCAATCCTAAGGAAATACATATCGCTTCCCTGTTGGTGAAACCGGAAAAGCTGAAGGTGGACCTTAATATCGAATATGTGGCAATGAATATCCCGAACGACTTTATCGTAGGCTATGGGCTCGATTATGACGGTTTCGGACGAAACTACCCCGATATCTACACAGTGGTAGACTAACGGTAGTAGACTAAAGAACTACATGACAGTCACATAACAGTAGCAAATTAAATAAAAAATAAGATAGGTACCAGTTTTAATGGTAAATAGTAAATCGTTAAATAGTAAATAACAAGATGTTGAACATTGTAATTTTCGGTGCTCCGGGTTCAGGAAAAGGAACACAGAGCGAGCGTATTGTAGAAAAGTATGGAATCAACCATATCTCTACGGGAGATGTATTGCGTGCAGAGATCAAGAACGGTACAGAGCTGGGTAAAACTGCTAAAGGTTACATCGATCAAGGCCAATTGATTCCTGACGAGTTGATGATTGATATTCTGGCAAGCGTATTTGATAGCTTTAAAGATAGTAAAGGTGTAATTTTCGATGGTTTCCCAAGAACAATTGCACAGGCGGAAGCATTAAAGAAAATGTTGGCGGAACGCGGACAGGATGTTTCTGTAATGTTGGATCTTGAAGTGCCTGAAGATGAACTGATGGTGCGTCTGATCAAACGCGGCAAAGACTCCGGTCGTGCAGACGATAACGAAGAGACTATCAAGAAACGTCTGACGGTATATCATTCACAGACTGCTCCGCTGATCGACTGGTACAAGAACGAAAAGAAATACCAGCACATCAACGGCTTGGGCACGATGGAAGGTATCTTTGCAGAAATCTGCAAGGCTGTAGACAAATTATAATAATTATTCAAATAAGGTCAGTAAGCCAAGGGAGTTTTGCTTTGGCTGCTGGCCTTTTAACTTTATAGAATATAGAACAAGTATATGGCTGAGTCTAATTTTGTTGATTACGTAAAGATATACTGCCGCTCTGGTAAAGGTGGAAGAGGCTCTACGCACATGAGGCGCGAGAAATATGTTCCTAATGGAGGTCCCGACGGGGGCGATGGCGGAAGAGGAGGCCATATCATCTTGCGCGGCAACCGTAATTACTGGACATTGCTCCACCTGAAGTATGACCGTCATGCACTGGCGGGACATGGCGAATCGGGTAGCAAGAACCGTAGTTTCGGGAAAGACGGCGAAGATAAGATCATAGAAGTGCCTTGCGGAACGGTGGTGTATAATGCCGAGACCGGAGAGTATCTTTGTGACGTAACGGAAGACGGGCAGGAGGTGGTTCTGCTCAAAGGCGGCCGTGGCGGTCAGGGCAACTGGCATTTCAAGACGGCAACCCGCCAGGCTCCGCGTTTTGCGCAGCCGGGAGAGCCTATGCAGGAAATGACCGTTATCATGGAGTTGAAGCTGCTTGCCGATGTCGGTTTGGTAGGTTTTCCGAATGCGGGAAAATCCACACTGCTTTCATCTATCTCAGCGGCAAAACCTAAGATTGCCGATTATCCGTTCACTACCCTCGAACCGAACGTGGGCATTGTCTCCTATCGTGACGGGACATCTTTCG
>CAKUYM010000040.1 GCA_934716785.1 uncultured Bacteroides sp. | reverse complement strand
TTCCTGTCACGGTGGCAACCCCCCGAGCTATCCACTCACTTTGATTATAACCGCGAAGCCGTTGCTTCTTTTTGTGCAACGGCACAGGAACTATTACATCGATATCCTCGAAGAACCCCGATTCTTGCAACTCGGCAGCCATATACCGCCCCATGATTGCACCGATATTCTTCTGCCCGCCGTATTTGAGTTGATGGAGAATTTGCCGGAAATCACTGCCTTTCCGATAGAAAAAGAAAGAAGTGGCCCGTTCTAAAGGAATCTTCCCCCAGAATAATTTTTCTACCGGGTTGTCTTCCATGAGATGGTAACCTGTGCGCGGAAGATTAATATTGCATAGGGTACAAAGACATTCTTCACCTTTTGCCAACGGCCTGCCGCAAACGATACAGCAGCGGGGAAATAGCAGGGATACGAATGAACCTAGCCAGTCTTTTATAAGGAGTGTGTTTTTCATAAGGAACTCTTCACGTCTAATAATGATGCTTTTACATGTCCAATGGTGGTACCTCCGCCAAGAGTTTCTGAAACAAAGGATGCAGATACCCGTTTGTGGCAATGATGTGATGTCCTTCGATAAAATGCTCTTCACCATGGAAGTTGGTTACGCGTCCGCCGGCTTGCTGCACAATCAAGGCCGCTGCGGAATAATCCCATTTGCCGATAAATGCTTCCGCCCAAGCGTCAAAACGTCCGATAGCCACATAACAGATGGCAGCGGCGGCCGAGCCATTCATGCGGATACCGCCTACCTCTCCATATAGCTTATCAATCAGATGCAGGGCTGTTTGTTTATATTGTTGATAATTGTAAGGCAGCTCAGTGACGACAAATGCATCTTTCGGATTCCGGACGGTAGAGACGTGGATTTCTTCTCCATTCATGTAGGCCTTGTCGCCTTTCCAAGCATAGAAACATTCGTCCCGACACACTTCGTAGACCACCCCGATGAGGAGTTCGGTGTGATTGCGCAAAGCGATACTCACACAGTAAGGAGCTTCATCATGGATATAATTCGTAGTTCCGTCCAATGGGTCGATAACCCAGCAGTAAGGCTCATCTTGGTAGGTGGCAGAGCCTTCTTCCGTTATAAATCCGGCTTCGGGCAGTAGGGTGGAAAGCGCTTTCACCACTCGCGCTTCCGATTCTTTATCTACATAAGATACGTAATCATGCGCATGCTTTTCTTCAACGCATTCACGACGGAAGTTCTTCCGTTCTTCTTTCAAAAAATGTCCGGCTTCTGTTGCGACACGGCATACTTCGACCGTAAGTTGTTTCAAATTTAGCATTTCTATCTATTGTGATTTAGGCTACACCTGTAAACCCATGCCAAAATTATTACTTTTTTGATAGAAGCAGGAGTTTGAATGAAAGAAATTTCAACGTATCTTTTTTTATTCATTTTTGCATGGAAAATATCGGGTTCAATAAAACATTTCCGGTTTTAAAGGAAAGTTTTCGCAAATGTTTCCTTTAATTCAGGAAACATTTGCACATCATGTCATGTGAAATAGAAAAATAATGTTAGCACCTTTAAACCGTAATATCCAGCAGCACTTCTCCTTTCGCATTCAGCACTTTGACCTTCAATTCATCTTTCTTCTTCTCCACTATCGTCACCGTGGCGCTGTCCATCTTGTATCCGCCGCCGATAATCACCGGATAATTGTTGCCCAACTCACCTTTCGGGTGATAAGCGTATTGGTGGTTATGCCCGTTCAGACTGACATTGAAAGGTGCTTTCTCTAATAACTTAGTCCACAGATCGGCACAAAGGTTTTCCTCGGAATTGCCGTAAAGCGGAATGTGATGAATGAGAATACGTTTCTTCGCTTTCTTGAATTCTTTGGCAGACAACTCCTTTTTCAAGAAATCCACTTGTTCGTTGCGCAGTTGGGTGAAATCGTTCAGATCGTAATACACCCAGTGAGAATCCGGTTTATCTTCACCACAGTCGAGCAGGACGATGCGGGTGTCTCCCCAATTGAAAGAATCGTAAGTCTTGTTGCCTATATAATCATAGTGGTCGCGCAGCCCGATAGAGTAAGCATTCCGTATCTCATGATTCCCGCGCATAAAGAAAGTCGGTATGCGGTCGCCATGAACCCCTTCTGTCAGTTCGCTGATAAAGGTTGTAGCCTGCTCATGATTGACGGGATCATCTACACAATCACCGTTGAAAACCACAAAGTCATAGTCAATAGACTGTATTTGCCTGCATAAGGCACGAAACGTTTGCGTATGCTGATGCAAGTCATTAAAGACAACGGCGGTAAAAGAATCCGTATCCGTTGCCGGAAGAGTAAACTCGCTGAAAGACGACCGTGCAGTATTGCCGAACACCTTCTGATATGCCTGATAAAGCAGCATTTCCTGTGAGTATACACGGTAATAATATTTCTGTCCGGGTTGCAGACCGTTGATTCGAATTTTGTGCAACTTGTTGTTGCACATCACCTGTCCGTCTACAATCGTGCGTGCCCGTTTCAGTTGCGTGGTGTCCGTTCCGTATTCCACCCAGCAGTAAGCGGGAACGGTTGTTTCCCACATCACTGTGATGCCGTTGCCTGTCGGATTCTGCAAATATGGTTTCGTGCGGAATATCTTGTCCGGTTTCTCAGCGGTCCGGAGCTCCACTACAATGGGGCGATGGTCGGAAGCCATCGGCTCGTTGATAACCTTGGCGGATATTACAGCAAACCCTTTCGCATTTTGCTTTAGCGCGGTGATATAGTCTATTGTCTCCTTGGGATCGGGAGCCGGATAGGTGTGCTGTTTCGGATTGGAGAGAATTTGAAAATCCTTTTGCAACTCTTTGATAAAGTCAGACTCCGGTTCGGCGTTCATGTCGCCTGCAAGGAAGAGCGGCTTCTTAGTGTTGGAAGAGGATATGAACGCTTTCATCAATTCTAATGATTTCATGCGGTCTTCTTCGGTGAGCGACATATGGGTGCAGCAATAAATGTAATCGGCAAACTCCGCTAAAATCAAGGTACGCGCTTCCTCCCTTCCCGGCAAAGGCAATGTATGCAAACGCTCAGGGGCTTGCTTTGCCAACAATCCGATGCCGTATTTCCCTCCGTCATAGTCTATGGCAGGAGCAAAATAAGCGTGCATTTGCGTGCGTTCGGCTATTTCACCCAATACATATTTCTTCCCGCTCCGATTGGTCATGCTGTCCACCTCCTGTATGGCTACCACATCGGGAGATACATTGTTTATTACATTCGCTATGCGTTGGAAGTTACAAACATCATCCATGCCGTTCGCATTTTTGATGTTATAAGTCATCAGTCTCAATGTGTTCTGGGCCGATGCCGAAAAGACGAGTAGGGTGGCAAAAGCCAGTAAAAGATTCTTTTTCATGTTTTTCTTTTTATACTTTCGAAGCAATGTGCCTTCTGTACAAATTAAGTTTGTTTTCGTTGAGTACGTTAGTAATATGATTCAGACGTTGACGCTGCGTGACAGAATTGTCTTTTAAATCATTGTCCTCCTTCATATAGATTTTGCCGCTGCCTGTGACGGGAAGATACTCATCCCAATATACAGGTACGTTGTGCGTTCTGCCGTCGCCACCCCATTTGCTGATGTACGTCAGCCGTTGTTCCGTTCTATAGCCGTAGGCATAGACCGTGATGGTTGAGCTTTCATCCTTTCCTTCTTTTTGTTGAGTCTTAAGGATACAGTCTGTTACGCAGCTCGGATGTTTGAAGTGGTCCTGTCCCCAGAAGTTGGCCAGTGCCTCATGTTCCCAAAATGCACTATGGCGTTGCATGTCTCGGCCATAGATATCCTGTTGCGGACGAATCTGCTGATACATCGGGACACAAAGCAGGGGTGCCAGACTGAAGTATATGGCACGGAAATAGCTTGCATTGATTGTGTAGAAATCCTCCTTCGCCTTATCGTAGTCAAAGTGTCGGTACTGTTCCGGATTCATGTCGAGATTCAGCTTCTGCATATGGTCGGGCACTATCGTGTTTATCATTTTATGCTTGTCGAAGTCAAAATCATCACCGAACCCTACTTGAGTATCTTTCAGCAACTTCATCATGCTTTCTTGGGCAAGGGGAGTGAAAAGAAGGGCGAATTGCTGGTTATTGTTACGGTTGCTCGTATTGAACGCCACCTCAAACTCCTCATTGGTCATCATCGCAAAATCGGAACTGCTCAAGTCGCGCGCCTTCTTCCGAAGTGAGCGGCGCTTCCATTTATATGACAAAGAGTCCTCCTTGCCTGCCAGTCCGCTCTGCTTGCGGTAGAATATCAAATCGGGCGCTGCCGTATTGCCATAGATAAGGCGGGTCTTCTCGTAATATTCAGGATAGGGTGCCGTCACGCTCGCGGTGAGTGTCTGCGAATGGCTCACCGTATGGTACTTCCCGTCAGCGCCGCGCTCGCGTGTTGTCCAATAGATAGTCTTCGAGCCATAATAGGTCTTGGAACCCATCTCCATTTTTCTGGTTCGGCATATCACGAATGGATTGCCGTTGATAAGCCCGGAATGAGAATAAATCACAGAACGCTCGGCATTGAAAGAATCGTCCCATCCGTAGGTCATCTTCAAGTCTGCCAGACGCTGGGTGGTGAAATAGGGGTCGAATTCTAATCTCGGCACTGTTTTGGACATCATTCGAGTAAGCACATCCCAGTCATACAGGCGGTTGAGCGGTGACATTTGTTCCCATGCTTCGGCCTTGAACTTGCCGGCCGTTGCGGTCAGGCTGCCGCGCTCTGTCTTCAACTCTTTCAGACGGGGATGTATCTTCGTGAAAAGAAGTACAATGGCTGTAATTACAGCCGCGGCGATAGCCAAAAGAATCCACTCCTCCAACTCCGAACACATGAAGAAGACAGCGGCAATGCCCCCCACCACGACCAGCCACAGGAAGACGCACCATGCTGTCATACTGCTGATGCGTGCTTTGACCGAGGACAATGCTTTCTCTGTGTCGTACAACTGGCGGCAGGTCTCGTGATTCGCCTTAACATCGACCTGCGCCTCTTTCGCCAATTCGGCAAAGGTACTTTCGGCAACCTCCTTAAAGCGGTCGCGAAACACGTCGATGTACTCAGAGAGTGGATCGTAGATGTCTTTCTGCATATCCTGCTACGCTACTTAGAAAAATTTGCTTCTTGCCATCTCTCGGGTTTCTGCGGATGCGGTGAATGGTATGCGTGTAGTGTATCCTTGGCGGGCAGCGACAATCATCTTGGTGGGCCAGGAGTATATGTCCGTATTCCATTGCGTCACACGACTGTTATACACGGTGCGAGCTGCGGTGATCTCGCGTTGCAGATAGCTGTTCTGTTGCATGGCGTCCGCAATAGCATTGTGGGCTTTCAGTTCAGGATATGCCTCCACTTGAGGAAACAGGCGGCCGAATGCGGTATTTACCTGACTGTTGACCTCGTTTCTGTTTTCATCATTCACGCTTCCGCTGCGCAATGCCGCGACGGCCTTCATCACATCTTTGTCAAGGTCGATAGCCCGGTCTACGATGCCGACTACATTCTGCAGGATTTGCACGCGCTGTTCGAGATAATTGTCGATATTCGACGCTTCCGCCTGAATGCGCTGTTCGAGCTGCTGGAAGTAGTTGCGTGCGGAAATCTTCATAAAGATGAAAATCACACCGGGCAACATTCCTGCCAAGCATCCCACCACGCCTACCAACAGAGGGTTTTCAAGAGTATGTCCCATGATGGCGACATACAACAACACAAGCACCGGGATTGTCACCCACAATGCAATCTCGAAAAGCGTGGAACCAAAGGTTATTTTAACCGGTAGCTGGCGGTCAATAACATGCACATCACGACCATTGTCATTGACAGGTCCTGTTACTTCATCTAATAAGTTTGCCATAATTCAATAGATATTTATTATTCATAATTTTTCCGCTTCATCAGAATCCAATAGGTTCTCTTCTTTTGTTTAAGAAAGACAGATAATGCGGTCTTTTCCCATATTATTGATAATCTTGTGCCTTTATCGGTGTAATAATATGCTCCAAAAGTAGTTATTTTTTCTATAAAACAAGAGGTGAAGACAAATAAACAAGAGATGAAGACAGATTTTAATGAAGAACCGTGGGTAAGCAGACTGTTTTGTTGATTTACAAAGGATACAGTCTGACAAATTTTTCCTTTCTTTGCATTAAGATAAACAGCATCTCGGCATAAAATTCAAGCAAGCTTGATTTTCTGCATTCGGTTTGCATTATTTTCGGAAAAAAGAAATTTGTAAAAAAGAAAAACATTAGTCTTATGGAACATTCACTCAATTACCAGCCGGCAGCCGATCGTTACGGACGGATGCAGTATAAGTATTGTGGCAAGAGCGGCTTGCAACTGCCTCTCATCTCTTTGGGATTGTGGCATAACTTCGGTAGTGTGGACGACTTCACCGTGGCAACCGATATGATAAAGTATGCCTTCGACCACGGTATCACCCATTTCGACTTGGCTAATAACTATGGTCCTGTTCCCGGAAGCGCGGAAACCAACTTCGGGCGAATCCTGAAAGAGAATTTCCGGGGCTATCGGGATGAAATGATTATCTCTTCCAAGGCCGGACACGAGATGTGGGCAGGACCTTACGGCGGCAACAGTTCACGCAAGAACCTGATGGCAAGTATCGACCAGAGTCTCCGGCGCACGGGATTGGAGTATTTCGATATCTTTTATAGCCATCGGTATGACGGGGTGACTCCGGTAGAGGAGACTATCCAAACGCTGATTGATATCGTGAGACAAGGCAAGGCTCTTTATATCGGGATATCCAAATATCCGCCCAAGCAGGCACGCATTGCTTACGAGATGATGGCGAAAGCCGGTGTGCCTTGTCTTATCAGCCAGTATCGTTATAGCATGTTCGACCGTGCCGTTGAGGCTGAAACGATTCCGTTGGCAGCCGAATCCGGTTCCGGATTCATCGCTTTCTCGCCATTGGCGCAAGGCATGCTGACGGACAAATATCTGCACGGCATCCCTGAAGGATCGCGGGCGGCACGTCCTTCCGGCTTTCTCCAGCGTTCGCAAGTCACTCCGGAGAAGATTGAAGCTGCCCGGCAACTCAACGAAATTGCCCGTCGCCGCGGACAGACATTGGCAGAGATGGCATTGGCATGGGTGCTGAGAGATGAAAGAGTGACATCGGTTATTGTAGGTGCAAGTTCGGTAAATCAATTGGCGGACAATCTCAAGGCGTTGGGGCATTTGGATTTCGCACAGGAGGACTTGGACGATATCGAACGTATCCTGCTTTCTTTGGCTTCATAAATCTCTTGGTTTAATAGACATTAGCTTAATAAACAATAGTGCATTTATTTGTCAGCGCACTCTTCAACTTGATAGTGCGCCTGCGTGCAAGTATGGTGCTTTACTTCAACAGAACTTTTTTCCCTGTTGAGGTAAAGCATTGTCTTAATGGGGCGTATTTGATGAAAAAAGAGACAAAATGAGTGAGATAAATCGTTTTATGTCTCGATAATGGCGGTAAATCGAACTAATCACTGCCGTTTGCAATATTTTTTCTCCTTTCTTATTTTTTAATTTCGTTCTTTTATATATTTTTGTAGGCTAAAATGGAAATATAATGTAAACATGATAAAGCGTGTTGTTTCCCACGCTTTACAGATTTCATACAGCTCGCTTAAAGGAAACGGGCGAGGACTTTGAAGACTTGGCGTATGTCACAGAGAGGTATTTTTAGACTTTTAGGGGTGCTTATCGTTTCTTTATCAGCGGCACCTTACGCGAACTCGCAAAACCAAACAAAAGATTTGGCAGGATGGCACATTTCTTATAATGATTCCCTGCAAGGTGCCAATATTCAAAATGCTTTAGACTATCTTCATTCCAAGGGAAAGAAAGCGAAGAAAAAGATCGTGGTCGGCATCATCGACTCCGGAGCCGATACCTTGACGACCAATATAAACGGTGCGTTCTGGACCAATCGCAAGGAGAAAGCCGATGGGGTGGACAATGACAAGAATGGCTATGTGGACGATATCCACGGTTGGAACTTCCTCGGCACAAAGGACGGTACGTTCAATATGACCAGTGCCGGAACGGAGGAGTACCGGCAATTCAAACGGCTGTATCCCAAATACAAGAACGTGAAAGATCGCGAAGAAGCCGTCGATAAGGCCGAATACGATTACTACATCCGGATGCGTAAGAAAGCGGGTATCAACGGGTATATCATGTTCTATAAGTTCAACAGCCAAAAGATGGCTGTCATACACATGATGGACTCTATCATGCAGCGCAACCGCATTCCTACTGACACCCTCTCTTTTGCCGGGCTATTCAACGTAGAGGTGCAGGATACTTTGTGGAACGGTCTCAGCCAGATGCTTTACACTGACTTGCTGCGTACAAAGAAAACCGAGAAATGGGCCGACTACAAAAAGGCGCAGGAAGATAATCTCCACCTGATGCGTCAACGCATCGAAGGTATTGAGAAAGACCGGGACAAACGCTTGCTTATGGGGGATAACCTGGAGGATGCCGATGACATTTATTACGGCAACAACACATTGACGGTAGACGGTTGCGACCACGGCACTTTTGTGGCAGGCGTGGTGGGTGGCAATGGTGGCGGCGACCCGCGTTATGCAGGTGTGGCGAACGGTGTGGCGCAATTAATGATTGTCAGAGCTTGTCCTGATGGTGATGAGTACGACAAGGATGTAGCCACTGCTATCCGCTATGCGGTGGACAACGGGGCAAAGGTGATAAACATCAGTCTCGGCAAGTCGCAGTCGCCCACTCCGGAGATGGTGAACAATGCCATTGCCTATGCCGCCAAAAAGGATGTATTGATAATAAATGCCGCCGGCAACAACAGCCAGAACATTGACTCCGTTGCCTACTATCCCACAGGCAGGGATGCTGCCGGACACGCTTATCCCAACTTTATGCGGGTGGGCTCCTCTGATGTCAAAGGAGTGTGCTCCAAGTTCTCCAATTACGGAGCCGCGAATGTGGATGTGCTTGCTCCGGGCGAGTATATCTCTTCGGCATTTCCCGGCGACAAATACGATATGTCGCAAGGCACCAGTGTGGCAGCTCCTGTGGTGAGCGGTGTGGCTGCTCTGTTGAGAGCTTATTTCCCCAAACTGAAAGCCGCCGAGATAAAGCAGCTCCTGATGCGTACTGTACGCAAGACCGGGCAAGACGATAAATGCGTGAGTGGCGGCTGCATAGATATGTTGAATGCTGTAAAGGATTTATTGAAATGACAAAGTTCTCTCACCTGTTTTGGCTGGCAACCGCACTGTTTATTTCGCCGGTGCATGCCCAGCAGACTGCCGGCGTCGATTGGAAGAAAGCGGATGCCGTATCCGAGGGGAGTATTTCGCCCCGTTATTATGCCTCTGCTGTGAGCCCGTCATGGGTCGGCAAGTCCTCACTCATCACCTACAACCGGACAGTCGGTGGCAAGAAAGAGATTTTCCTCTTCAATCCCAAGGACAATAAAGCGAAGCCGCTAATCAAGGACATTCCTTCCTTCCTGCGGCAGTATGCAGCCTTGACTCAAGACACTACGCTGACCGAGCAGAACCTGAAGTTCTACGGCATCTCTTTCCGCAACAACGACACTTCCCGTTTTTACTGGAAGACGAAAGGGAAGAAGATGGTTTATAACCGTACTACGGGACAGCTTTCGTTAGATTCCACTGTAGAGAAGGAAGAGGGCGGGAGGATAGGCAACTTCAACCGGGATGCTTCTACCAAGGATTCCGCCTATACGATGTTGGGCGACAGATACAACCTCTATGTGCGCAATAATAAGACGGGGAAGGTGAAGAAACTCACCAACGACGGGAAAGATTACGCTTCCTACTGCATCCGCACACAAAAGGATACCATCAGGGAAGGAAATGCGTCCGGCTTCTGGTTGGGACATATCTACATCCATTTTATGAATGACGACAGTGAGGTGGGCGAGCTCTATATCGTCAATTCGCTCAGCCAGCCGCGTCCCAAGCTGATAACCAAGAAGATGCCGCTTCCCAACGAGAAAGGGGTGCGCCGTTTTAAAATATGGTGGTACGATGCCGACAAAGACACGGGCCGTTTTCTTGATATCGACCGGTATAAGGATCAGAATGTGGCGTTGAACTACGACCGCACGGAGCAAAGCATGTGGTTCCTGCGCCGTAGCCGTTCGGTAGATTCACTGCAACTGTGCCGCATTGACGTCCCCACCGGAGAGGTGAAGGTCATTATCTCCGAGGTGTGCAAGCCCCATCTTAGTGTCAACCTTTTCAACTATCATCTGATAGCCCACGGAAAGAGAATCATATGGTGGTCGGAGCGCACAGGCAAAGGCAATTATTACCTGTATGATGGTGACGGGAAACTTCTGAACCGCATTACCCAGGGTGATGATTTGGTGGCAGGCGGCATTGAACGCATAGACACGCTTGCTCAGTCCGTCATCTTCACCGGATACGGTGCCGAGAAAGGTATCAATCCCTACTATCGTTTCTACTACCGGGTAGGTTTCGACGGTAAGCGGCAGCAGCGGTTGGCACATGGCAACGGTTATCATGAGATGCAGTTCTCCGACGACCGCAAGTATGCGATAGACAAGTATTCGCGGATGGACATGCCGCCTGTCTATAATCTTATAGATATGAAGAATCCGCAGAAGTACACGGAGATAGTCCGCACACCGACCGATACATTGGAGGCTGCCGGATGGAAGGCACCGCAACTGATTACGGTGAAGGCGGCAGACGGGCAGACCGATCTCTACGGACTGATGTACACCCCCTCGCAACTGGATGAGAGCAAGAAGTATCCCATCATATCCTGTGTGTATCCCGGACCGCAGGACGACCAGATTCCCCAGACGTTTACAATAGACGATTCGGGCAATCAGGCGCTTGCCGAACTTGGCTTCGTGGTTATCAACGTGGCGCCCAGGGGCAGTTCTCCTTACCGCGGACACGATTTCCTTGCCTATGGCTACGGCAATCTGCGCGACTATCCGATTGCCGACGACCGCCACACCATTCTTCAGCTTGCCGAGCGTTATCAGTATATAGACACCACCCGTGTAGGTATCTACGGACATTCGGGAGGCGGATTCGAGACGGTGGCAGCCATGCTCACCTATCCCGATTTCTATAAGGTAGGGGTGGCTGCATCGGGCAATCATGACAATAACATCTACATCCAGTGGTGGGGCGAGACGTGGCACGGGCTCAAGCACATCCCCACCAACATGGAGCTTGCCGGCAATCTGAAAGGAAAGTTGCTGCTCATCTCCGGTGATGTGGACGATAACGTGCCTTTTGCCAATACGTTGCGCATGGCGGATGCGTTGATAAAGAAGAATAAACGGTTTGACATGATGGTGTTGCCGGGCAAAGACCACGGGGTGGACGGCCCCTACTACCGTAACCTCATCCGGTATTATTTCCTGGAGAACCTTGTCAGACCGACAAAGAGAGATATAGACATAGTAAATCATAAGTAAGAAAACGAGCAGAATGAAAAGAAGTTTATTTTTATTGTTGCTTTGGACGTTGCTGTTACTGCCCTCTGTTTTCGTCTGCGGGCAAGGCGCAGCCAATGCCCAAACCATTACGGTGAGCGGAACGGTCACGGACGACAGTGGCGAGCCGCTCATCGGTGCCACCGTCAAGGTGAAGGACGCTGCCCATGGTACAACGACCGACATCAACGGAAAGTACACCCTGAAGGTGAAGCAGGACGCTTTGCTGATATTCTCCTACATCGGCTGCGAGAGCAAAGAGATGCGTGCCAAGTCGGCAAAACTGAACGTGCAGCTTAACAGTTCGAACGTGGCGCTCGACCAAGTGGTGGTGACGGGCTATACGCAGACGGACATCCGCAAAAGCACCGGTTCGGTGAGCATCGTCACGGCAAAAGAACTGAAAGACTCTCCGCTGAAGAATGTGGATATGTTGCTGCAAGGCAAGATGGCGGGTGTGAGTATTACGGCTACTTCCGGACGGCCGGGCGAATCGGCGCAAGTACGTGTGCGAGGCACCAGCTCCATCACCGGTAATAACGAACCGTTGTGGGTAGTGGACGGTGTGCCTATCCAGAAGAGCATGCCTAATATCGGTAGTTCGCTTGTCCGTTCGGGCGACTTCAGCACTATCTATGCCAACGGTATCGCCGGCATCAGTCCGCAGAACATCGAGAGTGTCACGGTGTTGAAAGACGCTTCGGCTGCCGCCATTTACGGTTCGCAGGCACAGGCGGGTGTCATTGTCATCACAACGAAGAAGGGTGAACAGGGACGTACGCGCGTGAGCTACAACGGTACGGTCAGTCTCTCCACTTCGCCCACGCGTGATGCTTCTTTGATGAATGCACGGGAGAAGCTTGCCTACGAGCAAAGTATCTGGGATGAGTTCTCGGCCGAGGGGTATGCCAATAACAGTTATTATCCACGCATCGGCATAGTGGGACAAATTCGTTCGGGCTACGGTCGGTTTGCGGGATGGACTACTGAGGAGCAGGATGCTTATATCGCCGAGTTGGGCAATAGCTCTACCGACTGGTTCAAGGCATTGTTCCGCAACAGTGTGTCCACTTCGCACAACGTATCCGTGTCGGGAGGTTCGGAGAAGCACACTTTCTATGTGTCGGCGGGTATCAATCAGAACAACGGTATCGTGAAACGTACCAACTCTAATTCCTATAACTTCACGGCCAAAGTGAACGGAACTCCGTCGAGCAAACTGCAATACAGCGCAAGTGTTGATTTCTCTTATCTGACGAGTCTCTCGCCCAGTCAGCGTTTCGACATCTTTCAGTATGCCTATTTTGCCAATCCTTACGAGAAACTCTATAATGCAGACGGGTCGTATGCCGCCGATGAAACTTGTTTTACGCTAAGGACGGTGAACGGTGAGGTCGATATATTTCTCCCTCCCAACGGTTTCAATGTGATGCGTGAGATAAACGAGACTACCATGAATACCAACAGCACCTCTACCCAGTTGCGTAGTGATATTTCGTGGAACCTGTTCGAGGGATTCAAACTGTACGGACTGGCTGCTTTCACTTTCAGCAATGATAACTCTGATTGCGAGATCGGCAAGAATACCTATTCCGCTTGGCGAGACCGTCCGTTCGAGGGTATGTCCTATACTTCTCAGAGAACATATGGATCGCTTACCCAAACGTCCAATCGCAACTTGAGCTGGTTGGCACGTATTCAGGCGAATTATACCAAGGTCATCGCCTTAGACCACCGTATCAGTGCCGTGGCAGGATCGGAAGTGCGCCACAACGAGGCGAAATCCATCTTTCATAAGATGTATGGTTACGACCCTGTGACCGGACAGCACGTCACGCCTACTTATATTGGCTCCAAGGCAGACGGCTCGCTGACCGAGAGTGAACTGATTCAGTATCGCAACTCCATGGACTATCTTGCCGGACAATCCAGAGAGAAAACGGCTTTCGCTTCTTTCTATGGTGCGCTCGACTATGTCTACCGTGGCAAGTACATCGCCAATGCCACTATCCGTTCAGACGGTTCGAACAATTTCGGTAGCAAGCAGCAGTTCAACTACACTTGGTCTGCCGGATTGGCTTGGAACATCGACGAGGAGGAATTCATGAAAGCGCTCAAGCCCGTCATCACTCATGCCACCATCCGTTTGTCTACCGGACTGACGGGCGGTGTCAACAAGACGGTCTATCCGCAGATTATCATGTCATATAGTGGGTATCGGAGTACCACTGCCGACAACTTCCGTTTGGGTACCGTAAGCAATGCGCCCAATCCGAACTTGCGTTGGGAACATACGCGCGACTACAACGCGTCTTTGGATGTCGGGTTGCTCAACAACCGCCTGAACCTGTATCTTTCGGGCTATCGACGGAGAGGGTATGACTTGGTGACAGCCGTCAAGGTGGTTTCCACTACCGGATTCGCCACTCAGAGCTATAACACCTCCGAGCAGGTGAACCAAGGAGTAGAGCTGACCATTAATGCTACCCCCTTGAAACTGAAAGATTTCTCGTGGAGTGTGACAGGCAATATCGCCTACAACCAGAATAAGTTGACAAAATACAATGCTCCCGGTGATTACACGTTCTCCTCCACACGGCTCAACTATCCG
The DNA here is from genome assembly GCA_934716785.1 of uncultured Bacteroides sp. Taxonomy (GTDB): domain Bacteria; phylum Bacteroidota; class Bacteroidia; order Bacteroidales; family Bacteroidaceae; genus Bacteroides. Next base: position 5,458 of record CAKUYM010000040.1, on the reverse strand, counting down.
CAGTCGGCCATCTTTGCGGGGAAGTATGAAGGGATTGATGCTGCTACCGGTCTGTTGAATTTCGCCCTTCGTCCGGGCACCGTTATCTCAAGTACCGAGGACAAGCGCGATAAATATAATTATGTCTATTATATAGGAACAGGCAATGCTCCCTGGACAGGCGGATTCTCCACCAACGTAACTTACAAGAACTTCACCCTGAGTATGAGTTCCTCTTTTGCTTTGGGAGCAAAGAAAGAGTATGAGATAACAAACTCCTTTGCTTACAGTGCGTGGTCGGTGGCAACAACCAATGTCGTGCCAAGCCAGACCAGTGATGTATATACGGCTCACTTAAATAAATTGAAGGCTGCCGCCTACCGTTGGACACCCGACAATCACATCACGGACGGGTATCCACGTTTGATAGACTCCAGAGGAACGGCGATATTGGTGGATAAGGACAATGTCTATTCATCCGATATCGTGAGAGGAGCCTATTATTGCAACGCCTCTTATTGGAAGATAGGCAGCATCTCGCTTCTTTATAATATGCCGCAGCGCATTACTGCCAAGATGGGACTGTCTGACATGGGATTCTCGTTTACGGCAAACAACGTGTTGATTGTTACCGGCTACAAAGGACTGAACCCCGAATCGCCGGGAGCTGTGTACCCCATCAGCCGTAGTTTCTCGTTGGGCGTAAATATCGGTTTCTAAACAACAGACTAAAAAGACTTTATAGAATATGAAAAAGAAGGTAATATATCTGTGGATGCTGGCGGTCGGCCTGAGTTCTTGCGGTCATTTTCTCGACATCAAGCCGTATGACAAGACTATCCCCGAAACAGCGGAAGACTTTTCTGCCATCATCCATGAAATGTGCAATGAGATAGATAATGCGGAGGCAAATACTGTGGGTGTGAAATATGCCATAGAAGGGGTGGATGCTTACACAAACGAATGCTACTGCGACAATTTGGAGACCAACCTGACGGAGTATCCTATCGGAGGCATGCTGCGTACCTATATTGGTGAACTGTGTTCCGGCAGTAGTACTTACAAATCTATCTATGCCACCATAGCCCGTAGCAATATAGTTATCGACAATCTGAAAGGAGATACCGAAACGCAAGAGGCGAAGGACATATTGGGCACTGCCTATGCTTTTCGCGGTATCGGCTACTACCAGCTTATCCGGCTCTTCTGCCCGCCGGTGGGTTCGGCGGATGAGCAGCTCGGTGTGCCCCTTGTGACGGAATTCGACATGGAAGCCCGTCCTTTGCGCAGTACCTTGGAGCAAACTATCGCACAAGCGGAGAGCGATATGAAAAAGGCTATCGACTACAATGTGCAGAACGAACTTTATTTCTTCACTGCTGATGTGATGAAGGGGTATTTGGCACGTCTCTACTTCTGGTGCCAACGCTACAAGGAAGCCAAGGAACTGGCGCTTGAGCTGCTGCAACGATATCCGCTGATAGAGGGTGAGGCGTACAAGGCCATGATGACTGATTATAATGCCGTGGCGGGGAATATGCTGTTCCGCACGGGTAAGCTGGACAAGAATTTTACCACGCAGAATACTTATATTGCCGCCCGTCCCATCAGCATCCGTTACATCAAACTTTTCAAGGAGGGGGAGAAGGATATCCGTTACAATCTCTTCATCGGTAGGATGCGTAAGAATAAGAAGGTGTTCTCCTGCAATTTACGCTCTGCCGAACTGGCTCTGATTGCCATGGAGAGTGCCTGCCATCTGGGGGAGACGGAAGATGCGCTCAGCCTGCTCAACGACTTTCGCAAGCACCGCATCGAAGATTATACACCCTACACAATGGAGACGCTGCCGGCTGTAGATACGGAGGACAGAATTCAGGAAGACGCGCAGGGCAAACTGTTGACGCCGCTGCTCTACGCCATCTTGTGCGAACGCCGGAAGGAGATGTATATGGAAGCCGATCGTTTCTTTGAGTTGAAGCGCAACGGAAGACCGGAGTTTTGGGTAACGAGAAACGGATTGAAATATTATACCCGTAAGTTTATGTACACATTTGCCTTGCCGGCTTCTGACATTCAGTTGAATCCGGACTTGCAGCAGAACCCCGGTTATACGGAAATGGAATACTAACTTTAAAAACATAGAGAATCATGAAGAAGTATATATATGTGTTAGCCTTGTCTGTTGTTTGCACAGCCGTGGCGTTTGTCTCTTGTGAAAAGACTGATGAGGTGCCGCCCGTTGAAAAGACTGTTGCTTCACAATACAAAATGCCCGATCCGGAGCCGTTGAGCGATGCGGATCGTGAAGTCATCAGTGCGATGGAAAAAGAATATAACGAGAACGCTAATTAAAATTTTTATATTAACCAATCAAAAAGTTGAAGAAAAATGAAGAGAGTTTTTCCTTTTTTAATGTTGCTTGTAGCCGCTGTATTTACGGCTTGTAGCAGTGATGATGACAACACTTTCAAGGTGTCATTCGAAAGTAACAATTACACACTGACTAAGGGTAATCTGGCTATCAATATCACTGCCAGCAATGCTCCTGAGACTGTGACTGAAATTCCTGTAGTATTTGGTGGTACGGCCAAGATGGACGAGGATTATACTGTGTCTGCACAGAAGTATGTAGTGGGCGGCAGTGCGCCGGTGATGAGTATCGTTGTGACAGCCAAGAACAACTTTACGGAAAGCAAGACTATCACGATGGGGCTTTCCGGAGTGGAAGGCGGTGCCAACCCTACCACCACTATCAACCTTGGCGTACAGGACAAGCGCCTTTATTCATTCGTGCAAAAAGCATATGTGATGGGTAACGAGGTGGAAGTGGAACTTTCACTGCTCAATATCAAGGACGGATCTACCTATACAGCCGAGAATGACATCGAGGTGAGCGTTGCTGCCGATGCTGCTTCTACCGCTGTAGAAGGCACCAACTATGAGTTTGTCAACAAGACTGCTACCATTCTGAAAGGGTCCAGCAAGTGTGCTTTCAAACTGAGAGCTGTTACTCTTGACACTGAAAAGAATGTTATTGTGCTCGCTCCGCAGGTGACCGAAGCCGAAGGTTTTGTAAAAGGTGCTTTCCCGACTGCTACTGTTACGATGATAGGTAGTTATGCTTCCGACTTGCTTGGCACATGGGTGATGAATGAGTTGATTACTACTAAGGATGGTATGGCGTCATCATGGGGCGCTACAGAAAAAGACCTTGAAGGCTGGCCCGTATTCAATGCCGATGATACTTTCACTTTCTCAGGAGATGGCTCTGCCGAGGGTTATAAACTGACTACTTCATTGAAGTCTGAATTGAAGAACTACTTCCGTGAGACTTCAGATTTTGCTATTGATAAAGAACAAAAGTTCAGATTCGATATGAGTGGATGGAAAACGCTTCAACTGCTTAAACTTGAAAATGTGAATCGTTATTTCTCTGCTACGGAAGTTAGTACAGATAAAGTGGCATACATGGGTGTGAAAAATGTTACTGACAGTGAGAGCGGTGAAACACTACTCGATGTCTATATTATCGACTATAATTCAAAATCTTTCATGCCGTCATTTGATGAATATGGTATGTATGAAGCTGAGAAGCCGACTGCTTCTTTGGGTGGTATGCAGGTTAACTTCACTTTGAAGAAAAAGAAATAATTACCTTATCCTACGGTTTCTGTGGAAGTGTTTTGCTTCCGCAGGGATATATGAAACAGCCGATAAGTTGCCGAATGCAGGTATTTCTTTACCTGTTGTGCAGCTTATCGGCTGTCTTTTATGATAAAGCTATGTCTCTTTTTCCTAATGAAGTTTGAGGAGTTTTATTCTGTATGTTTTTATTCTTAGAACAATATTTCTTCTCTCTACTAAAGAGGAAAAAGCGAAATCATTTCTCATGTTCTCATTGTTTTCGTGCAATGTGTTTATAGCCAGATAAGTACGTAATGAGAAATAAAGCCGCTCAATGGCGTTTCTCATCCTTTGTCCGACACTTACCACTAAAAATAGGCATTTCTCATGCTGCTTTCAGTATTTCTCATGTTGCTCTCAGTACTTTTCATACATTGTAAATGCTATTTTTATGATTCAGGCATTGGCCTGCTATGAACAGTCATAAAACGATAGCCAATCTTCATTATAACCAGCTGACAGCCGGAGATTATATAGCTGCAATCAATGTGTTATCAATGCGACATCTGTATCGTTGTACTGTAGTGCGCAAGCCTTTTCACTGTAGTGCAACGATCTTTCCACTGTAGTGCACAGAACTGTTCACTATAGTGGAACGGTACGTATGAAGGTTTGTTCACACAATGATATCGGCTACAAAACATCTGTTATTCACTTACTTGACATGTTGTCTAAGGCTATGTCATATCCTGCTCATTAATCCTTTTAATGAGAAATGCTTTTTCATACCATGAGAGATGCCTGTTTTTAGTGGAGAATGACGGGAAAAGTATGAGAAATACTATTTTTGAAAGCTATTTCTCATTGTTTACTCTGTTGAATATAAACATATTATCTGTAAAAGATGAGAATATGAGAAATGATTTATTAAAAAACTCTTTAGTGGGATGAGGTTGCTGCAAAATAAATTCGAGAATAAAGGAGTGTTGCTATTAAAAATCCTTATCTTTGCGTTGCACTCATTGAGTTATAAAGGTAAAGGAAGAGATTATGAGTAACAAGATTTATCCCATAGGCATTCAGAATTTCGAAAGTCTTCGTCAGGATGGCTATTTTTATGTTGATAAGACGGCATTGATGTATAAAATGGTCAAGACCGGGCGTTATTACTTTTTGAGCCGTCCGCGTCGTTTCGGGAAGAGTCTGCTCGTATCTACCTTGGAGGCTTACTTCCAGGGGAAAAAGGAACTTTTTGCGGGGTTGGCAATTGAAAAATTGGAAAAGGATTGGATAAAATATCCTATATTACATCTGGACCTTAATATTGAGAAGTATGATACTCCGGAAAGTCTGGATAATATATTGAATGATAACCTTGAATATTGGGAAAGTCAATACGGTACCCGCCCGTCTGAGACATCCTTTTCCCTGCGTTTTGCAGGTATCATCCAGCGTGCTTGCGAAAAGACGGGGAGACGTGTGGTTGTTCTCGTGGATGAATATGACAAACCTATGCTGCAAGCCATCGGTAATGAAAATCTTCAGAAGCAATACCGAGATACCTTGAAGCCATTCTATGGGGCTCTCAAAACGATGGACGGCTGTATCAAGTTTGCTTTACTAACGGGTGTGACTAAGTTTGGTAAGGTCAGTTTCAGCGACCTGAACAATCTGGATGATATTTCGATGTGGAATGAATATGTTGAACTTTGCGGTGTGAGTGAACGTGAAATCCACGAAAACTTGGAAGCCGAACTCCATGAGTTTGCATCAGTACGTGGCATGACGTATGAGAAACTCTGCGATGAATTGAGGGTGTGTTATGACGGTTACCATTTTACGCACGATTCCA
>CAKUYM010000039.1 GCA_934716785.1 uncultured Bacteroides sp. | reverse complement strand
GAGGTTCCCTTTTTTATGACCTCTTCCGGTCTCTCCCGGCGGAGATAAAAAAATCCCCGAGAGCAACAGCCCTCGGAGATTTTCATTACCTTTATTTGTAAAACTGATATTATTCCTTGATATCTTTCAGTTCCCAAGCCAAAGCACTGGCACCCAATACGGCAGCATCAGAATCTTTCAGTTCGGAAACGAGCAATTTCGTTTTGCCTTTATAGATATTCAGAACATTCTCGTCGATTGACTTCTGAATCGGTTTCATGATATAGTCGCCTGATTTTGCCAGACCACCGAACAGCACGATAGCTTCAGGACTGGAGAATGCAATAGCATCCGCCAATGCTTCACCCAAGATGTTACCGGTGAAATCGAAGATCTCCTGCGCTAATGCATCACCCTGCACGGCTGCATCATATACATCTTTTGATGTGATGTTTTCTGCCGGGATGTTACGAAGCAGACTGGCATCCGTACGGGCAGCAAGGAACTCGCGCGCTGTACGTGCCACACCGGTAGCCGAACAATAAGTCTCCAGACAGCCCTTACGACCGCAACCGCAGATACGACCACCGCGACGGGCAATGACATGACCCAACTCACCGGCAAAACCATCATGACCATACACCATCTGACCGTTGATAACGATACCGCTACCCACACCGGTTCCTAATGTAATCATGATAAAGTCCTTCATACCGCGAGCCGCACCGTAAGTCATCTCACCGATAGCAGCAGCATTCGCGTCGTTTGTCAAAGCAGTAGGGATACCTAATCTTTCTTCAAACATGGCAGCCAACGGAAGGATACCTTTCCACGGCAAGTTCGGAGCAAATTCAATAGTTCCCGTATAGTAGTTGCCATTCGGAGCACCGACACCGATACCTCTGATTTTATCAACGCCACCGTTGGCGATAATCAACGGAAGCAGGTTTTTGCACACTTCGTCTGCATACTCTTCCACTGTAGGATAACCGGATGTTTTGATTGAACTACTGGCAATAATAGTTCCGCGCGCGTCCACAATACCAAAGACGGTATTCGTTCCGCCTATGTCAATTCCTACTACGTAGGGTTTCTCCATGTTTGAATTCATGATACTTTTATTTAAAAGGGTTAGTTAATCATTAAGTTTACTGCACACAAATTACGTAAAGAAGATTGAGTCTACAAAATGTTTTTCAAAAAAAGTTCACCCTCTTTGCAACTTTTCGTATCTTACGACCGTCTAATAGTAGAAAATCATCAGAAAACAAAAACTAAATAAAGAAAACTGTGATACAACTAACCAATGTCAACAAGACTTATAACAACGGAGCACCGCTTCATGTGCTCAAAGGCATCAACCTCCATATAGAACAGGGCGAGTTTGTCTCCATCATGGGGGCATCGGGTTCGGGCAAATCAACCTTACTTAATATATTAGGCATCCTTGACAATTACGATACCGGAGATTATTATCTGAACAACGTACTTATCAAGAATCTGAGTGAGACCAAGGCTGCCGAATACCGGAATCGCATGATAGGCTTCATCTTCCAGTCGTTCAACCTGATTTCTTTCAAAGATGCCGTAGAGAACGTAGCCCTTCCTCTATTCTACCAAGGGGTGAGCCGTAAGAAAAGAAACGCGCTTGCATTGGAATATCTCGACCGGCTGGGCTTGAAAGACTGGGCACACCACATGCCCAACGAGATGAGCGGCGGACAGAAACAGCGTGTAGCCATCGCCCGCGCACTCATCACCCAACCGCAAATTATCCTGGCGGACGAGCCGACCGGAGCCTTGGACAGTAAAACATCCGTGGAAGTGATGCAGATTCTGAAAGACCTGCACCGGACGGGAATGACAATTATCGTCGTCACACACGAAAGCGGGGTTGCCAACCAGACCGACAAGATTATACATATCAAAGACGGCATTATCGAGCGGATTGAGGACAATATCGACCATGACGCTTCTCCCTTCGGCAAGAACGGCATCATGAAATAGAATTAAATCCATCACCACTACTATTATACAAGCATTATCATGATTGACATTTGGCAAGAAATATACAGCACCATCAAGCGCAACAAGCTAAGGACGTTCCTCACCGGATTTGCCGTAGCATGGGGAATCTTTATGCTTATCGTCCTGCTTGGTGCAGGCAACGGGCTGATTCACGCATTCGAGCAATCGGCTTCGGAACGGGCCATGAACTCCATCAAGATTTATCCGGGATGGACAAGCAAATCCTACGACGGGCTGAAAGAAGGACGACGGATACAGTTGGACAACAAAGACGTGGATGCCACCGCCCACTACTTCCCCGACCACGTAATAAAAGCCGGAGCCACTCTATGGCAAGGAGAAGTCACTCTCAGCTTCGGACAAGAATATATGAGTCTGGGCCTTGCCGGCGTATACCCCAATCATACGGAGGTGGAGGTTGTGAAACTCTTCAAAGGGCGTTTTATCAACGAAATTGATATTAAGGAACGCCGGAAAGTCATCGTACTCCACAAGAAAACAGCTGAAATTCTTTTCGACAAAACCCATACGGAACCTATCGGACAGTTTGTGAATGCAAACAGCGTGGTTTATCAGGTAGTGGGACTCTATAATGATAAAGGAGACAGCGGTGACAGTGACGCTTACATTCCTTTTACCACCCTGCAAACAATCTATAACAAAGGAGACAAGCTGAACAACCTTATCATGACCACCCAAAACATGGAAACGATGGAAGCCAACAAAGAATTTGAAGCCCGTTATCGCAAAGTGATCGGAGTCAATCATCGTTTCGACCCGACCGACCATAGCGCCATTTGGATATGGAATCGGTTCACCAACTACCTGCAACAGCAGCAAGGGTCAAGTATGCTCCGCATTGCGATTTGGGTAATCGGCATTTTCACTCTGCTGAGCGGCATTGTGGGGGTCTCCAATATCATGCTGATTACCGTAAAAGAACGCACCCGTGAGTTTGGAATCCGCAAGGCTTTGGGAGCCAAGCCGCTCTCCATCCTTTGGCTGATAATCGTTGAAAGCGTCACCATCACCACCGTATTCGGATATATCGGTATGGTAGCAGGCATCGGAGTGACCGAATGGATGAACAGCGCTTTCGGAAATCAGACGATGGACACCGGAATGTGGACAGAAACAGTGTTCCTGAATCCGACCGTCGATATAAGAATTGCCATACAGGCCACACTCACATTAGTAATAGCCGGAACGTTGGCAGGACTGTTCCCCGCCCGAAAGGCAGTCAGCATCCGACCGATTGAAGCACTTAGAGCAGATTAAGATTATGAGAATAGACATGGATACTTGTGAGGAAATCCTCATCACCATCACAAGGAATAAGACAAGAAGCCTGCTCACCGCATTCGGTGTGTTTTGGGGAATCTTTATGCTCGTGGCCCTTATCGGGGGCGGACAGGGATTGGAAGATATGATGAAAAAGAACTTTGAAGGGTTTGCCACCAATTCCGGTTTTCTTGCTTCGCAAAAGACGGGCGAGGCCTACAAGGGCTTCCGTAAAGGAAGATGGTGGAATCTGGAAGCCATCGATGTCGAACGCCTCCGCTCGCAGGTCAAAGAGGTGGAGGTTGTCACTCCTTCCATCGCCCGCTGGGGATCGAAAGCCGTATATGAAGACAAGAAATATGATTGCAGCGTGAAAGGGTTATATCCCGATTATCTTCATATCGAATCACAGGAGATGGCTTACGGCAGGTTTATCAATGACGTGGATATCAAGGAAGCGCGCAAAGTGTGCGTTATCGGAAAGCGGATTTATGAAAGTCTGTTCAAAACCGGTGAAGATCCATGCGGCAAATACATCCGTGTAGACGGAATTTATTACCAAGTGATCGGGATGTCTTCCTCCGAAGGGAATATGAACATACAGGGGCGGGCTTCGGAAGCAGTCACCCTGCCCTTCACCACCATGCAGCAAGCGTACAACTTAGGCGGAAGAATTGACGTGATATGTTTCACGGTGAAGCATGGTGTCAAGGTATCTGACGTGCAGCCGGAAATGGAACAGATTATCAAAGCGGCACATTATATCGCCCCCAATGACAAACAAGCGCTTATGTGCCTGAATGCGGAGGCGATGTTCTCGATGGTAGACAACTTATTTACCGGCATCAATATATTGGTCTGGATGGTTGGTTTGGGAACATTGCTCGCCGGAGCCATCGGTGTATCCAATATCATGATGGTAACCGTTAAAGAGCGTACCACCGAAATCGGCATCCGACGGGCAATCGGTGCGCGCCCGAAAGACATCATGCAGCAAATCCTGTCTGAGAGTATGGTGCTGACAACCATTGCGGGGATGTGCGGCATCTCCTTCGCCGTCATGATATTGCAACTATTGGAGATGGGAGTAAACTCAGACGGTGGAGACACTCACTTCCAAGTCAGCTTCGGACTGGCAATCGGTACTTGCGCATTGCTCATCGCATTAGGAATGCTGGCGGGACTGGCGCCCGCTTACCGGGCCATGGCTATCAAACCAATTGAAGCCATCCGGGATGAGTAAACGTGGAGAGCGAAGGTCTGAAAGTTAAAAGTGGAAAATTAAAAATTAATATATAGCCAAGATGAAAAAGTATCTGAAAATCGCATTATTGGTAGTCATTGCCATAATACTTATTGGAACGTTTGTATTCCTTTATCAGAAGTCACGCCCCAAAGTTACCGTCTATGAAACAGTGACGGCGGAAATAACCGACTTGCAAAAAACTACCGTGGCAACCGGAAAGGTGGAGCCGAGGGACGAGATTTTAATCAAGCCCCAGATTTCGGGAATTATCGATGAAGTATATAAGGAAGCGGGACAAGCGGTGAGAAAAGGAGAAGTTATCGCCAAAGTAAAAGTAATCCCCGAACTCGGACAGTTAAATTCCGCAGAAAGCCGTGTACGTCTGGCAGAAATCAACGCCACACAGGCAGAGACGGATTTCAACCGTATCAAGAAGTTGTATGACGACCAGCTAATCAGCCGGGAAGAATACGAGAAAAGCGAAGTGGCTTTAAAACAAGCACGTGAAGAGAGACAGACAGCCAAAGACAATCTGGAAATCATAAAAGAGGGTATTACCCAAAACAGTGCTTCTTTTAGCAGCACGATGATTCGTTCCACAATTGACGGATTGATACTGGATGTGCCCGTAAAAGCCGGCAACTCCGTGATTATGAGCAACACATTCAATGACGGCACCACCATTGCGACGGTAGCCAACATGAACGACATGATTTTCCGCGGCAATATTGACGAAACGGAGGTGGGACGCATCCGCGAACAGATGCCGATCAAGCTGACAATCGGTGCTTTGCAGAATCTGACTTTCAACGCAATCCTCGAATACATATCTCCGAAAGGGGTGGAAACCAACGGAGCCAACCAGTTTGAAATCAAGGCTGCCATCACCATTCCCGATTCTGTCCAGGTCCGTTCCGGATATTCGGCAAATGCGGAGATAGTGTTGCAAAAAGCCGAACAAGTATTGGCTGTGCCCGAAAGCACTATTGAGTTTAGCGGTGACTCCACGTTTGTGTATGTCATGACAGATTCTGTGCCGGAACAAAAGTTCAAACGCACACAGGTGACTGCCGGAATGAGTGACGGAATCAAAATTGAAATCAAGAAAGGAATAACCGCACAGGATAAAATACGCGGTGCAGAGAAAAAAGACAAATAATTGAATTCCATGAGAATAATTCGTAAAGCCATATCAACATTCCTGCTTGCCGGAGTCGGATTCACTTCCGCCCAAGCGCAGGACAACTCGCCGCAGGCATGGACATTGCGGCAATGTATCGACTATGCTATCGAGCATAACATAGGGATTCGCCAATCCGCCAATGATGTAGAAGCCAACAAAGTGAGCGTAAATACCAGCAAGTGGACACGCCTCCCGAACCTGAGCGGAAGTGCCAATCAGAACTGGAGCTGGGGACGTACCGCTTCTCCGGCAGACAACTCGTACAGCAATATCAACAGTGCCAATACCAGTTTCAGTTTAGGGACTAATGTGCCTATATTCACTGGTTTGCAGTTGTCCAACCAATATTCACTTGCCAAGTTGGATTTAAAAGCTGCGATAGAAGATTTGAATAAAGCCAAAGAAGACATTGCGATCAATGTCACTTCCGCTTATTTACAGGTTTTATTCAACCAGGAGTTAAGTAGAGTTGCCCATAACCAAGCGGTTCTAAGCAAAGAGCAAATGAGACGTATCCAAGGGCTTCACGGAGTGGGCAAAGCATCTCCGGCCGAAGTGGCAGAAGCACAAGCCCGTGTCGCACAGGATGAGATGACTGCCGTGCAATCAGACAATACATACAAGTTGGCGTTATTGGATCTCACCCAACTTTTGGAATTGCCCACGCCTGAAGGATTCGTGCTTGAAAGTCCTAAAGAAGAGTTAGAGTTCGAGCCTCTCACTCCGCCGGATGATATATACACACAGGCACTTGCCTACAAGCCAAGCATTAAGGCTGCCGAATATCGCCTGCAAGGTAGCCTCAACAGTATTCGCATTGCTCAAAGCGCCTTCTATCCGCAGCTCTCTTTCAGTGCCGGTTTAGGAAGCAATTACTATACGGTGAGCGGAAAGTCCGGAAGCAGTTTCGGCAGCCAGATGAAGAATAATCTGAATAAGTACGTAGGATTCAATCTGAGCGTTCCGATCTTCAACCGTTTTGCCACGCGCAACCGGGTACGCACCGCCCGCCTACAGCAAATAGACTTATCTTTGAGACTGGATAACAGCAAAAAAGTACTTTACAAAGAGATTCAACAGGCTTGGTATAATGCTATAGCTGCCGAGAGCAAATATAATTCCTGTGAAGCGGCAGTGAAAGCCAACGAAGAGTCCTTCCGCCTGATGAGCGAGAAGTTCAATAACGGCAAGGCTACCTTTATCGAATACAATGAAGCCAAACTGAACCTGACCAAAGCTCTTTCGGATAAATTGCAGGCAAAATACGATTATCTGTTCAGGACTAAGATACTGGATTTCTATAAAGGACAAGTTATAGAATAGTTTATCCTCATCCTATAAAAAAGAGACTTGTTTTGACACACTTTTTATTGCGTAAAAAACTTTTTAGCAAACAGCAACAATAATCGTTGGAAATTATAAAAAAGTTATATATTTGCGTATTGACTCAAAAAATAGGGAATGGTAGACAAAACAGTCATTGATAAAATAAACCAAGGGGATGCAAAGGCTTTTGAAAGTCTTTACAATGACTATTTTGTTTATTTATGTACTTGTGCCAATTCTTATATCTTCAATTTTGAAGAGGCTCAAGATATAGTGAATGAGACCTTTATGAAACTATGGTACAAACGTGGAAGTTTACTATTCCCTATTCACCCCTATTTGGTGCGCAGTGTGCAAAATGGATGCTTGAATTACTTGCGCTCACTCCATAGCCGGGAGCGCATAGTAGATGAATATCGTGAAATGCTACTCGAATACCAAGAGGAATATTGCATGAGTGAATGCAATCCTCTGGAAGAGCTGGAACAAGCAGACTTAGAACGCCAAGTACAAGATGTAATCGACTCTCTCTCCCCAAAATGCAGAACTATTTTTGAAGAATATCTTTATTCCAGCCTTACTCCACAGGAAATTGCAGAAAAAAACGGAATCTCATTCAGTACCGTACGTGTACATATTAAAAATGCAATGGACAAGATGAAAGAGAGATTGGGAACACGTTTAGGAATTCTCTTGTTCTTCCTTTTTTAAATTAATAATAAAAAAGTTCGTTTTTTATTAAACATTTATAGAGTTGTATGTGTATTATTAATAGATAATGATATAAAGACAACGCTATGAATAGTTCAATAGATAAGTTTGAGGAATTAATGCTGGATTATCTGAAAGGTAATATAACGCCCGAAGATATGCAGAAAATGGCAGAATTATTGCAAAAAGATAATTCTTGCCGACAGAAATATCATGAAATTGCACGAACCTATGCCATAGCCTCTACACCTTGGTTTGAACGTAACAGACAACAGAACTTTAAATCCCTATCCAAAAAATTAGATCTCTCATCCCAATATATCCAGATTAAAAGAGTTAACATTTGGAGTTTTGCCGCAATGGTTACACTATTGATCGGTTTGAGCATTAGTTTTATTTATTGGAATAATAATTCATCTGAGGCAGAGGTAGCCACTCCCCCCATTTCATATTGCCAGATAGAAGTTCCTTCAAATGCGCAATCCAAATTGATATTACCGGATAGTACACTGGTTTACCTCAATGGAGGCACAACCATAAAGTATAATGCTTCATTTCAGAATCAAACCCAACGAGAAGTTTTCCTTAATGGAGAAGCTTACTTTGAAGTCGCAAAAAACAGAGAGAAGCCTTTTATCGTTCATGCTACCGACCTGAATATCCAAGTACTTGGCACCAAATTTAACGTATTATCTTATCATGATGAGCCGAATATAAAAGTCAGCCTTGTGGAAGGACAAGTGAAAGTATCCACGACTTCGGATAAAAAAAATGAAATCTATCTGTTGCCCAACGAACAAGCCGTATATGACAAAGCCCAAAGCTCCTTATCTGTAAAGGCTATAGATGCCGGATCTCAAATAGCGTGGACAACCGGACGCCTTGTCTTTGTAAACGAAGCTTTATCTCATATTTTAAAAACCATCGAGAAAAAATATGATGTCCAAATTTTGATTCAATCACAAAAGGTTGGTACCGAATATTTTTCCGGCAGTATAGATGCAAGTCTGACCTTAAACGAAATTCTCTCTTATTTGGATGTAGACAATAAATTTATCTGGAAAAGAAAAGGAAAAACTATAATTATCACAGATAGATAACTATATAAGATACCTATCTGTACGCCTTAAATATTTTTGTTAACTAATAAATTAATGAGTATGAAAAAACTTTTTGCAAGACTCGTAAGGAAGCATTGGCTTCCTTTGGCATGGGTAGCTTCATTTCTTTTATGGGGAAATGAAGCTTTCGCGACATTATCCATTCAAGAGGCACGATTTTCCATGCAACATCGCTCTGTATCCTTAAATCAAATCTTTAGTGAAATTGAGAAACAAACAGGTTACTCTTTTTTGATTCGTAACAATGATATAAATACGAATCAGAAAATCTCTATTGATGTGAAAAACAAAAGTGTCAAAGAAGTTTTGGACATTCTATTTGCCGGAAAGAATATATGTTATGAAGTGGAAGGTGAACGTATTTCCGTATATAAACCACAACAAACAAAACAGAGAACAATTACCGGAATTGTTTTAGATGCCACGCAAGAACCTATTATCGGTGCTTCTGTCGTTGTGGAAAACACAACCATTGGTTGTGTTACAGACTTTGCAGGGAAGTTTACCTTGGAAGTTTCACAATTACCGGTAAAAATACAAATCACTTACATCGGCTATAAGCCACAGGTGGTAACCGTCAGTAATGCACAAACTGTCCAGATTGTTCTTCAAGAAGATACAGAGACCTTGGATGAAGTCATTGTTGTAGGCTATGGTTCTCAGAAAAAAGCGAACTTGACAGGTGCAGTCGCTTCCGTAAAGATGGATGAGGTTATTGCCAACCGTCCGCTTTCCAAAGCAGCGGATGCCCTGCAAGGGACTGTTCCGGGGCTATTAGTTTCCAGCAATGGCAACGCTCCCGGCAAGAGTAAAACTTTCCAAATTCGCGGCGCGTACTCAGTAGGTATCAAAAATGATAATGGCTCTTATGGTGCCACAATCAAACCTTTGGTTTTAATTGACAACGTAGAGGGTGATTTGGATATGCTTAACCCCGAAGACATCGAAACCATCACCGTATTGAAAGATGCAGCTTCCGGTGCTATTTATGGTGCACGTGCTGCCGGTGGCGTTATTTTGGTTACGACCAAGCGTCCGAAAGGTGAAACCACTTTCCAGTTAAACTATAACAACAACTTCGCATTTGCTTCGGCAATGAATCTGCCCGAACAGGCACCTTTAACTGAATATTTAAAAGCATATTCCGATGCTGCCGGTGACCAGTTTTGGACAATGGGTTCACCGAGTGTCAACAAATGGTTGGGCTATCTGGAACAATATCGAAAAGATCCCTCTTCCATTCCGACAATCGGTGATGGTATGTATAAAGACGCAGATGGCGGTGTGTATTATATGAACGAAAAAGACTTGGTGAAAAATATGCTCGAAACAAGTTTCCAGCAAACTCACAATATATCTATGACAGGCGGTACAGACAAATTGCGTTATCGTTTGTCTGCCGGTTATATCTCACATAACGGTGTGCTTATCACAGATAAAGACAAGTATGAGCGTATGAATGTGAGTGGATTCATTTCAGCAGATGTTACCAAATGGTTTACTCAAGAAGCTACATTCAGTTATGCACACAGTAAAAACATGGAGCCTAAATCCGCCTTAGGTGCAATATATTCAACCCGTTTGGCATCGTTCTATCCGGAAGGAAATATGCCGGAAGGGATGTCGAATGCCGCATCGGATGATTTACCGTTTTTTACTCCAAGCAATCAGATTCGTTGGTCAAATCCGACTAAAACATTGTATGACAATCCCCGCATCTTCTTGAAATCAATTCTAAAGCCGCTTAAAGGGCTGGAGGTTGCCTTCGAATATACTTTCGACAAGAACATATATGATTATCATTGGTATACAGGGAGCGTAGCCTATACCACGGTTCAAGGAGGCAAAAACGTGACTCCCACCAATGACTATCTGGAGAAGAACAAAAGATATACCAATTACAATTCAATCAACTTGTATGGGACCTATGATTTTGCACTGAGTGACCATAAATTCAAAGTAATGGCAGGATTCAATCAAGAATCGAGCTATCAGGAAACGATGGAAGCCTTTTCATACGGACAAGCCGTTGTCGAGGTTCCTTCATTAGGTGCAGGAACTTCAACGCTGAAAGCTACAGATAAATACAATGAGTATTCTGTACGTGGCGGATTCTTCCGAGTAAACTATAACTATATGGACAGATATTTGCTCGAAGTGAACGGTCGTTATGACGGCTCTTCCAAGTTCCCCAAAGATTCGCGTTTTGGCTTCTTCCCCTCTGTTTCTGTGGGTTGGAACATTGCCCAAGAGAAATTTATGGAAAAAACTCAGCATTGGTTAGGTTCCTTGAAAATACGTGCTTCCTATGGTATGATTGGCAACCAGAATATACCAACCTATTCGTTTATTCCGACAATGACGATTAATAACAACTACAACGGTTGGCTGGTAGATGGCAATCGTGTTACTGCCATTACTTCCATTCCTGCGTTGGTTAGCAACAGCTTTACGTGGGAGAAAGTCGTAACATCCGATATCGGTCTTGATTTTTCCATGTTCAACAATCGTTTTAGCGGAACTTTTGACTGGTATCAACGCAATACTAACGGAATGCTCGCGCCAGGCATGCAGCTACCGGGAGTAGTGGGTGCTGATGCTCCTTATCAAAATACAGCAGACTTACGTACCCGTGGTTGGGAAATCAGTTTGAATTGGCGTGACCATATTGGCAAAATCGGTTATCGCATTGGCTTTAACCTGTCCGACAACAAATCAAAGATTGTGAAGTATAATTCCAATGAATCAGGGATATTGACCAGCACTCTAAGTGACGGTTCTACTTTCTGGAACCATTATGAAGGAAAAGATTTAGGAGAAATCTGGGGGTACGAGTATGATAGTTTTTATACTATCGATGATTTTATCGACACTTCTTCATGGATACTGAAAGATGGCGTTCCCAGCATTGATGGTTATAATCCCCGTCCGGGCGACATAAAATTCAAGAACTTAAGGGATGACGACCGGGGCACCAATGTTATTTCCAGTGGCGACAATACTGTCACCAACCCAGGTGACCGCAAAATAATCGGAAATAACACTCCGCGCTATCTTTACGGCGTTAACTTGGGAGTAAATTATAAAGGTTTTGATTTGAACGTATTCATGCAAGGCACGGGCAAACGTGACGCTTGGATCGCAAATACATTGACCTTCCCAATGTATTCAGATTTCAAATTTATCCCTTTGTTCAAAGGATTAGGAGACTACTGGCAACCGGTGGATGCTGCCAATGGAGATTATACAGCGGTCAATCCCAATGCAAAATTTCCACGTATCTATGGCAACTATGGTAATCAAGCTTCCAATTACCGCCGTTCGGACAAATATTTGTCGGATGCTTCTTACTTCCGCATCAAAAATGTTACTTTAGCTTATACATTTCCCAAGACATGGATCAGTAAAATCACATTGTCACAGTTGAAAGCATTTGTCAGCATCGAAAATCTGGCAACATTCTCATCTTTATCAAAAGGTATTGATCCGGAAACCTTGTCGTGGGATTACCCGGCATTCCGTACAGTATCATTTGGGCTTAGTATCACATTATAAACCTTAAATAAGTATGAGCATATGAAAAAACTATTTATAAGTTTAGCTATTCTCGGAGTAATGACCTTTTCCGGTTGCAATGACAGTTTTTTGGAAAAGGCTCCGGTGACTGATTTAACAGAGGGCAATGCCTTCAATTCCTACGATAATTTCAAGGCTTTTATGTGGCCTTGCTATGAAATGTTTACTAACAACACAATCCGCACCTCTTTCAAAAGCTATGCGCAGGACGGAAGTTATAAAGCAGACTTAGATGCCGGTTATCTGGAAGAAAAGTATGAAAGCGGTTATAACTCCTTTGCCTATCAGACAGTGGCCAGTGTAGCAAGTGGCAATGGTTGGGACTTCAAGACATTTATCCGCCGCATCAACATTATGTTGTCTCATATCGATGCTTCAAGTATGACTGAACCCCAGAAGAATCATTGGCGTGCTGTGGGATATTTCTTCCATTCATACTGGTATATGGAGTTGATAGACCGTTTCGGGGCAGTACCTTGGGTAGACCAAGTCTTACAGGAAGACTCCCCGGAAGTCTACGGCCCTCGCATGGATAGAAAAGAAGTAGCGGACAAAGTATTGGAGCGTTTGAAATGGGCAGAAGATAACATAGGAAATTTTACTTCAGAAGACGGTAAAAATACAATCAATCAAGATTGTGTGCGCGCAGCTCTTTCCCGCTTTACTTTGCGCGAAGGCACTTGGAGAAAATATCATGAGCTCGGTGATTATGAAAAGTATCTTCAAGAATGTGTACGCGTATCGGAGGTACTGATGAATGCATATCCTACTTTATATCGAGGAACGGACGGGCAACCCGCTGCCGGATACGGTGAAATGTGGATTAGTCCTGATTTGGATGGAATACCAGGAGTTATTTTCTATAAATCGTATGTTGAAAATATAAATGAGCACAGTATGGGCCATATCGAACATACTTCTTCCCACCATGTGGAAATGAATCACAATACGGTAAACCTTTATCTAATGAAGAATGGCAAACCTATTATGAATACCACGTCCGGCTATCATGGTGAAAAAGATATGTATGCCGAATTCCGTGACCGTGATCCTCGTTTGTATCATACCGTCATTCCTCCTTATAAAGTGAAAGCCGGAAAGGGCGATTATGCCACATGGTCGTACACAGATAATCCGGCAGACCGCGAATATATCGACATCATGGGTGCAAACACAAGTTGTAGCAATCCGGGAGTCGGTATGAAACGCTTGCCTGGTCAAAACTGGGGTGCTTCTCTTGTTCCTGAAATTCCAAGATTGGGTACAGGCGCATTTGTTACTTGCCGTTCAGGATATTACGTATGGAAGCATTGGAGTAATTGGGAAAAGAATTTCAATAACGGTGCGGTAAATACAGCCGACAAACCAATCTTCAAGATCGAAGAAGTATTATTGAATGAAGCCGAAGCCAAATTTGAACTTGGAGCATTCAATCAGGATGTTGCCGACAAAACGATCAACAAACTACGCGACCGTGCTGATATTGCAAGAATGACCGTATCCGAGATAGATGAGAATTTTGATCCGAATCGTGGAAAATATTATCCGAAAGGCAATGACAACGGTATTTCGGTTGACCCGGTATTGTGGGAAATACGCCGCGAGCGTATCATAGAATTGATGGGTGAAGGATTTGGATTCTATGATGTACGCCGTTGGCGTATGGCACCGTGGTTCATCAACCAGCCGGCAACAGGCATTTGGATGAGCAAAGCAGATGCGGCAAAGAACAGTATGACTTTGTACAACCCGTCTACCGGTTATTCCGATGGTACAAACGGTTCCATGACAGAAGGAAATATATTCCTTTTTAACGATCCAATAAAAGAAGGCAAGGGTTGGTTGGAAAAATATTACTTATATCAAATTCCGACTACCGAAATACTGCTGAACCCCAAGTTGGAACAGAATCCGGGGTGGTAAGCCACAACTGTCTTTAACAATTCGAGACAAGAATGACAACTTAACTTTTTAATAAATTAAGCAAACAGAAGCCATGTCTTTCTTGTCTCTTATTTATTTCTACATTTATATGATTTTTATTGATTAACAAGACTCTAAAAGAAAATATGAATATTGAAAAACTAATAATAGGTTGTTCCTTATTTTTGGGTAACACAATACAGGCACAGCAAACAGCTGAACAACGTCCCAATATCATCTATATATTGATGGATGATCTGGGTTACGGGGATTTGCAATGCTACGGACAACAGAAAATCGAAACTCCCAACATTGACAAACTAAGGGAACAGGGGATGAAATTTACCCAACATTATTCCGGCTCACCGGTATCGGCGGCTGCCCGTTGCGTACTGATGACAGGAATGCATTCTGGACATTCTCAAATTCGTGGAAACGATGAAATGGCAATAAGAGGTGCCGTCAGAGATTACGACTCCATGTATGTACATAAAGAATTGGAAGGACAATATCCCTTGAAGGTCGGCACTCCCACTTTGGGGAAAATGATGCAGCAAGCGGGATATGCCACGGGATGCTTCGGCAAATGGGGATTAGGGTATCCGGGCTCTGAAGGAGCTCCCGAAAAACAAGGATTCGACAACTTCTTCGGATATAATTGCCAACGCCAAGCACATACTTACTATCCGGCTTTTTTGTATGACAATGGCCAACGTGTATACTTGAAAAATAAAGTAATGAATCCCCACACCACTCCGTTAGACCCGGGTGCGGATCCGTATGATCCTGCAAGTTATAATAAATACACGCAAAAGGAATATGCCAACGATTTGATTTTTGACCGATTACTAAGCTTTGTTGACAACCATAAAAAGTCACCCTTCTTTGTCATGTGGACAACTCCGATCCCCCATGTATCCTTGCAAGCTCCCGAAAGATGGGTACAATACTATGTAAAGAAGTTTGGTGATGAAAAGCCCTATACCGGTGAGACAGGCTATATGCCTTGTCGATATCCCCATGCAACTTACGCTGCTATGATCAGCTATTTTGACGAGCAAGTCGGCAAATTGGTAGATAAGTTGAAAAAAGATGGGCTGTACGATAACACATTGATTGTTTATACATCCGATAATGGTCCTACTTTTAATGGAGGTTCAGACTCCCCTTGGTTCAATAGCGGGGGATTGTTTAAATCGGAGTACGGTTGGGGCAAATGCTTCTTGCACGAAGGCGGCATACGGGTTCCGGCAATCTTTACATGGCCGGAGAAAATAGCTCCAAATACAGAAACAGATCATATTTGCTCTTTCCAAGATGTGATGCCTACATTTGCAGAAATAGCCAAAGGGAAATGCCCGCCAACAGATGGTATCAGTTTTTTGCCTACACTATTAGGAGAAAAAGACAAACAAATGATACATCCATTTTTGTATTGGGAATTTCCCGATTTAGATGGAGAAAGAGCTGTACGTTGGGGGAAATGGAAAGGCTTGTTGAAGGATATCAAGAAAGGCAATACCAAAATGTTATTATTCAACTTGGATAATGACATAAAAGAAGAGCATGATGTGGCGGATAAATTTCCTGAGGTAGTGAAGAAAATGGAAGAAATGATGAAGCAGTCTACTGTGCCCGCTGAGAACAAGCGATTCAGAATGTAAAACTGTTAACACATCTATTCTGAAAATTTGAAGCTTCTACTTTACAAATGAATAGTATGATGGAAAAAAGAACTATCCGAATTCTATTTTGTGCCTTACCTTTTACGCCATGGGTCACATTTGCCCAAAAAACGTCTAAGAAAGACACAACAAAACCTAATATCGTGTTCATTTTAGCTGATGATTTGGGCTGGACCGATTTAGGAGTTATGGGAAGTGATTATTATGAAACTCCCCATATAGACCGCTTGGCTGCTGAAGGGCTGCTTTTTGATAATGCCTATGCAGCAGCCGCTAATTCCGCCCCAAGCCGGGCCTGTATGATGACAGGAATGTACACTCCACGCCACGGAGTGTACACTGTCAGCCCTCCCGATCGGGGTGACCGTACTCGACGAAAGTTAATACCAATAGCCAATACAGATGATGTCCGTGCAGATTTTGTCACAATAGCCGAAGCGCTTCAGCAGCAAGGATACCAATGCGGGCATATTGGCAAATGGCATTTGGGTGATGATGCGGATGGTACAGGGCCTCTTTCTCAAGGTTTCATTTGGAATGTAGGAGGAAACCGGGCAGGCGCACCCTATTCCTATTTTTATCCTTATTGCTTACCTAATAAGAGTAAATGCCATTTAGGACTGGACGAAGGGACACCGGGAGAATATCTCACCGACCGTTTGACAGATGAAGCCATTTCTTTTATGAGACATCACAAAGAAGGTCCGTTCTTTCTTCATCTTTCTCACCATGCGGTCCACACAGCCCTACAAGCTCCCGCACCAATAGTTGACAAATACAGGCACAAGCCCATCGGGAAGTATCATACCAATCCCGTATATGCTGCGATGATTGAGAAATTAGATGATGGAGTGGGAAAAATATGCCGAGCCATTCAAGAGCTGGGTATAGAAGAAAATACCATCATCATATTCTATTCGGACAACGGGGGTTCCGAACCTGTCACCGACAACTATCCCCTTCGTGGCGGAAAAGGAATGCCGTACGAAGGAGGGTCCCGCGTTCCTCTGATTATGAAATGGAGTGGGAAAATTCCGGCTGGGACACGCACGTCCATACCTGTCACCGGTGTTGATTTTTATCCCACTTTTGTTCATCTTGCCAAAGGCAAGATTGCAAAGAATCTGGATGGAAAGGACATATTTAAAGTTGTAAAAAATAAAGATACGGAACGTGATTTGTTCTGGCATTTCCCCGCCTATTTAGAGTCCTACCTCAATGGTGGAAAAGATTTCAGAGCACGCCCCTATTCCAGCATTCGTTCGGGCGAATGGAAGTTGATATATAATTATGAAGACCATTCTATTGAATTGTATGATTTAAAAGAAGATTTAGGAGAAACCAAAAACATGGCAGAGCTCAATCCGCAAAAAAAGAAAGAGCTTTACAAAAGACTAATGAAATGGCTTGATGATACGAATGCGCCTATTCCAACCGACCCCAACCCTTATTATCAAGTTGCAAAATAGTTTTTGAGGAATAGAGCATATTTCTTTTAGAGCCTGTTCTAATTTTCTTCAATTATAATTTTATAGCCACACATTTTAAGCACCTCCTATGCTCACACTAACGAGTATTTTCGATATTCATTTCTCATGTTCTCATCATTTTGAGATAAACATCAGATAGTTAAGTATATAGTCAATGAGAAATACATCTTCAAAATGGTATTTCTCATTGTTTTACCCGAAAAAGCCGCCCAAATCATCCATCCCTCATGCTTGCTGGATTCATTTCTCATGTCGGCTTGTTTGCAAGTATCCACTTATGTATTATCATTGCAGTTCTGATTGAATGCTGATTGATATGTCATGTAACTGATATCATTGTGTCATTCAGCCTTTATCTTCTTATCATCTCGCCTTCATTTCATTCATTCCACTATAGTGCACAGATCGTTGCACTACAGTGAACAGTTCTTTCCACTACAGTGCACCGAACTGTGCACTACAGTGGAACGGTTGTGATGTAGCTTCAATGAAACGATGATACCTATAGGACAACACGTCAATGCTTACTTACTTTCATGCACATGATAGCTTGTTTACGCATGAAGTAAAGCGGACTAAACTCTGAAAGAGGATAGATGATGAACAATGAGAAACACATAAAAGCATCATGAGAAATGAATGATTTTACTGCCTTTATGCGGGAAAATGATGAGAAACACTATTTTGGCATTCTATTTCTCATTATATATTTCATTCATTATCTGTCGTTTATCTCTAAATAATGAGAACATGAGAAATGATTTCTTGAAATCTTCCTTAGTAGCATAGCCATACGTTTGGCAAATTTCCAATATTTTGCTGAAAAAGGTCGCATCTTTGACGCTTCGGTTGTTCACTGTCGTATTGACTTATTGACGTACTGATTCACTATCGTTTAGAAATGCACTTGTAATGTGATAAAGAAGTATCCATGCAAAGAAGCGTGTAAGCATATATACATTGATGTCATACGTTTTACATGTTTATCGTATGACATATAAAACGTATGACATACAGGACTACATTTTTGTTCATCCCGAGGAATGGTATTCAAGGTCCCCATTCTTCGGGATTTATTTGTTTCATCCTTTGGACATAGCGAAAACGAGCCGTTCCTTGGAGGCTTTGCGCCTCCAGCCAATAGCAGCAATATTTGCCAATTACTTATTTTCTTCTGATTGATTATCAAGATAAAACATTATATTTGTAGCATTAAAGATTTTAGAATAATGGTAAAGAAAAATATAGACTTATCTGTAGTCCTTCATGATGATAGCGACTATAAGGACTGGCTTGTAGAATTGAAAGAAAGATTCTACAGCCATCGCCTTAAAGCATCATGTGCCACCAACGGCTATTTGTTGGACTTCTATTGGAAATTGGGACGAGATATCGAAGCCAAGCAATACACAAACACTTACGGCTCTGGTTTTTACAAGAATCTCAGTCTGGACCTGAAGAACGAGATGCCTGGAGTAAAAGGTTTCTCGCCTACCAACTTGAAGTATATGAGCTACTTTTACAAGCTTTATGCCCCATTGTTTGCAAATCGTCGGCAAACTGCTGACGATTTTATGGAAGACTTAAACGACTCAAATATTCCGCAAGTTGCGGAACAAAGTCAAAATCGTCAGCAGCTTGCCGACGATTTCAAAATCCTGTTCTCTATTCCTTGGGACCATCATTGTAGAATAATCACAAAATGCAAGGGAAATTTGGACAAAGCCCTGTTCTTTGTAAGAAAGACATGGGAGAATAACTGGGGGCGTGATGCGTTGCTTAATTGGCTCGACACGGACCTGTACGAACGTGATGGCAAAGCCGTCACCAATTTTCAATCTACACTTCCTGCCGTGCAGAGCGATTTGGCATAACAGATGACCAAAGACCCTTATAAATTTGACTTTCTCAATCTGAGAGAGAAATTTGACGAGCGAGACATAGAGGACGAGTTGGTGAACAATGTGACACGTTTCCTCTTGGAACTCGGAAAAGGCTTCTCGTATATGGGTAGACAGTTTCGCTTGGAAGTAGGACAACAGGAATTCTTCCCAGACTTGTTGTTTTACAATGCCCACCTCCATGCCTATGTGGTCATTGAGCTAAAAGCCCAGTCGTTCCATCCATCATTCTTGGG
>CAKUYM010000038.1 GCA_934716785.1 uncultured Bacteroides sp. | reverse complement strand
ACTTGAGGAGCTTCGTATGCCTCCACTAAGTCGTTTGTGCCGATCATACCACTATTGGGAATAAGTGAAAGAGCCTTTTGTTGAGCTTCCCGCAATAATGCTCCTATGCAACCATCTTTTTTATATTCACAGGCAAACGGAACAGTCTCAACATAATAGAAAGGCAAGTCCCCTTGTCCCCATATTGATCGCCAATGTTTAACCATTGTGGTTAGGCGTTCAGCGTACGTTCTGCTACTCCTTACATTACTTTCTCCTTGATACCAAATAAACCCTTTTATTGTATACTTGTGGCAAGGATATAGAATTCCATTATACATTAACATTGATTGTAAGTAGACTGGTGTTCTATTACTTCCTATCAAAGTCAAATCTTCATCTTCGTAGGTTTGTAGAATCTCCTTGGGTAGCCAACCTTCTACTCGTGAGCCTCCCCATGCACAAGTGATAATCCCTATAGGAATCTGCAAAGTTCGTTGTAAAGCCAATGCATAATGATAGGCTGCTGCACTAAAATTCGGAGCATTTTCCGTAGTTGGTTGCTGCCAGCTGCCTTCTGCACACTCCTGCGGGGATAGTTTTACTGCCGGCTTTACGGTTACCATTCGTATTCCCGGATGATTGGGGGCATCTGCTATGACATTATTGGAGTTGCTTATGGGACAATAATCAAATCCGTTCAAAGGCATCACCATATTTGATTGTCCGGCACATAACCAGACTTCTCCAATCAAGAGATGCTGTAAAGTGACAGATTGTTCTCCGTCTGTCAGTGTTAATGTATATTCTTCGAAACTGGCAGCAGGAGTTGTGAGCTGTAATTCCCAATATCCCTTTTCGTCAGCATGTTTTTTGACTTCCTTATTTGTCCATGAAGGAGTTGCTACAACTGTAGAATTCGGAGTCGCTTTCCCCCAGATCCGTACATTGCTTTGTTGCTGTAAGACCATATTGTCACTAAGCAATGGAGGCAATTTGATTTTTGCCTCCATATTGATGCTCCACAGTGCAATTATTAAAAAGTAGATAAGGGTCTTCATGTAGCATTTTTTTAGTCACGGAAATCCATTTGTATTTTTTCTTTCTTTTTGATGACAGGTCCAGCCGGTTCCGGATGATGCTGAGGATTACGATAATCAAAGTAATAGATATTCAGCTTATCAAATAAGGTAAATGCATCTTCCATACGTGACAGGAACTTATTGTAGTCTTTGACTGTCGGTACGGACCAAGCTGATTCTGCCAATGCACAGAGGCGGGGAAAGGTCATAAAATCTACCCGGTCTTTGGTGTGCATCAGTTCTGTCCATGTATTGGCCTGTATGCCTTTAATATGTGAAAGGTCGGAGGCTGCCACTCCCCATTCGGCAAACCATTTGTCGGGGAAAGCATATACATCTTCTATAGGACAGAATCCGTCCCAAATTCGCCCCCATTTATGGTCTTTATATTGTACGAAGTCAAAATAAAGTGGTTTGCGGGGACACATGATAGTCGAATATCCTTTGGTCAGTGATTTGCACAGGTAATCGGGTTTATCATGTCTCCACCACATGATGATGGTATTATCCTGCTTTACATTTAAGTCGAGAAGTTCATCCCAACCGACTAACGTTTTGCCCAGTGTGTTTACAACATCTGTCATTCTATGCATAAAGTAGCGTTCTGCTTCCTTTACAGTCTGTAATCCTTCGCGTTTCAATAATGCTTGTACATGTGGGTCTGTTTCCCATGCTTTGATTCCATAGGCTACTTCGTCTCCTCCGATATGTAAGTATGGAGAAGGGAATAAGGCAGCTATTTCTTTTAGTATATTAGTCAGATAAGTATAAGTTTCTTCTTTGCCGACATTAAAAGTAAACTCCGGATGTTCCTCCGTTCCTCCACCTGAGTATTCCGGGTAAGCTTTATTGGCTGCTGTGGCATGTCCGGGCATGTCTATTTCGGGTATAATTTCAATGTGACGTTCTTTGGCATATGCTATGATATCACGGATCTGCTCTTGTGTGTAATATTGCGCCGGTGTATCCGGATCACTATGGCAACCTTCTCCTCCTATAGTCGCCAGTTTAGGGTATTGCTTAATTTCAATTCTCCACCCTTGTGCGTCTGTCAGATGCCAATGGAAGCGATTCATTTTATAATATGCCATCAGATCAAGGATTTGTTTTACCCTTTCTTCGCCGGAAAAGTGACGTGCTTCATCAAGCATATATCCTCTCCATTCATAACGTGGGGCATCTTCTATCGTTCCACATCTTAGATCTCCGTTGGTTAACTGCTGTAATAGTGTTTGAATACCGTAGAAGACTCCAGCCGGACTTCCCCCCTTGATTTGAATCTGTTTGGGGGTGATAATCAACTGATAGCCTTCTTTGTTTTGCAGTTTATTGTCTAATGATAAGTTGATTCCTTTTGCTGTTTTTTTGCTGGGGATTACTTTCATATCATAGTTCAAATCAGCGAGTTTCTTTTCAAGGAATGCTGCTTCTTTATATAAACTGGCATCCAGATAGTGGATTTTCTGGCTCGATTTGAGTTTGCATGTTTCTGCTTGCATGGTGACTTTAGCAGGATAGGGGATCACCCGTACCTGTTCTTGTGCTTGCAGGCTCATGAACAAACTTAGATAGACTATTGCCAAGGTTGTAAGTAATAGTTTCATGTTTCTTGGTTTTATTAGTTATTTAATAATAATTATAGGATTTTCTCCATGTAAATCCTCTATGGATACTGTCGCAGTGATGGTACGGGTCTCATTAGGGAACAATGAAATGAAGTTATCACTCCAAAATACCGGATTTACGACTTCTTTTGTTTTTTCTCTTTGTATCATTAAGTGGTTGAAAAAGGATAATTTATCAGAGTCATTCGTTAAAGTAAGCGTGATCTGATACTCTTTTTCTTGTTTTTGAAGTTTTAAATCTTGCTTTAATGTAACTTTAGGCATATTTACCAACCAATAAAAATTCTGATGTTGTGAGTAACGCCAGTATAGGTTTTCGGAAATGAGATTACCATTTGCATCTTCCAACGTCAGTTTTATATAATATACAGCAGAAAGGTTACCTCGTTGAGGCACGGTTTCCAACTCCTTATATTGGTCGGGACCAATAGATAGGGTATCGGTGTATGCCCAGCATTCTTTCATTGAATAGTCTATAATTTTGGCTTTGGCAACAACGGATTTAAGCTCTTGGTGAGTTGCATTTATTATAGAAATCCGGTTCGTATTAGCATTCATCTGGATATGAACCGGTTCCATTGCTTTCTTTGAAAAATAGTAAGAAGCATTGGGTGACAGATACCAATCATAAATTTGCCAACAGACATCAGGCCAACACGAATTTAATTTCCAAATCATTACTCCTGTTGTGATATCCCACATTCGGTGGTTGGCTGCTTCGAACATGGCGCGATATCCTTCCGAACTCACTAACTGACCTTTATAGGCATAGTCCTCACCGTTAACCGGATCACTATAGAAAGTCCGGATAGCATTGTCATATGCGCGATAGCAAAAATTATTAGTATCCCATGCTCCATGTTCTGCCCATATACTGTCTAATGGGTAAATCGGATCTTTCCGGTCGAGTGGTTTATCAATAGTAGGTATAAACTTTTTCAGGCTTTCATATGTTGGTACAGAAGGCATGCCTAATTCGTTTTTGAACATTTGCAGATAGACTTCTTCCACTTTATCGAAGTAGTAATCAGAGGGTGCCCAGTTATAGTCGGGAGCGCCATCATCGGTAGTACCGGTTGGTAAATCCGGTTTTAAATAAGGGGTTAGTTTGTCTACGTCCCAACTGACACTGGTAGTAGGTATGTAGGGCCGGGTGGTGTCAAGACTTAATACGGCTTCTTTGGTCGGGTGATATAGTTCTTCATCTACCAATACTTCATTCACCCCGAACCATGCAATGATGCAGGGATGATTACGGTATCTTTTGACCATATCTTTCACGCAGGCGATAGCCAATTCATTATCAAGAGGATTGTGCTGGTTGTCACGTCCCGGGAACATTCGGTAGCATTGATAAAATACGTGCCAGTTCATCAGTCCATATTTATCCCAGCTATCCAGCCAGTCTTCGGAGGGAGAAGGCATGTCTTCACTGCCGATCAGATTAATATTTGCATTCGCTATTAATCGTGCCTGATCGTAAATTCGTTTGGGTGAGTCATCGAGAAGTACATCCGGTTGTATCCATCCCCCTTTACAGAAAATACGTTTACCATTGATAAAGAATACACGTCCATATTCATCCCCGTTTTTCATTAATTCCGAGGTTACTTCACGAATTCCGAAGTTGACATTTTTTCGGTCGGATGATTTTCCGTTATTCATGTCGAATGATAAGTCAAGACTATGCATATATTGTTCTCCATAGCCATTTGGATACCATAAGTATGGGTTCTGTATGGATAAGGCGGAAAATTCTTGGGGGGATAATGTTATTTCTTTACTTTCATTGGGGTGCATTGTAACAGGAAGAGTTACACTTATCGGTTTCATGCTTCCTGCCAGTTTACGCGTGTAATTAGGATATACTAATTCGTTGATAAGGCGAATTGTTGCTTTGACTTTGCCACTTATCATCTTATCCGAATGATTGTGCACGGTTGCTTTGATTGTAATATTGGCAACTGTTGTGTCTTTTTGGGGTAAGGTAGTGATAATATATGGATCTTCAACAGTGACTTGATCGGTTGCTTCCAAAGTGACGGACTGATAGATACCCATGTTCCGATCGCGTACTACAGGAGCGCAATCCCAACCACCTGTGAATTTTAATGTTTCGTCTTTGAATAAATCGGAAGCTGTGCCGCGATTGGGTCCAAATACAGTAAATTGTGTACCGGGAGTAGGAGTTCCCGGATGATCTACTTGATATATTTTTATAGCAATACAGTTCTGTGAAGGTTGGATATAACTGGTTATATCAAATTTGAAGCGGCGGAACATGCCGACTATATTTTCTTTTTTCCCTATTTGATGTCCATTAATCCATACGTCTGCACGATAGTTGATTCCATTGAGATTCAGCCATATTTTCTTGTTTTTATATTGCTTGGGCAAAACGAAGGTCGTGCGATACCAATAAGGGTTCTGCCATGGATTTTTTCCACTTTCAAGGTAGCTGTATTTAGCCAAGTCCATTTTTTTATTAAACTCATCAGAGACATCAGGAATAAGAAAGTTATTCATACCGATTCTGGGATCAGGATAAATATTCTGTTTTACTAATGCACTTAAAACAGTAGTCGGTACTGTAGCTTCGTACCAGTTGATGGTTTGGAATGAAGGCATAGATACTTTTTCTGCATCTTCGCTTACCTCGGTTGTGCTTTTTATTTCCCAATTGGTTAATTTTAATTGGTTATCAGCTTTGCTTATCAAGCAAAACAATAGAAACGGATATAGTATAAGTAACTTTTTCATAACAGTTTATTCTACAAACATTAAAGCTGCTGCACCCATAAACCCGGCATTATCTTTTAAATCTGTCGGCTTTACCTGAATGCGTGCAGCGGTTTGCGGACAAATATGCTTTTTGAATAGGGATACCATTGAATCCCAAAATATATCGGCAGAATGTATAACGGAACCACCGATAATTACTGCTTCCGGGTCAATCATATTGACAGACCAAGAGAGGGCATAGGCTAATGCGTGAGTAAACTCTTCCCATGCTTTTAATGCGTTGATATCTCCTTCCCTGGCTAATTTACTAATTTCTTCTCCTGAGATCTCTCTATTGGTGATTTTTTTATATAAATTTGATATAGCTGTACCCGATGTATAGTCTTCTATTATTCCGTCTTTATATGGAGATAACCATATTTCTCCGGCACATCCGGTAGCTCCTCTGACAATTTTTTTGTTAACCAATAAGGCTGCTCCCAAACCTGTGCCAAGAGTGATTCCTAAAATAGAGTTTATATTTTTCCCGGCTCCCCATAGGGCCTCTCCGAGCATCATTGCGTTTGCATCATTATTCAGTTTCACCGGAAGTCCGAAAGTTGACTCTATTTTTCTTTTTAAAGGATAATTGTGTAATGTCGGAAGATTATTGCATTCAAGAATAATACCTTTGTCAATATCCAACGGGCCGGTAGAACCGATGCCGATACCAGTTAGCTCTGTATCACTGGCTTGTCGCATCACTCTTCCGATTAGTTGAGTCAGGTTTTCAATGATTGTTTCACCCGGTTCTTTGGCTAATGTCTGGATAGATTCGGGCACACCGATTATTTGTCCGTTAGCATCGACAAGCCCCGCTTTTATTTTAGTCCCACCGATATCGACTCCGATTGCAACCTTCTTTGGATACATGATTTTCATACTTTATTCGATTGATGTTACTTTGGCACCATGTATAAACTCTCCCGGCACTATTCCGCATTTCGTAGCCCATGTATTGATGAGAAGTTGTACGGGAACTATAGAGGGAATTGCAAATAATTCCGCATTTGTGCATGGGATCGTTATGGTACATAAGTTCTCATTTTCAAACATTGAGTTTGAATCGGTAATAAAGATAACTTTTCCTTCAAATTTCAGTATGTCTTTTACTAAAGATAATGATTGTTCGTAGGTTTCTGATTGCGAATGTGCAAGCAGAATGGCTATAAATCCTTTTTTTACCATTTCTATCGGTCCATGTCTGAATTCGCCTCCTAATAATGCTGACGCAGGGGTATGGGTTGCTTCCATAAACATCAATGCTCCCTGACTGGCAGCAGCAAAGACTGGGCCTCTCCCTATTAATTGCACAAAAGTGGAGTCGTCTATCAGCTTAATAGCTTTCGGCATCCATGGAGTATCTCCATTTACCATTTTTTCAATAGTTGCACTTAGTGTATGCCACGGGTTACTGTCAACTTCTTTATTTCCCAACTTCATTGCCAGTAAATACGCTACTTGATAACAGGTTATGAACGTTTTTGTCGACGTTTTTTCTTCTTTTCCCGCTTTGCACAGTAGGCTATAGCGAGAGTATCTGACTAAACTGCTATCTTTCTCATTACAAATGGAAATGATTGTAATGTTTGAAGGTAACTTTTCTATTAGTTTGATTACTTCATAGCTTTCTCCCGACTGCGAAATACATATAATCAATGATTTGTGGCTAATTAATGAATTTTGATAATGTAATAATTCTCCTGCATTCAGAGCATATGCTGGGATTTGGTATGAATTGAGCAAAGAAGCTGTTGCGTTAGCAATGAAATAAGAACTTCCCATACCGGTTAGCAGGATATGCGTATATTTGTCGGAGTTCCATAATTCAGAAATTTGTGATAAAATAGATTTTCCTTCTGCGCTTTCGTAGAAAGCTGCCGTTTGGAGGAGTGCTTGTGGTTGCTCTTGTATTTCTTGGAAGAATTGTGCCATTGTTTTTATTATAATTTTTATTGTAATTTAGTTGCTTAAATAACAACTTAGTAACAGTTGTACAATTATTCATATGTAATTGACAACTGTTACTGAGTTGTTTATAGGTAATATTAAATAGTATTCAAATATTCATTTATAAATTGAATCTGGTAATTTCATAAGCGAATAGCCCTTGATCCGTAGTCAACATATAAACTTGAACGGTATTGCCATCAGCACTTTGACCGAATACAACATCTCCTGTTTCATCCACGTTGGCGCCAAGTACCTGTTTGCCGGATGCGAATGAGGCTGAGGATGTCATGCCTGTTACTGCATAGCCACTTCCGGGGATACTGCTTGTTCCTGTCACACTTCCTTCACGTGAATCGAAGATAAAGCCATTGGCCATTGATGAAGTTCCGGGGTTATTAGTAATGTTGGATATATATAGACGGTGATACCAAGCTCCACCGCTTGACATACCATTTTGAACACCCAACAAGCATGTTCCGTTAAATTCTGTATATCCTATTCCTCGGACATTCTTACTGTATGTGCTGCTGCCTAACCACCAATGCGATGTAGGAACTGTGAAGTCTATGGCGCGTGAGCCTGTTCCTATAGGAGTATAATTAATCGCTTGGCGGAAGTTGGCGCTGGCCCAAATATATCCAAGTGGAGAAGTATTTGTCAATGGAATAACTTTGGTTGCGTTCCACATTGAGACCGTGGCTCCTCCGCCCCATTCTACATATGCCTTGCCTTGCATTACACCATCTTTAAACATAAGGAAGACCGCACGTGGCACATTCTTTGTCGCTGTGGCGATAACTGCCTCTCCTGATGTCAGATCACCTTTGACACTGATGGTACGTCCAAGTTCCAGTTTTGTGACTCCATTAACACCTACGGGAGCATTGGCAAATGTGCTACCATTGATATGTGCATAAACAATGCTTTTAGGTGCATTCTCAATACCATTAGCCCAAACCCAAGCACGTACATTCGGGTCGGTGGCATTGGCATCTAAGGTACTGGTGTAGGCCATAGCTACTAAGTGTCCTGCGTCATCACTGGCAATAGCATGAATTGAGCGACCCGCATCGATACCTGTAGTGTTGACTTTTACGTCAAGTACTTTGCCGTTATAACGATCCATTACAATCATCTTATTGTAATCGTTGCTATTGCTGATAATTAGATAGTCGCCAACAACAGCCATTGTACGATTAGCACCCACTTCAAACCCATGTGTGTCATCTGTATAGACTTGGAAACCGAATAATGAAGCTGTATAACCTACTCCCTGAGGCAATAGATCCGGGAGTTCCAGACTCGTCTGATAGACAGTTTTGTCTGTTCCATTTTGGGCAACGACAGTTACAGTCGGTTGATTGCTTAAATCTATAATGCCTGTTGCCGGATCCATTGCTGATGATTCGATGGTAGCCCATGGCGAAACTGTTAATGCTGCAGATTTCAAGGCTGCGTCAATAGCCGAAGAAGTCTTGTAAATGATGATTTTTCCAGTACCATCGGCAGTCTCTGGTTCAACAACACGTATTGTTGCTCGTGAGTAATCCGTCAACTCGACTTTGCTAATACTGGCCAATTTTGATTTTACATAAGCAGCCTTAAATGTATAAGTGATTTTGCTTCCGTCTTCTTTGATTAATGTTGACTGAAAACCACTGCTCAAATCGCGAATACCGGCAATGCTGGGGGAGAATTTCGCTCCTACGGGCATGCTGGCCGAAACTTTCATTTGTGTCAGATCCCCTTGTATCTTTTCCGTGTCTGAGATATAATAAGGAACTTGTACTGTAATCGTACTACTTGCTTCATCTATGATAGCACTATATGTAGTGCTTTCGTCAGAAACTAAACATCCGGTTACGGTTAACCTTGTTATGCTTTCACTGTCTGTCCTTGCCAGATCGTCCGGATCCTCGCAACTCATAAAGGTTAGCATTGATATTAGTGCCCCGGTGAATAGATATTTTATTTTCATGATTTTTCTCTTATTAAATAGTTATTATTTCCAAAGTTCATTTTGTTCACAGAGAACATTGTCTTGAAGCTCTGTGTATGGAATTGGGAAAATCGTATATCTCTCAGGAAATAAACGGTCTTGCGTATCGCATTCTACTCGTGTGTAATTAAACCCACTGCCGGATTGCGTTATCTTAATGCCGTGCAGACGTTTATGGTCAAGTGTTTTTACGGCAATACCCCAACGGATCAGATCGAAATATCGGTGTCCTTCCATTCCAAGTTCGCAAATACGTTCTTTGGACAAATCTTCCAGATAATCACTCCAATTGTTTTGTTGGGCGAGTTCCGGCAATCCGACCCGATCACGGATGGTTTTCAGATCGATATAAGCATTTTTGAAATCATTTTGCCGTGCATATGCTTCCGAACGAATCAGGTATATTTCAGCTAAACGCATTTCTATCCAATATTGTCCGCTCAAGATGCTGCTAAAATTGATTTCGGTATCATCAGAAACGAATTTGCGGATCAGATAACCTGTTGTTGATTTGTGCACATTATCTTGTCCGGTTGTAGCAAAGTCCATATATCCGTCATTTCCATCTACATACAACTGGAGGGTACGTCCTTTCCATGTTGCCCCATTATAAAGAATGGAGGCGTAAAAACGCGGTTCGCGATTGGTAAATGGAGCATTATTGTAAGAACTGAGATTATCCCAATCAAAAGATTGGTAGCTACCGTTTACTTTAATATCAAAAGAAGAAGCATATTCGTCTGATGGAGTGACTGCCGCCCCTACGCTTCCTTCAGTAACACCGGCTGCTTTCCAGTCATAAGGTGGACATACGTACACATCAAAAGAATGTTGCTTGGCATTCTTTCCTTGTTGGAAATAGACCGGAAGGATTAGCTCGCTGTTATTGGTTGATGTGAATATCTTATAGTATTCGCTGGCTGTTTGTCCGGGCAGTAAGCTATAACCTAATTTTAATACCTCATTGCAGGCTTCTATTGCTTCTCCCCAACGTTTGGCATAAAGGGCTGCACGTGCTTTCATTCCATAAGCTGCTCCTTTGGTGATACGGCCTACATTGGTACCGGTCCAACTTTCCGGAAGGTCGTCTGCGGCTTTGGTATATTCGTTGATAATGAAATCCCAGCAATCAGCTTCGGATGAACGCGCTTTAGCTCTTTCGTTAGGTCCGTCTACATAATCTTCATCAGTGCGCAAGATAACTCCGCCATGACGGAGCACAAGTTCCTGATAAGCAAATGCACGTAAGAAACGAACTTCTGCTGTGCGTTTCTTCATCTCATCCTGATCTAAGTTGCCTCCATATCCTTTGCTCCGGTCATAGAAATATTCGTTGAGTTGTCGGATACGGGTATACATACCACTCCAATTAGAGCGGAAGTTACTCGTTTCAGTGACATAATTCATTTGATAAAAGAATTTATTCATGGCACCTCCGCTCACTCCATACCAAGAGTATTTCAATAGATCTGTAGCTCCATCGTCCATTAAGCCGTAAGAATTTATATTGATAGTAGCGTTATCATATAGCACGCTGTATAGTCCTTTGACGTAAAGGTCTACATTTTCCAATGAGGAATATGCTACATCTTCGCTATACCAACCGGTAGGATCTATGTCCAGTACATCACATTGTGTCAAGCAAATGCTGGCTGCTATGCCTATAATGTATTTCTTTATATTTTTCATATTAACTATTTGTTTTAAAATCTAACATCTATACCAAAGCTGAATGTACGTTGCTGTGGATAATATCCTGTTGCTACATTTGTACTTTCCGGATCTATATACTTGAAATCGGTAAATGTCAGTAAGTTATTTCCGTTAGCATAAATTCTGATGTTTGACAATCCCATCTTGTTGGTCCAGGTTTTAGGAAGTGTATATCCTATAGTCACGTTCTTCAAACGTAAATAAGCACCATTCCTTTTCCAGAAATCCGATTGTTGGGCATTATTGGCATGAGACAAACTGTTGACTGTCAGACGAGGATATTCCGCATTTGTATGATCGGGACGCCAACTGTTTTCTACCAGATAAAGAGGGGCATTGTCCCAATTGGCATACCAAGGTCTTGTCATAGGAGTCATATCCGTAGCACCATTTAAGTCTTGCCATGAGTATTGAAGCATTTTATCACAAAGTGCAGCTCCTTGGAATTGTACAGACAAGTCGAAACCTTTATAATTAGCGTCGGCCATTAGCGCGAACATCATTTCCGGGCGAGTGCCACGTGAGATTTTAACCCGGTCGTTGGAGTCTATTTTTCCATCGCCATTGATATCTGCATATTTTATGTCTCCTACTCGTGGCGTATTCCATGACACTTGAGGAGAGTTTGCAATCTCTTCTTCACTCTGATACAGTCCTAATGATTTATATCCCCACAATTCGCCAACTGATGATCCGAGAACACTCTGCCAAGGTAATGTATTATCAGCCTGTGTTCTGCTTAAAATACGGTTATGGGCATAAGACAAGTTTCCGTTCAAGCTATAGCTGAATTCTCCTATATGATTGCGATGTTTCAGTGCAATTTCAAATCCGCGGTTATCAAATGTTCCGGTATTTTCAGAACTTGGATAGTGACCGCCTAATGAAGGAGGATAAATGTTGCTCACGCTCTGAAGAATGTCGTATGTATATTTGTAGAATACATCAAACTCCACTCCCAGCAAACCATTCCAAGCGCTAAGGTCAAAACCTAAGTTGTATGATTTTGTTTTTTCCCAAGTCAGTTGTTCGTTTGGATAGGCTATTGTGTTGCTAAGCGTTCCTTGAGTGCCGGGGGTGCTTCCGAATACAGCTCCATTGTTAGTATAAGAATAAGATTTTCTGAATAGAAAAGCACTGACATTGTCGCTACCTAAAATACCGAAAGAACCTCTGAACTTGAAATAGTCTATTTTCGGGAATGCATTTTTGAAAAAGTCTTCTTCAGACATAACCCATCCCAAAGAAACTGAAGGGAAGAATCCCCAACGGTGTCCTTTGGCAAACTTATAAGAACCATCGTAGCGGAAAGATGCTTCGGCCAAGTATTTATTGGCATAGGCATAATTCAGACGGCCTACGTAAGCTGCATAAGCGCTTTTTCCGGAAGAACCGCTATTGGTTGCAGTTTGGGCATCTCCGAAAGATATTTCGGGCAAATCAAACAAGTCGTAATCTGTACGACTGGCATTCAGTACGGAGCTTTTTACTTGGGTCTGTTCGTAAAGGAAAAGAGCTCCCACATCATGAAGTCCGAATTTGTTGTTATATGAAATAGTCGGACGCAATATTACTTGTTGTGATTTTTGGTCACCTTGGTATAGATTACCCTCAGCCAGCAGATTGGCACTTTGCACATAGCTGTATTTCTTGGTAGAAGAGTCATAGGCATTGACAGAATATGCATAGGCAAATGTTTTACTTGCCAAATCCCGCCAGTCCCAGCTGACGAACATATTTGCTTTTAAGCCTTTCAAGAATGGGGCCGTATATTCAACGTTGGCAGAACTTTCTATTTTGATAGTACGAGATTCCTGGAATCCTGAATTTGCAGAACCGTAGATCGGATTGGCTGCAGTGGTTGCACCTCGGTATGCTGAGGTAGGATATCCTTCATACTCTTTCGGAACAAACGGTATTGAATAAAGCAGCTGATGGAAAATACTATAGGCTTGCTGATTGCCATAAGAGTATCCTCCCGGCTGATAATAATCTTTGATCAGTGCTGCTGTATTTAATGAGACCTTAAGGTCTTTTGTGGCTTGCACATCAATATTTGAGCGGAAATTACTGCGCTCGTTTTTATTACCTTTGATAATACCATTTTGATGCAAATAGCCGCCGCTGATGAAATACTTGACCTTATTGTTGCCTCCGTTTATAGACAAATTGTGCTGGTGCATAAGGGTAGTCTTATATAAATCGGAGGTCCAGTCTGTATTCTCAAATCCATCTGTCGGGTCTCCATTATAAGTCGCTGCAATTTCTTCGTCTGTAAAATATGGATTGTCTACACCATTATTATCCAGTTTGCGAGCCAAGTTATACCATTGCATATATTGAGTTCCATTCATCATTTGAGGCAGAGTAGTGGCATGTGATAAGGTCATGCTGCCTCTGTATGTGATGTCTGTTTTACCTTCTTGTCCATGTTTGGTCGTTACCAGCACAACTCCGTTGGCTGCTTTCATTCCATAAACGGCACAAGATGCAGCATCTTTCAAGATAGTGACGGATTCCACATCATTCGGGTCTACTTGGCCCATAGGTCGTTCTACTCCGTCAACTAAAACAAGTACCGTGCCTGAACCGCTGAATGAGGAATAACCGCGGATTAATATGGAAACATCATCCGAGCCGGGCTGTCCGAGCGATTGTTGGGTGATAAGGCCGGGCAACTTACCAACCATTGTTTGTGACATATTACTGGCTGTTGTTTTTAACATCTCTTTTTGAGATACCGTGGCTACAGATCCGGTTAAATGGGCTTTCTTTTGTGTTCCATAACCTACCACCACCACTTCGTCCAAATTGGCGACATCTTCTTTTAAGATGATGTTGATCGCATTGCGTCCATTCACTCTTACCTCTTGTTTGTTCATACCGATGTATGAGAATTCAAGGATGGCGGTGCTGGATGCATTGATAGAGTATTTACCATCAATATCGGTAGTGGTACCGGTAGTGGTACCTTTAACGACTACGCTGACTCCTGGTAACGGCTCACCGGTTGCGTCTGTGACGACTCCCCGAACCATACTTTGAGCATAGCTGTTTGTGACATACGCAAAAAGTACTGACAATGAGAATAGCACGATTCTGATTGTCCGGAAACTACTTTTTTGCTTAAAGCATTGTTCCATCATAAGATAAAATTTAATTGGTTAATAAAAAAGTTTCTTTATTAGATTGATTGTAGCTCTTCCAATACCTTCCAGCATTGATACAGGCCTCTGGGTACATGAAAACATCCTTTCCATTTGCCTCCTTTAAGTGGCAGAAGAACTTCTCCTTGGCGGTTTAAGTAGCCGAACCATTCAGGATATTGAGTATCTTTGAAGTGTGTCCATACATACTCATGTATTTTTTCGAACCACTCCCAACATTGCTTGTCTCCGGTCAGTTGGTATCCTTTCAGCAGGGAAATAAGTGTTTCAATATGTACCCACCAGAGTTTTTGATCCCATTCCAGTTGTTGGGGAGGGCAACCCTTGCGGTCCATAAAATAGTAGATGCCGCCATATTCTTTATCCCATCCGTAGTCGATCATCGTCAAGGTTACGTTTTTTGCCTTTTCGATTAGATCAGGGCGATTCAGACGTTTTCCTAAGTCCATGATAAACCACATGGCTTCTATATCGTGTCCGGGAGTCACTTGCCGTCCTTCGAAGCAATCGACGAGATTACCGTCCACTCCAATGTTCTCAACAATAATTCCTCCGAGCTCCGGACGATAGAACACTTCCATCACTTCGTGGATACAAGTTTCTATTGTTTTTTCCAGATACTCTTTGTCCAACAGGTGCTCTATTTCAAGTGCCAGATTACAAAGAATCATCGGGAGAGCGAAATTTTTCAGATTACGTGTGCCCGGATGGATTTTGTTCCATTTACCTTTCGGGTTATCCACTTTTGAAAGAATAATATCAAACGTCTTCTTTGCAATGTCTGCATATTCCTGATTGCCTGTCGCCAGACTGAGTTGTCCGAAAGCCATTGTGGCGAATGTATAGGAAAATATGTTGTAGGGTTCTACCAAAGGATTACCGGCCCGATCCAAAGAGAAATACCAATGATAGTTCCCGTCATGCCCGTATTTCTTTAGGAATTCACCACCTTGGATAGCACAATCCAACCATTCCTGTCTCTTCTCTACTTTATTGTAAAGCATTGAAAATAACCAGACTTCACGCCCCTGTAGCCAGATAAATTTATCTGTATCGAATACATTTCCTTTACGGTCCAGACAGGTGAAATAACCTCCGAATTCGTGATCCTGAGAATGCTCTAACCAAAATGGAAGAACATTATTCAGTAGTTCATCTTTGTATTGGTTTGCTAAATTTTTTAAATCCATAATTGTTAGTTTATTATTTAATAAGGTCTATTTTTTTCTGTTCCGAACGGAACCAATATCTTTCAATCTCTTCCAGAGACTTTCCGGCAGTTTCTGGTATAAGTTTCCAGACAATGAGTATATACGGCACACACATGATGGCGAACAGGAAGAATGTTCCGGCCGGAGTAAGGTGCCGGAGCATCCAGGGGGTTAGTTGGCCGATCAGATATGTACCGACCCAAAGAGCAAATCCGGCAATGGACATCGCTAATCCGCGTACTTGGGTAGGGTACATCTCGGAGAGAAGTACAAATATCACAGCGCAAATGGAGATGGCGCAACAAAAAACATAGCATAGAAAGAAGACTAACAGAAACAGACTGGAAATATTCCAAGCATCTCCGAAGAGGAAGTAACTTCCAATGAGTATCAATGAAACAATCATTCCGGATACCCCATAATATACCAGTTGCTTACGTCCTACTTTGTCAATGATGAGGAGTGCCAGAATAGTGGTCAATGTATTCACAAGTCCTACAAGAACTTGATAGAATAGAGAATCACCTCCTGAAAGACCGGCATTCTCAAAAATAGAAGGACCGTAATAAAGAACTGCATTAACTCCCATAAATTGTCCCAGAATAGCGATACATACACCGATAATAACTGCTTTCAAGATACCGGGTTTCAGAAGGATAGACCATTCCGAACGGGTTTCGGAAATAAGGACAGATTTTGTCTCGTTCAATTGGAAGTCGGCTTCTTTAAATGAATTGTAAATCTTTTCCAGAATATAACCGGCTTTGCTGTCTTTCCCTTTCATTATCAGCCATCTGGGGCTTTCGGGTATGAAAAATATAATGATAAAGAATAGGATGGCTGGCAACGTCTCCATGCCTAACATTCCTCTCCACACTTCTGTGACTACTACTTTCTCTAACCAAACTATAGATAAGTGGTTTCCACTCTCTGAGTATGCCAATAACTGATAGTTGACAAGATAAGCTCCTAAAAAGCCGACAGTTACAGCCAATTGATACAGAGAAACCATTCTGCCTCTGAATTGTGCGACGGAAACCTCAGATATATAAAGAGGTGATACAATAGAAACGACACCGATTCCGATGCCACCTATGATTCTATAAACAACTAATTGGTTAAAGTCAATGCAAAAAGCACAGCCTATCGCTGATGTAGAAAACAGGATGGCAGAAAGTATCATTGTTCTTTTACGTCCGATGCTGTCGCTCAATATTCCGGCAAAGAGAACACCGACAATCGATCCGATCAATGCGCATCCTACATACCATCCTTGTTGTAAGGTGTCCAACTGAAACAGGTGTGCCACCTGCGCTATTGTGCCGGATATGACAGCGGTGTCATAGCCGAACAGAAAGCCTCCTAAAGCAGCAACGACTGAAAGGAATATGATATAACCCAGATTAATTGTTGTTTTCATATAGATTATTTGATATCAAAGTATTCCTTGTATCTGTCGTATAGATGCCCAGCTTGTAGATAAGCAGATTGAGGGCTTAGGAAGTGAGAAAATTCAAAGGTGATCGCTTTATCGTATCCGGCACGTTTCGCAGCTTCCAGTTTCATGCGAAGCTTGTCAAATTTGATCGGCAAGAATCGGATAGGCATATCGCGGTCGAATGTTTCCGCATTTGTCCAACATTGCATTCCGTATTTGTCTGCCAGTTTTTTGTTTACAGTGAAGAAAGCGTCCAGTTCGTCGTAGTCGATGTGTCCGTCTTGAAAAGCACAAGCGTCTACTACATCGTGTATGCCATCAAAAATTTCATTCCATTCTCTCTCATGCTGTTCTACGGAAACAGCATCCTCCCTTGTCATTTTCCCGGTTCCCATAACGGCCTTTTTGCCATCAATCCAAGGGGATATAAAAGTAGGAAGCCCATTAGATACATCTTTACATTGTTGCCCCATTGTATGAAATGCACCGATAGCTCCTTTGGTATTGCGGCTGATTTCCGTGCTAATATACCAACCTCCGAAGCTCTTATACTTCTCACCGTAATTATTCCATACTTCGTCAATCACATACTTATTATATTCAACTTCCCACGACATGTCACGGGTATCCCAATAATGGCCGGTGTCATACAGTCCAAAATAAAATTTCATGTTGTATTTTTCCGCCAGTCGTAAGTACATATCCACTAAATCTACAGAAGGCATATAGCATCCTTTTTTTAATAGATATTTGGATGGATAAGTAATGAATTTACGGTATCCGGAACGAATCAGAATAACAGTATCAATGCCAATTCTTTTCATGTGCTGAAAGTCAAGATCCCATTCCTTTTCTCCCCAATTTTGGTGTGGAATATCGTGAGATATTTCATCTAAAAAAGTACCTGTGATTTTTAGGCCATTATTTTTCGGTACAATTAATTTACTACTGTCCGCTCTTTTATACAGAGATAGGTTGCTCTCATCTTTGTCCTCAACGGCCAATAGTGTGGGAGCCATTAGAGCGGAAGCTCCCGCCAATGCGGCTTTCTTTAAGAAATTTCTGCGATTATTAGCTTCCATTTTTTTCTTTGTAATATATATTTAACCTATTGAATTTTAAATGTTTAATATTTGTCGATAACTTGGATTCCCTTGATGGCTTTATTGATTTTTTTAGTTTGTTTATCGACACAGGGCTGATTAATAATTTATTTTATTAATTGCAGTCTTGGTATTTTATATTTTCGGTGTAATTTTTCATATACTTATGTGATTTAAAATTTATAGTACAAAAATATGGCTGATTTTATTTTGGCAGTATATAAAAAACGAAGAAGTATATTCAAAAAACGAAAATCTACTATTTGATAAGTAGATTCAATTGTTGTTTTATTTTTGCTATAGCAGATTCTTCAAGATAGAATAAAAAAACGAAATCTTGTTTTTAGCATCATTAAGACTATTCCATCAGTTTCCTCTCTCTATATTCTAAAGGAGAACAGCCCTTGAACTTCTTGAAAGTACGAGAGAGATTATTATAATCTTTAAATCCAACCTCCGTTGCAATATCTATTAATGGGCGATCTGTGGTAAGAAGTAAATCAGCCAAATGATTTACTCGGCAATTTAAAATATACTGATAAACAGAAGTATGCAATGCCTCCTTAAATTTTACTTCAAAAGTTTTGCGTGAGAATGGAGTATGTGACAATAAAAGCTCAACAGTCAAATCTGAATTGTAATGACTATCTACGTATTTTACAACCTCCAAGATATAA
Organism: uncultured Bacteroides sp.; assembly: GCA_934716785.1. Classification (GTDB taxonomy): domain Bacteria; phylum Bacteroidota; class Bacteroidia; order Bacteroidales; family Bacteroidaceae; genus Bacteroides. The sequence continues at coordinate 999 of CAKUYM010000038.1, read as the reverse complement.
GGGTCCTTTATATTATATTTCTCTGTGGATTGTCGTAGCTCTATATGGATAGGGTTGATTATGATATTGAAAGTCCCTTCACGTTCTTTTTTTATTTGTTGGTGAATGAGCCTGCCTATGGAATATCCTCCTTTTTCTACCTCCAATTCAATGGATGAAATAGGTGGATCTGAAATATTGCATATTAAATTATCATTGTCTACCCCTAAGAGGGCTATCTCTTCCGGAATATGAATATTAGCAATCTTACATGTTTCGGAAATGAATAGGGCATGCATGTCGTCACAGCAGAATAGTGCAACCGGTTTAGGTAATTGTTGCAACCATTGACAGACTTCCATCCTGATCTTCTCCTCTAAGTTGGTCAATAAGAAACTGAAAAAACTGCCCCCTATGCGTTTCACTTCTTGGCAATAACCTTCGCAACGCTCCATGGACCAAACAATATCTTTAATGCCAAAATAAGCGTAGTTTCGATACATTCGTTGAGAAAAGAATTGAGCAGCCATTTTTCCTGTTCCTCTATAATCGCCGGTCAAGTTAGAGCAAGTAATGCTCCGTTGATGGTAATTCTGTAGTACAATGGGTATTTTGAGCTCTTTCAATAAATTAATAGTATTGGTATTCCATCGCCCAATAATGGCATCGGCTTTCCACTCTTTTATCCATTTCAAGATTCCTTGTTCTCCATACATGGCAATATAATAAGATGGCAATCTGTAAAAAAGCCAAGGACCATGCTCTTTAGAGTACTTGACAAGACCACGGAGCAACCGTCTGTCAAATTCGCTGGAATAATCAACTAATAAAAGAATTTTAATCATGGCAATTCATATTTTAATTTATTAAGTTCTCTAAAAAACTCAGTTCGTTGATTTCTCGTTAAAGTTAGTTATATAAGATCGCTCAAAGATGCTGATTTTAGAAATATTCTCCTATACATTATATATTAAGAGCGCATCAGATACTTAATAATAGACGATTAATATATCTCTAACC
>CAKUYM010000037.1 GCA_934716785.1 uncultured Bacteroides sp. | reverse complement strand
TAAAAAAATCCCATGTTAACCTATTTTATAGAACTATGCGAATAACTACATTCTTATTGTTCTTCTGTTCGTTTTGTACTTTTGCCAATGATGTAAATTCTCAAACGGCAAAGGTTACTATTAAAAGAAGTAATGTGACACTTCTGGATGTGTTGAACGAGATAGAACATCAAACGAATTATCTGTTTATTTATTCCAACGATATCAATGTGAAACGTCCGGTTTCGATTGATGTCAACGCAAAGGCGGTTAATAGCGTTTTAGCTAAGCTTTTTGCGGGAAAAGACGTTTCCTATCAAATGGAGGGGACTCATATCGTTTTGACAAAAACGGGAAAAAATTCTGAGGAGGTAAGTGCACAGCAGCAACAAGGAAAGAGAATTGAGAATATTTCCGGTACGGTGCTTGATGAAGCGGGAGAACCGATAATCGGCGCTTCCGTCAAAGTGCAGGATGCGACTATTGGCGCCATTACTGATTTGGAAGGGAAATTTGAACTGGAAGTGCCTTCGAAGTCTATTATTGAAATCTCTTTTATCGGATATAGGACAAAAACGGTTGTTGTCGGCAAAGAAAAGCATCTTAGTATTTATTTGGAAGAAGATACTAAAGCATTGGACGAGGTGATTGTGGTGGGTTATGGTACGACTTCCAAACGTAAGACTACTGCCGCTATTGCCAGCGTGAATGCGGGGGATATAGCTAAGGTGCCTACAGCCAACATTACACAGAGCCTTGCCGGACGTGCACCGGGATTGATAGTAAATACATCCGGAGGCGGTATCAATAATTATTCTTCTATTTCTATTCGTGGCGGTGCTACTCCGTTGTTCGTTATCGATGACGTTATTTGTGAGGAGCGCGATTTCCGGAACTTGAATCCGGAAGATGTAGAACAAATGTCTGTCTTGAAAGATGCAGCTTCTACTGCTGTATATGGTGCGCGTGCAGCTAATGGCATTATCATGGTGGTGACCAAGCAGGGTAAAGCGGGAAAAATGAGTATCAACTATAACTTCAATTATAATTTGAGCCAGCCTACGACGATGCCCAATAAGTTGAATTCGTATGACGCCGCTTATTATCTGAATCAGGGACTGACTAATGACGGGATGAAAGAACGCTTCAATCCTGATGAGATGGAGCTTTTTGCCAATGGCTCGGATCTTCATCATTATCCCAATGTGGACTGGCAGAAACTGGCTATGAATACGTTTGCTCCTGAACAGCGCCATACACTGACTGTGACCGGTGGTAGTGAGAAGGTGAAAGCATATACATCGTTTTCATACTATGACCAGCAGTCTATTTATAAGAATAATACCAATAATCTTCAACGTTATAACTATCGCACAAACCTTATAGCGGATTTCAAGGAGGCTGGTGTAAAAGTGACTTCCGGCATTGAGGGCTATCTGACAAAGAGCCGCTCTCCATTAAGTACCACGGGAGGTAGCTATAGCAGTGTATGGAGTCATATCCAAGGCAAGTTGCCCTGGGAGAATGCATACAACCAATATGGGCAATTGAATAATATTCCGGACAATCCGTTAGCGGAGATATCACCGGAAGCAGGATACAGCAAAGGAGAGATTGCGACAGTTAAAGCTAATATGGGATTGGAATGGACTGTTCCTTGGATAGCAGGATTGAGGTTGAGGGCATTGGGAAATTACCGCTTGACTGCCGACCGACAGAAGGATTGGAAGAAGTCGCCGCTTTTATACGACTGGGACGGAAATCCGAATACTCCAAGCAAACCGTCTTTGGAGAAAAACTATTGGAATATGTCAGAGTATACGGTACAGGCTTTCGCTAATTATGACCGCACTTTTAATACTGTACATACCATTAGTGCTACGGCAGGTATTGAAGCCAATAAATACATGTATGATAATGCAACTTTGGGGCGAAAAGAATATTTGCTGGATGTAGACCAAATAAATCCGGGACCTGTTGCTACGGCAACAAACTCCTCTGCAGAGGGTACGCATGCACGCGCCGGTCTGGTGGCTCATTTGAAATATGATTATGCAAGTAAATATGTGGTGGAGGGAAGTATGCGTTATGATGGCAGTGACAACTTCCCAAGAGGAAAACGTTGGGGAACCTTTTATGCAGGTTCGGCAGCATGGGTATTGTCTGAAGAACCATTTTGGCAAAACTTGAAGGAACGTCATATTCTGGATCTGTTTAAGATTAGGGCTTCTTATGGAGAAATAGGTTTGGATGATATTTCTGCTTATTCCTACTTGCAATCTTATAATCTGGACGAACGCGGATATTTATTGGGAGGCAACTTCTATCCCGGTTTTTCTGAGGGAGCTCTGGTTAGTAAGGATATCTCTTGGTACACAACCCGTAGTACGAATATCGGACTGGATTTTGCTTCTTTGGATAATCGCCTGTCAGGCTCTATCGAATATTTCCGTATGTCAACAAAAGGGTATCTGGCATCTCCTTCCAATGTGGCATATACCGCTCCGTTGGGGACTTCACTGCCACAGGTGAAATCAGATGGTGAAAGTATTCGTCAGGGAGGCGAATTCTTGGTGCAGTGGAAAGAAAAGAGAGGGGATTTTGAATATACGGTTAGTGCCAACTTTACCTATTTCGATTCATTCTGGATGAATAACCCGTATGAAGCGGAGACCAGTTTGAAGAATCCTTATAAACGTACAACTCATGCGAAGGGGTATTGGGGGATCGGTTATGAATCTTTGGGATATTATCAAAATCAGGAAGATGTGATGAACTCTCCTAAACGTCAGAACTCGGTGAACTTGGGAGCCGGTGATATCAAGTATTACGATTTCAACGGAGACGGTATAATTGATGCTAATGACCAGCACCGTATCGGTAAGAATTCTTCTCCCCGCGGGCAGTATGGTATAAGTGTAGACCTGAACTATAAAGGCTGGTTTATGAATATGTTGTGGCAGGGAGCTACGGCAAAGGACTTTTATTTTGGAGACAGATTGCGGGGACAAGGTTCTGATTATGGGTATTTGTCTGTAATTTATGATTTCCAAAGAGATGTTTGGACACCGGATAATCGTAACGCCAGTTTCCCACGCTTGCGAAGTACTACTAAATATAATGGCAGTAACAATAGTGAGACATCTGACTTTTGGTTGGTCAATACCGGCTATATCCGTCTGAAGAACTTGAATATAGGTTATGACTTGAAACATAAAGTTTTGAAGAGAGTACCATGGATAACGAAGTGTGATGTTTCTCTGAGTGGATACAACCTATTGACATTCAGCGGATCAAATAAATATAATATTGACCCTGAAATCGGTGAGACTAATTTATATACTTATCCTGTCAGCAGGATATATTCGATTAGTTTTAACATTGGATTCTAATAACTTAAAAAACACAGAATATGAAATTAGTAAAATATATAGTTCCTGCACTCTTAGGAGGGATGTTGACACTGCAAAGTTGTGAGCATTTTTTAGATACGAAACCTACGGAAACTTATTCGGAAGAGTTAGTCTGGGGAACCCGGTCTACTGCCGATGCATTCGTGCTGCGCACTTATCCCGATATTTTGAGTTTGTATCACCAATTCTGGGAAGACGACCAGATAACGTTGAACACTATTCTCCGACAGAGTTGTCCGGGAGAAGCGCGTGACCTGATAAATAGGGAACATGATTTCGGCTTTGACAAGTTCTCCATTATCCGCCGGTGTAACTTGATTATTGAACAAGCTTCTGCTTCTGCAGCTTTATCCGATCAGGATAAGAAAGAGCTGGTTGCCGAAGGGAAAATGCTCCGGGCTATGATATACTATTATCAGGCGAAACATTGTGGACGTGTGATTTGGGTGGACAGGACATTGCAAGTAGATGATGAATTCAATCTGCCCCTTACCGAATCTATCGACCAAACCTATGACTTGATATTGAGCGATCTGGATGATGCCATAGCGGGATTGCCGGAGACGTATCCTGCCGGACGCGCCAATGCTAATGCCGCCCGGGCCTTGAAATCGGAAGTGTGCCTGACGGCTGCGGCCTACAGCACGGATGCCGCACGAAAGAAAAAATTGTGGGAACAGGCCGTAGTGGCGGTAGATGCCATTCAGGGATATTCTTTGGATGCTAATTATGGCGGAATGTTTAATCAAGAAAGCCCTTATTCTTCATCGGAGATTATTCTGGCTCGATATTTTAGTAAGGAGAATACGAATGGTGGTGATACTTATATGCAGACAGTAATACCTAATCAGGGAAATGATAATTTGAAGAAGTTGGGACGTGGCCCTCTGTTTAAAAGAGATTGGGTATTCGAATGCTGGCTGGAACATTCTCCTTCACAGAATCTTGTAGATGATTATCTGGTTATTGATCAGTTGACAAATGAAGCGAAAAGATGGAATACAACTTCTCAGTTTGTGAATAATACCAATGCCATTTCTAATGATGCTGTAAGAGATTTGGCAGTGAATGCCGATGAGTTAGATGAGCATACCTTGGCCTATGAAACGAAAGACAAGGCTGACGAAACACATATTAATGATTTTATGTACACACATCGTGATAAACGTTTCTATGCAACGATAGTACAGGATTCTTGTGAATTCTACGGTGAATTGGTTACGATGCACAAGACCGGAAATCTGCAACGTTGCAGCTTGGGAGAGGCTCCGGGTACTGCTGAAATGGGAGCGACCAATTACTTGTGGCGAAAGGGTGTTTATATTAATGATTGGCGTATATTTTATGATGTTCCCACTGACTATCATTATGTGATTTTCCGGTATGGACGTGCGCTGTTGAATAAGGCTGAAGCTCTTCTTTGCTTGGCAAAAAATGACCCTTCAAAATTGTCGGAGGCTGTAGCTACTTTCAATCAGACGCGTACAGTACATGGCGGTTTGCCGGAATCTAATGCCGCTACATTAGCTGAGGCGTGGAATGATTATAAGATTGAACGTCATGTGGAATTACCGATGGAAAGCGACTATTATTGGTCTTTGCTGCGCTGGGGAAAATATGGGGAAGAGGCAAACGACGGACAGCCTGCCGGCAGTGAGGTTATCAAGGAACTGCGCACTCCGGCCACATTTATTGAGATCAGCAGTGATCGCCATCGTATGTTTATCGGTACGCAGGGATATGGAAACGCCGATCGTACTTTCTCCAAGAAACGTTACTTGTATCCGATTCCACAAGGCTTGATTAATGCCAACTCTGCTATTACGGAGAAAGACCAGAATCCTCTGTGGTAGAATGATGACCAATATTCGAATTATTAATTAATGAAATAAGAACAATGAATAGAATTAAATTATCAGACCTGAAATGGTTGCTTATACTGTTATGTCTGCCATTTGTTTCCTCATGCAAGGATGAACTTGAGGCTTATGAAGAAGCGGAAATAACTTCGGTCGGTGCATATCACCGCTATTATACGACGGAAAAGGATGCTTTGACGGGTGAGTTTAAGGTTGCGGAAAAGGAATTGGAGAAATCTAACGATATCAATGAGGAGGAAGCTGTGGTTACTGCAACCTTTACTATACCTTCTGCAAGTGGAACTTTTACTGATGCCGAACGTGCAAAAGTATCTTTGAATAACTTGGTTGTGTATTTCAATGTGTCTACAGCAGCGCGTGTGACGCCCTTGGACGGCTCTCCGAAATTGGGGGCGCCGGGCGATTGGACTTCTGAGCGCAAATATAGTGTCATGGCTGCAAATGGAACTAAAAAAATATGGACTGTCAAAGTTGTATTGAATAAATAGGTATTATTTCGATATATTTGTTGCAAATAAACTGAAATCAAACGATTGAGTTCTTGGGAGTCGTTGGAATGGTGTCAAGCACGTTATGCAACGGCTCCTTTTTTTAATTTGAAAAGTTATAATGTTTATGAATACACCTTTGTCTCCTGTTTCCGGACGTTTGGCATCGCTCGATATCCTGCGTGGGTTCGACCTCTTTCTTTTGGTTTTCTTCCAACCTGTATTTGTGGCTTTGGGGCAGCGTCTGAATCTTCCGTGGCTTAATGGCGTTTTATATCAGTTTGATCATGAGGTTTGGATTGGCTTTCGGTTTTGGGATCTTGTGATGCCGCTTTTTCTGTTTATGACAGGTGCCTCTATGCCTTTCTCCTTTGCCAAGTTCAAAGAGAATCCGGATAAGGGGGCTGTCTATCGGAAAATATTCAGACGGTTTGTCTTGCTGTTTATCTTTGGCATGATTGTACAGGGAAACTTGTTGGGTTTGAATCCGGACAGTCTTTATCTGTATTCAAATACTTTGCAGGCGATAGCTACGGGATATCTTATTTCCGCCTTTATTTTGCTTCATTGTTCTTTCAAGTATCAGATATTGATCACACTGCTGCTTCTTGTGACTTATTGGATTCCCATGACTTTTGGAGGAGATTATTCTCCCGAAGGAAATTTTGCGGAGAAAGTGGATAGGTTGGTGCTGGGGCGCTTTCGTGATGGCGTGTATTGGGGGGAGGATGGTAATTGGCATTTCTCTCCGAATTATACTTATACTTGGATATGGAGCAGTCTGACTTTTGGAGTGACGGTAATGCTGGGCGCTTTTGCAGGAAAGATAATGAAAGAGGGAAAGGATAATAGAAAGAGGGTAGTGCGGCTTTTATTATTGGTGGGCATGGCATTAATCGGGATATCCCTGCTGTGGAGTCTGCAAATGCCTATTATCAAACGGTTGTGGACCTGCAGTATGACTCTGTTTTCCGGCGGACTTTGCTTTCTGCTTATGGGGCTGTTTTATTATTGGATAGACTATAAAGGTCATACTTGCGGATTGGATTGGCTGAAGATTTACGGAATGAATTCCATCACTGCCTATATTTTAGGTGAAGTCGTTAATTTCCGTTCTGTCGTGGCTTCTGTCAGTTATGGCTTGGAACAATATCTTGGCAATTATTATCCGGTATGGTTGAGTTTCGGCAACTATCTTATTGTCTTTTTGATATTGAGGATGATGTACAAGCATCGTGTCTTTCTGAAAATATGAAGGATATGTGCAGCTTGCATATTAAATCTTTACCTATTATGCGTATAAGTAATGAATATTCCTTATTTTTGTGCAGATTGCGTTTTCCAATATTAATCTTAAATTTATATTATGCCGATGAAACTATTTAATTCATTTTTTATCTGTGCCTTATGTGTCGTGTCTGTAGTTCATGCAGAAGATACGGATTATACTAAAGGACTCTCCATTTGGTTTGATACTCCTAACACATTGCAGGGGCATGCCGTGTGGTATGGCGGAAGATCGGATATGTGGAAAGGCGAGAATAAACCGGAAACTGCCGGTAGCACGGCCCGCAATCCGGATGTGGCTTGGGAATCGCAATCATTGCCGATTGGCAACGGCAGTTTGGGGGCTAATGTAATGGGCTCCGTTGAGGCTGAGCGTATCACCTTTAATGAGAAGACGCTTTGGCGGGGCGGACCGAATACGGCAAAAGGGGCGGATTATTATTGGAATGTGAATAAACAGTCGGCACATATTTTAGATGAGATACGCAAGGCGTTTTCAGAGGGCGATCAAAAGAAAGCCGAGATGCTGACGCGGCAGAATTTTAATAGTGAAGTGTCTTATGAAGCTGACGGAGAAAAGCCTTTCCGGTTCGGGAATTTCACGACAATGGGAGAATTTTATGTGGAAACCGGGTTGAGTGTCATTGGGATGAGCGACTACAGACGCATCTTGTCTTTGGATTCGGCAATGGCTGTTGTGCAGTTTAAGAAAGATAAGGTGGCTTATCAGCGCAACTATTTCATTTCTTATCCGGCCAATGTGATGGTGGTGCGTTTTAGTGCCGACCGACCGGGGAAGCAGAACCTGGTGTTCAGTTATGCCCCTAATCCGGTATCTACGGGAAGCATGGCTGCCGATGGTAGCAACGGTTTGGTTTATTCCGCTTCTTTGGATAATAACGGAATGAAGTATGTGGTACGTATTCAGGCTGAGACCAAAGGTGGGACGCTGGCAAATACAGATGGGAAATTGACCGTGAATGGGGCAGATGAGGTTGTGTTCTATATCACGGCGGATACGGATTATAAGCCTGATTTTGATCCGGATTTTAAGAATCCGAAAGCTTATGTCGGGGTTAATCCGGCGGAGACGACAAAACAATGGATGGAGAATGCTGTTGCTTCAGGATATGCCGCTTTGTTCAATCAGCATTATGAAGATTATGCCGCACTGTTTAATAGGGTGAAGCTGAATCTGAATCCTGTGATGAATCGGATAAATGTGCCTACTTCACAGCGTCTGAAGAACTACCGGAAGGGACAACCGGACTATTATCTGGAAGAATTGTATTATCAGTTCGGACGTTATCTGTTGATTGCCAGTTCCCGTCCGGGAAATATGCCTGCCAATCTGCAAGGAATTTGGCATAATAACGTAGACGGTCCGTGGCGTGTGGATTATCACAATAATATTAATATTCAGATGAATTATTGGCCGGCTTGTTCTACGAATCTGAACGAGTGTATGCTTCCCTTGGTTGATTTTATCCGTACATTGGTAAAGCCGGGTGAGAAGACGACACAGTCATATTTTGGCGCGAGAGGGTGGACGGCGTCTATCTCCGGTAATATATTCGGGTTTACCACTCCGTTGGAAAGCCAGGATATGTCGTGGAACTTCAACCCGATGGCCGGTCCTTGGTTGGCTACTCATATTTGGGAGTATTATGACTATACGAGAGACTTGAAATTCTTGAAAGAAACCGGGTATGACTTGATAAAGAGCAGTGCGGATTTTACAGTCGATTACTTGTGGCATAAGCCGGACGGTACATACACGGCGGCACCTTCCACTTCACCGGAACATGGACCTATCGACCAAGGCGCTACTTTTGTGCACGCTGTGGTGCGTGAAATCTTGCTGGATGCTATTGAAGCGAGCAAAGTGCTGGGGGTGGACAAGAAGGAACGCAAGCAGTGGGAACATGTGCTTGCACATCTTGCTCCTTATAAAATAGGGCGTTACGGTCAGTTGATGGAATGGTCGGTAGATATTGATGATCCGAAAGACGAGCACCGTCATGTGAACCATTTGTTCGGGTTGCATCCGGGACACACGGTTTCTCCGATTACAACTCCCGAATTGGCGAAAGCTGCCAAAGTGGTGCTGGTGCATCGTGGTGACGGGGCTACCGGTTGGAGCATGGGATGGAAGTTGAATCAATGGGCACGTTTGCAGGATGGCAATCATGCTTATACTTTGTTTGGCAATTTATTAAAGAACGGGACGGTGGACAATCTTTGGGATACACACCCGCCTTTTCAAATTGATGGAAACTTTGGGGGAGTGGCGGGAGTCACCGAGATGTTGCTCCAAAGCCATATGGGATTTATCCAGTTGTTGCCTGCCCTGCCGGATGCATGGAAGGACGGTTCTGTCACGGGCATTTGTGCGAAAGGCAATTTTGTGATAGACATGGCATGGAAGAATGGTCTGTTGGAGGAAGCCACGGTGCATTCCGGGGCAGGTGGAGACTGTGTGATAAGGTATGCGGATAAGGTATTGTCTTTCAGAACGGTAAAAGGACGAATTTATCGGATTGACTATGACGCGGAGAAAGGCGTATTAAAACATTCATTAAATAAATGATATAAATAGGTGGTAAGATGAGGACCTTTATTTGTATATGTCTGTTTTTGTTGGTAGGGCGCTTGTCTGCTCAAGACGTAACTTCGGCATTACTGCCCATGCCCAATCAGGTCACTTTAAGTAAGGAGAAGCCATTTGCCGTTCGGCACGGAAAGACAGCGGTTTATTGGAATCGTCCGGAACTGGAATTTGCTGCACGCAGTTTGCAGCATATTCTGCGAGATAGGATGCAGGTGGAAATTCCTTCTTCGGAATCGGAGCGTGCAGACATCCGTTTGCTGATTGATCCCGCTATGGAAGGTGCAGAACATTATATTCTTGATATAACCCCCAAAGGTGTAACGGTCAGAGGGGCTACTGCCGCTGCCGTTTACTATGGCGTGATGACTTTCGACCAACTTCTGTTGGGCGATGCCTGCGCTACTTCTCAAAAGAGACTCACTTCTGTTTGTATAGATGATGCACCGAGATTTGCACATCGTGCGTTGATGCTCGATCCGGCACGCCATTTTCTTCCGGTGGATGATGTCAAGTTCTATATTGACCAGATGTCACGTTATAAGTATAATGTTCTCCAGTTGCACCTGACAGACGATCAAGGCTGGCGAGTGGAAATCCGAAAACATCCTAAGTTAGTGAGTAAAGACTATTATACTCAGGAGCAACTTGTGGATTTAATCCGATATGCAGCGCAGCGCCATGTTGAAATTATCCCTGAACTGGACATCCCCGGTCACACCGTGGCTATATTGGCAGCCTATCCCGAATTGGGCTGTACGCATACGGATACCTTGCCCAAAAATGTCGGCCAAACTGTGGGCTTGATGTTGTGCGCAAACAATGAAAAGGTATATACTGTCTATCGGGATATTATAAAAGAAATTGCCTCCTTGTTCCCATCCCGCTATATTCATCTGGGGGGAGACGAGGCTGTTGTAGAAAAGAACTGGACTAAGTGCGGACGCTGTCAGGCTATGATGAAAGAGTTGGGCTATCAGAAAGCATCTCAGTTGATGATCCCTTTCTTCGGTCGCATGCTTTCGTTTGTGGAGGATAACGGCAAAACTCCTATACTTTGGTGTGAACTGGACAACATCTATCCGCCTGCCAATGATTATTTGTTTCCCTATCCGAAAAATGTGACGTTGGTCAGTTGGCGGGGTGGGTTGACCCCTACCTGCTTGGAACTTACTCGGAAATATGGCAATCGGCTGATAATGGCTCCGGGAGAGTATGCCTATTTCGATTATCCCCAACTCAAAGGTGACCTGCCGGAATTCAATAATTGGGGGATGCCTGTCACTACTTTGCAGAAATCTTACCAGTTTGATCCGGGATATGGAGTGCCTGCACAGGAACAGGCGCATATCCAAGGCGTAATGGGTACTCTGTGGGGTGAAGCTATCCGAGATATAAATCGGGCTACTTATATGACTTATCCCCGTGGATTGGCATTGGCGGAAGCCGGATGGACGCAAATGGAGTCCCGTGATTGGGAATCGTTCAAAAAACGGCTTTATCCCAACCTTATGAACCTGATGAAGAAAGGGGTATCGCTGCGTGTTCCTTTTGAGATTGTGGAGCGGAAGTGATTAAATGAAATTCCCCTCGCTGCAAATAATATGTAGCGAGGGGAATTTTGTTTTATAGTTCGGACATAGTCCTTTGCTTAGTTCTTATTCGCGCGTTTACGTTCGATTTCATCCAGAATCACTTTACGCATACGCATTGCTTTCGGAGTAACTTCTACATATTCGTCTTCTTTGATATATTCCAGCGCTTCTTCGAGCGAGAACTGGACGGGCGGAATCAGACGGGCTTTCTCGTCCGAACCGGAAGCACGCATATTGGTCAGTTTCTTCGATTTGGTAACATTGACAACCAAGTCATTGTCGTGAGAGTGTTCGCCTACAACCTGCCCCGCATAAACTTCGTCCTGCGGGAAGATGAAGAATTTACCGCGATCCTGAAGCTTGTCGATGGCATAAGCGAAAGCTGTTCCGCTCTCCATGGCAATCATAGAACCGTTGGTGCGGCGTTCGATTTCTCCTTTATACGGTTGGTATTCTTTGAAGCGGTGTGCCATGATGGCCTCGCCGGCAGAAGCGGTCAGTACATTGGTACGCAAGCCGATGATACCGCGTGAAGGCATATTGAATTCAAGATTGATACGCTCGCCTGTATTTTCCATCTTCACCATCTCACCTTTGCGACGGGTAACCATATCTATAATCTTGCTTGAATACTCTTCCGGCACGTTGATTGTCAGTTCTTCAATCGGTTCGCATTTCACACCGTCAATTTCCTTGAAGATAACTTGCGGCTGACCCACTTGCAGTTCATATCCTTCGCGGCGCATGGTCTCAATCAATACGGAAAGGTGAAGTACGCCACGACCGGAAACAATCCATTTGCCGTCTTCTTCACTCTTCCTTACGCGGAGGGCGAGATTCTTGTCGAGTTCCTTCATCAGGCGGTCGTGGATATGGCGTGAAGTTACGAATTTACCGTCTTTGCCGAAGAAAGGAGAATCGTTGATGGTGAACAGCATACTCATGGTCGGTTCGTCAATTGCGATTGGTGGCAATGCTTCCGGATTCTCGAAGTCGCAGACAGTATCTCCGATTTCAAACCCATCGATACCTACCAGTGCACAAATATCACCGGAAGAAACTTCTGTTGTCTTGACGCGGTCCAAGCCCTCGAAAACGTGAAGTTCCTTAATCTTGGTCTTGATCATATCTCCGTTCCGTTTCACGAGCGTCACGTTCATGCCCTCTCTCAATGTGCCGCGATGTACGCGACCCACAGCGATACGTCCTGTATAAGAGGAGTAATCCAAAGAGGTGATCAGCATTTGCGGGGTTCCTTCCAATTGCTGCGGAGCAGGGATATTTTCGATGATACAATCCAGAAGTGGCGTGATACTGTCGGTCGGGTGTTGCCAGTCGGTACTCATCCAATTGTTCTTGGCAGAACCGTAGATAACGGGGAAGTCTAATTGGTCTTCCGTTGCATTAAGGCTGAACATCAGATCGAAAACCATCTCGTATACTTCTTCCGGACGGCAGTTGGGCTTGTCTACCTTATTAACTACCACGATAGGCTTCAGCCCTATTTCCAACGCCTTTTGCAGAACAAAGCGTGTTTGAGGCATCGGGCCTTCAAAAGCATCTACCAACAGGATACAGCCGTCGGCCATGTTCAATACGCGTTCTACTTCTCCACCGAAGTCGCTGTGTCCCGGAGTATCAATAATATTAATCTTGGTGCCGTTGTAGTTGATGGAAACGTTTTTGGAGAGAATCGTTATACCGCGCTCACGTTCCAGATCGTTGTTGTCCAAAATAAGTTCACCACTATTTTGGTTGCTGCGGAACAGATTTCCCGCCAAAAGCATCTTGTCAACCAGCGTTGTTTTCCCATGGTCAACATGGGCAATGATTGCAATGTTTCTAATATTTTGCATATAATACCTATTATTTGGCTGCAAAGGTACGAAATAAGGATTAGAAATATATGCAATGAACGTAATTTTTTCTTGTAAATCGTTGTGGGATATAAAGATAATCCCTATCTTTGCACGCTCAAAAGAATAATTTACTATATTAAAATTCTAAGAATTATGTATTTAGACGCTGCTAAAAAGCAAGAAATCTTCGGAAAGTACGGAAAGTCTAACACTGATACTGGCTCAGCTGAGGCTCAGATAGCTTTGTTTTCCTACCGTATTTCTCGTCTGACTGAGCACATGAAGCTCAACAGAAAAGATTATAGTACAGAGAGAGCTTTAACAATGTTGGTAGGTAAGCGCCGTCGCTTGCTCGATTACCTGAAGGCTAAAGATATCGAAAGATATCGTGCTATCGTTAAAGAGCTCGGTTTGCGTAAGTAATCTACTTGCCGCGAAAGATTTAAAAAGCCGTTTCCTTATTGTAGGAAGCGGCTTTTTTAGTTCTTTCTTTTTCTGTCGTATTGCCATATTTTCTTCGGTTATAATTGTGTCCGTTTAAAGATTTTGTTATTTTTGCAACTGATACTATTATAATTTGTAACCTTTGATCACTTAAATACTTACAATATGGATACGAGTAAAATTGTTGGCGAAAAAATTAAAGCTCTCCGCGAAGGCAAATCAATTACCATAGAAGAGTTGGCGCAACGTTCGGGATTGGCTATCGAGCAGGTGGAGCGTATCGAGAATAATATCGATATTCCTTCTCTTGCACCCCTTATAAAGATTGCGCGTGTGTTAGGAGTCCGTTTGGGCACTTTTCTTGACGATCAGGACGAGACGGGACCGGTGGTGTGCCGTAAAAAAGAGGCTACGGATGCAATCAGTTTCTCCAACAATGCGATTCATTCTCGCAAGCACATGGAGTACCACTCTTTGTCCAAGTCGAAGGCGGACCGGCATATGGAGCCGTTCATCATTGACGTGATGCCGACGGAAGATACCGATTTCGTACTTTCCTCACATGAAGGCGAAGAGTTTATTATGGTCATGGAAGGGGTTATGGAAATCAGCTATGGCAAGAATACCTATCTGCTCGAAGAAGGCGACAGCATTTATTATGATTCCATCGTGCCTCATCATGTACACGCTTACGAGGGACGGGCCGCCAAGATTCTCGCGGTAATTTATACGCCGATTTAACGGGACACATCAATCACTAACCAATCAATACAAACTGCATGCAGCAATTATTTGACCGTACTTTGGGGCAGTGGCTCGAACACTGGGCGGAAGAGACTCCCGACAAAGAATATATCGTATATTCCGACCGCAACCTCCGTTTTACATGGAGCCGTTTTAATCGCCGTGTGGATGATATGGCAAAGGGACTTATCGCCGTTGGAGTGGAGCGGGGGACGCATGTCGGCATCTGGGTGGCCAATGTTCCCGACTGGCTGACATTGTTGTATGCCTGTGCAAAGATAGGGGCGGTATATGTCACAGTAAATACAAACTATAAGCAGGCCGAGCTTGAATATCTTTGCCGGAACTCGGATATGCACACTCTTTGTATCGTGAACGGCGAGAAAGACAGTGACTTTGTGCAGATGACTTATGCCATGCTTCCCGAATTGAAAGTCTGCCAACGCGGTCATTTGAAGAGTGAGCGTTTTCCATGTATGAAGAATGTGGTGTATGTGGGGCAGGAGAAGCATCGGGGGATGTATAACACGGCTGAAATCCTGTTGTTGGGAGACAATGTGGAAGATAGTCGTCTGGATGAACTCAAAAGTAAGGTCAATTGCCATGATGTGGTAAATATGCAATATACGTCAGGAACTACCGGCTTCCCGAAAGGGGTGATGCTGACACATTATAATATAGCCAACAATGGTTTCCTGACCGGTGAGCATATGAAATTTACGGCGGACGATAAACTTTGCTGTTGCGTGCCGTTGTTTCATTGCTTTGGAGTCGTGTTGGCAACGATGAATTGTCTGACTCATGGTTGTACACAGGTCATGGTGGAGCGTTTTGACCCGTTGGTTGTGTTGGCTTCCATCCATAAGGAACGCTGCACGGCTCTTTACGGGGTGCCGACCATGTTTATTGCCGAGCTGCATCATCCTATGTTCGATCTTTTTGATATGTCTTGCCTTCGTACAGGTATCATGGCGGGTTCATTGTGTCCTGTCGAACTGATGAGGCAGGTGGAAGAGAAGATGTTTATGAAAGTGACCAGTGTCTACGGGCTTACGGAGACTGCTCCCGGAATGACGGCTACCCGCATTGATGATCCGTTCGAAGTGCGTTGCAATACTGTCGGGCGTGATTTCGAGTTTACAGAAGTGAAAGTGCTTGACCCGGAAACGGGTGAGGAATGTCCGGTAGGCGTGCAAGGTGAAATGTGCAACCGTGGCTATAACACGATGAAGGGATATTACAAAAATCCCGAGGCTACAGCCGAAGTCTTGGATGCCGATAACTTCCTCCATTCCGGTGATTTGGGTATAAAGGACGAAGATGGAAATTATCGGATCACCGGGCGTATCAAGGATATGATTATCCGTGGCGGTGAGAATATCTATCCGCGTGAAATCGAAGAATTTCTTTATAAACTTGATGGGGTGAAAGATGTTCAGGTAGCGGGCATCCCTTCGAAGAAATATGGCGAGGCTGTCGGGGCGTTTGTTATTCTACATGAGGGTGTGGTGATGGAAGCGGAGGATGTACGCGATTTCTGTAGAAATAAAATCTCCCGCTATAAAATTCCCAAATACATTTTCTTTGTAAATGAATTCCCGATGACGGGCAGTGGAAAGATTCAGAAATTCAGATTGAAAGACTTGGGGGTGCAACTTTGCAAAGAACAGGGGATAGAGATTGTTTAAGCGCTCTCCCTGATTCGAAAAACGTCTCTTCCCGTTTTGGAGAGAATCTTATTCGGCTATAACAAATAGCGAGCGGTGGTATAATAAATAGTGAGCGGTGGATTCCTTGTATGATTTTCTTGCAAGGAGTCCACCGCTCACTATTTGTTCTTTTGCGATTCTTTTATTCGTAATCGGCTTGTTTAAATAAAGTCGTCGCCCAGTTGCATTTGGGCATCATTCACATATTTACGGATAGCATGCTCCTCGTCTTTGCGGCAAATCAGCAGTACATTGTCTGATTCTGCAATCAGATATCCTTCCAGTCCGTCAATCACGACCAACTTTCCTTTAGGTAGTACTACCATATTATCTTTGCTGTTATAAAGCAGTGAGTGGCATTTCAGGGTAACGTTGCCTTCCGTGTCTTTTTGTGATAAATCATAAAGAGAGCCCCATGTCCCCAAGTCAGACCATCCGAAATCTCCCAAAGATACATATACATTATCCGCTTTCTCCATGATACCTATGTCTATAGATACATTGGGGCATGCGGGGAAGTTTTCTTCGATAAATGCTTTTTCTGCGTCAGTAGCATAAATATCCTTGCCGGGTGATAACTTGGCAGACAGCTCGGGCAATAGCTCTTCACCCGCTTTAATGATAGAATTTACGTTCCACATGAACAGTCCGGAATTCCAATAAAATTCACCGCTTTCTACAAATACTTTCGCTAATTCCAGTTCCGGTTTCTCCGTGAATGTTTTTACTTTGTAGAAGTTGTCACCGGCAGGCTCGTCAATCTGTATATATCCGTATCCGGTTTCGGGACGGTTGGGCTTAATTCCTAATGTCAGCAGTTTTTCCGAGTGTGAAACGAAATCCATTCCTTTTTCAATGGCAGCGAGGAACTCATCTTCTTTTAAGATCAGGTGATCCGAGGGGGCGACTACGATATTGGCATTCGGGTTCAGTGCCCTGATGTGATAAGAAGCCCATGCTATGCATGGCGCTGTATTTCTTCTTGCGGGTTCCAGCAGAATTTGCGCTTCACTTACTTCGGGCAACTGCTCCTTCACTAAGTCCGCATATATTGCATTGGTAACGATGAGGATATTTTCTGTTGGAATAATCTTTTGGAAACGGTCAAAAGTCTGTTGTAAGAGCGAACGACCGGTTCCGAAGAAATCTAAGAATTGCTTGGGCAATGTTTTACGGCTGAACGGCCAGAAGCGGCTGCCAATGCCGCCACCCATAATCACGCAATAATTATCCTTATTTGTCATGATGGTGATTCTGTTTTAAAGTTTCTGCTAATGTACGGTTTATTCTCTGAATAGAGAAGCGTTTAAGATAAGTTTTATTATTTTTTTCTCCTTTTTTTTGCTAAACTATTGTATATTCGAAATTATGTCGTATCTTTGCACCGCAATTGAGAAATCAAGTATGCGCCCAGATGGCGGAATCGGTAGACGCGCTGGTCTCAAACACCAGTGGATTCACTTCCATCCCGGTTCGACCCCGGGTCTGGGTACAAGAAAGAAAGCTAAATGATTGAAAACTATCATTTAGCTTTCTTCTTTTTATAAAGGTGTTCCCCAATTTGTTCGGCTCAGTTTGAAATTCCTCTTTTTGGAACCGTGCTTATGTTTTAATGGAAATGTTTTTTTTGTCTGTTGAAAACGATGGCAGGGCGGCACCACGTTTAAATGAAAGCAATAAGAATTTTCATATCCTAATGGAACTTCTGCAAACACGTAGTGATTTAGTTATCCAATATTTCGAATTGGAGCATTTTACATTTGAAGACTTCAAAGTATCTATTGTTTTTGTTCTAATATTCAATCTCCTTTGAAATGAAGTTCTTGATCTCTTCTTCGCTTGGAAGCTGAATCATATATTTCTGTACAAAAATATTGGGATCTAACCCAGCTGTGGCATATTTGACTAAAGTATCTCCTTTTTCTGTGCAGAGCAGGATGCCAATAGGTGGATTGTCATCAACTTGCATTACCTCAGCCTTATAATAATTGAGATACATATTTAGTTGAGAAGCATATTCGTGTTTGAATTTATCAATTTTCAATTCTGCAATTATATGACATTTTAAAATCCGGTGATAGAATACAAGGTCTACAAAGAAGTAGTCTTCATCTATTAATATTCGTTTTTGGCGAGCTTCAAAACAAAAACCATGCCCCATTTCCAACAAGAAATTCTGTAAGTTATCAAGGATGGCTTGTTCTAAATTGTTTTCTGTTACTAAGGCTCGTTCATTCAATCCTAAAAACTCTAAGGTTATTGGCGTGTTTATGACATCTTTAGGTTGCAGTTGGGTAGCTTGGCGTTGTACGATTGCCGACAGTGCTTCTTTGTTTTGAGATAGTCCGCTACGTTCATAATATAGAGAGGCTATTTGCCGTTCTAATTCTTTAACGGACCAGCACCCACGAATTGTTTCCATTTCGTAGAATGCACGTTTTATCGGATTCTCAATTTTTACAATACTTTTAAGATGTGTATAAAGTATTCTGTTGAATATCTTATTGGCAGGAATGTGCCATTCTATCGTTTGACTATCAGTAGTTTGTAATTTGGCACTCTCCAAGTGCCGAATTGGTGCAGTGAATTCGGCAGTCAGTGAGTGCCGAATCTCAGACCCCGACATAACATAGCCTAAAACTTCTTCTTTTAGCTTATCTACTACACGGGTGTATTTCTCCGTATGTTTTAGCACGCTATGTCCGAGCAAACTGGCTACTGTTTTAATATTAGCACCATTGTTAAGGATATTCACTGCAAGTGAATGACGGAATCAATGCCAGCTTATGTGCTTGTCTATTCCGGCTCTTTTAACCCAATGTTTCACTGACTTACAGCAGCTTTCATAGGATGGCAGATTAAAAATAAGCACATTTTTGTTGCCATCTGCTGGAGATTCGCCAATAATAGAGAGCAAACATTCATTCAAAGGCATGTCTTACCATCGGGTTCTCATTCTCATAATGGCAGTTGATAAGAGCCTGAATTTCTTCCAGTGAAAGCACGTCTTTCCGTAACATTTGGTCATCTACCTTGCAAATAACCTCTTTGCAAGGGTCTTTCAGTATCACATCATGTTCGATGGCATAGTGTATCACTTTCTTGAAACGCTGATAGATACTTTTCGCTTCCTCGCCAACACTGCGGGATTGCAAATAATCCACAAATAGAACCATCATGTCCTTATTGATAAATTCGGGTTTGATATTGCACTCATATAGAGGATACTGTTCTTTCAGAAAGTCCTTAAAGCGGCTGAATGCAATCTGCATCATGCGCAGGTCTTTTTTGGCGTTTATGGCAGGGCAATTAAACAAATCCCTCTCTTTGGAGATTGAACGGTTCAATGCTTCACAGAAGAGAGGAATTAATCTTATGTTTTAAATGGTCTTATACCGATGGACGGTTGTTGGGATGCAGATTTTCATATTCCATATAGTACATATCGAACCCTTTAGCCCAATAGCCTTTTTTTGTATGTTTCAACACAAACCCTTGTTTCTCGTAGAACTGATAAACAAGTTGTGAAGTTCGGACTGTTATTTCCCGAATGGTATCAATGGACTTTGGCACATCAATCCTATATGCCGGCAATTGGCTTTCAAATGATTTCTCTTTTATTATCGAAAAGCACGACATAATACCGCTCAATTTCATTATCTAAGTATTTACTTAAATCAGCAGCTTCTTCCTCTGCAAAATAGGCAGGCGTATTCCGCTTGATTAAATCCATTACGGGCGCGGATGAACTTGTTTAGCTCTGCACATGCATATATTTATTCTTTCTTTCCAAGGTATCTGTTCCTCCGGATGCATATATTTATTCGTCTGACTATAGTTAACCTTTCGTCTAACTATAGTGTTTCTTTCGTCTGACTATAGTCA